>JBBRWI010000015.1:0-32496 GCA_038249305.1 Acetobacterales bacterium
CGAACCCTCGATCTCACGCGAAAAACGCGCCCGGTCCAGCGGTTCGTGGGTGAACGCCTGGACCGTGCGCAGCCCGTTCAGGGTTTCCTCGGCCGTCGCCGCCAGGTCCGCGACCCGTTCCTGGGCCGTCTTCGACAGCCGCCGTTCACGCCGACCAAAAAGCACCAGCGGCACCACCACGACGGGCACCACCACCAGCACGATGCCCGCAAGCTTCGGGCTGGTCAGGAACAGCATCACGAAGCCGCCCGTCGCGGTCAGCACGTTGCGCAGGCCCATCGAGATCGCCGAGCCGATCAGCGCCTGCAGCAACGCGATGTCGGCGGTCAGCCGCGACAGGATGTCGCCGGTGCGCGCGGTTTCGAAGAATTCCGGCGACAGGCCGATGATGTGGTCGAACACCGCCCGGCGCAGGTCGGCGGCGACCCGTTCGCCCAGCCAGGACACCAAGTAGAAGCGCAGCGCCGTTGCCCCGGCCAGGGCCGCCACCACGCCCGACATGATCAGCGCCGCCCGGTTCAACGCCTGGCCGGCGCCGAAGCCGTCGTCGATCAGGAAGCGCAAGCCCTGCCCCAGCGCCAGCACCAGCCCCGCGGCGGTCAGCAGCGCCGCCCCGGCGAGCGCGACACGCCCCGCATAGGGCCGCAGATACGGCAGGATCAGCCGCAGCGATGTCACCCGCCGTTCGGTCATGGCTCGTGCGCATCCAGCAACGCGGCGGGCAGCGGCATCGACCGCGCGCCGTAGGTCCAGATCAGCCAGGCCTCGACCGCCCGGCCGGGAAAAGCCTGGCGCAGCAGCGCCCGATAGGCCGCCATCTGGCGCAGATAGACCGGCGCCACCGCTTCCGCATGATCGGGCGGCGGGCGATTGGTCTTGTAGTCGACCACGACCACGCGGTGGTCGGTGATCAGCAGCCGGTCCACCTGCCCGGCCAGCAACCGCCCGCCGATACGGCCCGCAAGCGGCGCTTCGGCCAGGCTGTCCGGGCCGAAGGCCTCGGCCAGGCCCGGGTGTTCGAGCACTGCCAGGGCCTCGGCCAGCACCCCGGCCTGGGTCGCGGGGTCGAGGCCCTGGCCGGGCCGGGCGAGCCAGGAGCGGCCGACGGCGGCGCGGGCGGCGGTCGGGTGGTCGGGCAAATGCTGCAACAGGGCATGGACCAGGCGACCGCGGCGGAACCGCTCACCGCGCGGATCGGGCTTGCCATGCGGGGCGGCGGCCGGCGTCTCCTCCTCACCCGGCAGGCCGGAGGGCGCGAGCGGGAAGGTCGGCGCCTCGTCGGCGGCGGGGGTGGTGGCCCAGGGGGGCAGACTGGCCTCGGCTCCACGATCCGCCGCGCGCTCCCCGCGCGGCGGATCGGTCTGGCCAGAGGTCAGGCGCAGCACCGCCCGCCCCCCTGCGTCGCTGCCCGGCGGCGCCCAGTCGAAGGGCACCTCCTCGACCCCCGCCAGGGCGGCAAACCCTGCCGTGACCTTGGCATGCCAGTCGGCAGTGCCCTTGGCCGGCTGCCAGCCGCAAACGATCAGCCGGTCCTCGGCGCGGGTCAGCGCGACATAAAGCAGGCGGTTCTCCTCCTGCGCGGTCGCTTCGGCGCGGGCTGCGCCGAGCGCCGCATAGGCCGTCGCGCGGCGGGCCTCGGCCGGGCGAGGCGCGAAAATCGGTAGCGTGGTGCCGGCATGCTCGGCCCAGGTCAGCGTGTCGAGCCGCCCGCCGGGCCCCACGTCGGGCAGGATGACCAGCGGCGCCTGCAAGCCCTTGGCGTTGTGGACGGTCATGATGCGCACGGCATCGGCGCCGCTTTCGGCCTCCCGCTTCACCGTCGCACCGGCGCCGCGCAAGCGGTGCAGGAAGCCCTGCAGGTCGGGCGGGTTGCGGCGTTCATCGGCCAGCGCCGCGTTCAGCAATTCGTCCAGCGGGTCGGCAGCCTCCGGCCCCAGCCGTGCCAGCAGGCGGGCGCGCGCGCCATCCTCGGCCAGCAACCCGGCCAGCAGGCTGTGCGGCGTTGCGCCGGCGGCACGCGCGGCCACGCGTGCCAGCCAATCGGCGGCCCCGGCCAGCGCCGACGTCAGCGGTGCTTCCCCGGCACGATGCGTCATCAGCGTGGCCCAGAGGCTGCTGGTGCGCCGATGCGCGAGCGCGAACAGGGCGTCCTCGTCCAGCCCCACCAGCGGCGAGGTCAGCACCGTGGCCAGCGCCAGGTCGTCGTCCGGTTGCAGCAGCACGTCGCATAGCGCGAGCAGGTCCATCACCGCCAATTGCTCGGTCAGCGCCATGCGATCAACCCCGCCGACCGGCACGCCCCGTGCTTTCAGCCCACGGGTCAGCGCCGCCAGGAACCCCGCGTGCCGCCGTCGCACCAGGACCAGCACGTCGCCCGCGCGCAGGGCGCGGCCACGGGCGGGCAGCATTTCGGTGCCGATCATGGCGGCGATGCGGCCGGCGACCGCCTCGGCGCATTGGCCGATGGTGTCGGGCAGGGTGACCGGATCGCGCGGCACCTCCCACGCCGTCGGTGCGGGCGATTTCTGGCGCAGCAGCAACGGCCAAAGCTCGACCTGCCCGGCCTGGCCGGCGCGGTCGGGCACATGCCTGAGGGTGCCCGGCACGGTCACGCCCTCGGCAGCGTCAGGGGCGATGAACACCGCATCGACCAGCGCCAGGACCGGGGCGGTGGAGCGGAAGGACACGTCCAGCGCCACTTCCTCGAATCTTTGGCCCGTGGCGGTCACGGCGGCGAAAAAATGCGCCTTCTCGCGCGTGAAGCCGGCCGGGTCGGCGCCCTGGAAAGCAAAAATCGATTGCTTCGGGTCGCCCACGGCAAAGATCGTGCGCACGGCCTCGCGCGGGCCGGTCCCGGCGAAGAATTCGCCGGCCAGCGCGCCCGCGATGGCCCATTGTGCGGCGTTGGTGTCCTGCGATTCATCCAGCAACAGGTGGTCCAGGCCGCCATCGAGCCGGAACAGCACCCAGGCGCTGCCCGGATCGCGCAACAGCCCCTGCGCCGCGGCGATCAGGTCGTCGAAGTCAAGCAGCCCGGCGACGGCCTTGCGCCGGTCGTAGGCGGCGCGGACCGGGCCGGCGAGGGCGGCGAAAGCGGTGGTGGTCGCGCGCAGGCGCAGCGCCGCCTGCACCGCCCGCAGCGCCTTGAGCCGCCCGGCCTCGGCGGGGAAGGCCGGATCTTTTTCCAGGACTTTGCGCACGTCGCCTTTCTGGGTGAGCAGCGCGTCGGACCAGTCGTCCAGCCGGGCGGCGCGCGCCGCGACCGGCAGCGCCAGCCAGGTGCGCATGGTTTCGCCCAGGCCGCGCTCGGTCGGGGTCCGCGCATTGACCAGCGCCGCCGCCGCGCGCTGCGCCGCGTCGGGCACCCTGGCCGTGCGCGCCAGCACCCGGTCCTCGTCGTCCGTGGGGTCGATCCCGAGCCAATCGCTCAATGCCGCCGTCAGCGCGCCCAGGGCGACCGCGTCCTTCGGCAGCGGCCTGGCCTTTTGCAGGGCATCGCCGATGGCGCGGTCCAGCGTCGCGCCATCCGTCTCGCCGGCCAGTTGCGCCAGTGCCTTATACGGCGCGCCATCGCCGGACAGGGCGGCATCGCGCGCGGCGGCGGTGATCGCCAGGCGCTCGGCATCTTCGGCCACGCGAAAGCGCGGCGGCAGGCCGGCCTCGATCGGGAAGCCCCGCAACAGCCCCTGGGCAAAGGCATGGATGGTGCTGATCCGCATGCCGCCCGGCAGGTCGAGCACATCGGCGAAGAGTTTTCGTGCCCGCCGCAGCATGTCGGCGTCGGGCCGGTTGCCGGTCAGTTCGACGAGGTCCCTGGTCAGCGCGGCATCGCTCGCCACCGCCCAGCCGCCCAGCCGCGCGTTCAGCCGGTTCGCCATTTCGGCCGCCGCGGCCTTGGTGAAGGTCAGGCACAACAACCGCTCCGGCCGCTGCCCCGGTTCCAGCAGCAGCCGCAGCACGCGGTCGGTCAGCACCTTGGTCTTGCCCGACCCGGCCGAGGCATCGACCCAGGCCGAGACCGCGGGGTCCGAGGCCTGGCGTTGGGCGGCGGCGGCGCGGCCGCGGGCGGCCTCGCTCATCCCTCTTCCTCCGCCGCACCCCATTCGGCGGCCCGCGAAAGATGGGCATAGGCATCGCCGGCCGCCACGCGCTTCGGGTGCGGGCGCGCGAGGAACGGCCGATCCTCGCGCAGGAAGGACTGGGCAAGCGCCGCCGTCGCGTCCAGCGCTTTGTTAGCCAGATCGCCGATCTGGGCCACGCCCTCGGCGCATTGGCCGACCTCGCCCGGCTCGGTGCCGCCCGTGATCCGGCGGTACTCCAGCCGTGCCACCTGCTCGCCCGGCACCGCATTCAACGCCGCCATCCCGTCACGGCCGATCATCGCGGCCCCGAGCGAAAGTTGCGGTCGGCGGCCGTCGTTGACCTGGGATTTGTTCGGCATCTGGCCGGTCTTGAAATCGATCAGCGCCAAACCGCCGCCGCGCAGCAGGTCAATCCGGTCAGCGCGGCCCTTCAGCGTGACCTCGGGCGACAGCCCCAGGCCGATCTCGCCCGAGATTTCGGCGAAACGGCGGGCGGGCAGGGCGGCATCCTCCTCGGCTGCGACCCAGGCGCCGATCCGGTCGAGCCGTGCCCGCCAGAAGGCGACCAGGGCGGGACGGGCGGTATGCTGCTCCAGCGCTTTCTCGGCCGCCTCGGCGAACAGCGCGGTGGCAGCCTCGACCCCCGGCCAGGGGCGCCCGTCCAGCCGCTGTGCCCAGGTGGCCAGGGCCGCATGGGACGCGGTGCCGAATTCGGCCGCGCCCAACGCCGCATCCAGCGGGTTCATCGGGCGCAGTTGCAGCATCCGCCTGGCGTAGAAGCCGTAGGGGTCGGCGATCAGCGCCTCGACCTCGGTGATGTTCAACGTATCGGGGCGCAGTTCGGGCTTCGGGTTTGGTGCCGGGCGGGGCCGCGGACGGGGCGCCGCGACCCGATCCAGCGCCGCGGCCCAGCCGGTCGCGTCATGCTCCGGCAGCGCCACGCCCTGCCCGTCCAGGAACGTCGTCAACCGCGTGAGCCAGCGCGCCGGCCGCGTGGGCGCGCCGCCGCGTTTCCGGGCGCGCGACAGCACCACCTCGCCGCTCGACGCTGCCAGCAGCAGGAAATCGGCGGCTTGGCGGCCGATCAGCGCCTCGGCCGGCGGCAGCCCGAACTGCTGGCGCATCGGCCGTGACAGCCAGGGGCCGGGGTCGGTCGCGGCGGGCCAGATGCCTTCCTCCAGGACCCCCAGCACCACCCGGTCGAAGCGTTGCAGCCGCGCTTCCATCAGGCCAAGGATGGCGACGCGCGGATGCGGGTTGCGGCCCCGAGCGGCACGGATGGCGGGGGCCAGCGGGCCTTCCAGGGCGGCGTCGAACAGGGCCGGCCAGGCACTGGGCGCGATCGGCGGCAGCGCAGCCATGGCCGGTTCCAGCGCGGCCAGGTGCAGCGCCAGCGGTTCGCCTTCCTCGCCGGCATAAAGCCGCAATCCGCCGTCGCGGTCATCGGTCGCGGCGAGGGCCTCGGCCGTCGCCATCTGCGCCGCCAGCAGATCGGCGGGCGGTGCGGCGGGTGCGTGGGGCAGGCGGTCGAAGCCAGCAAAGACGCGATCCAGCGCGTCGAGCAGCGGCATCAGGCGACCGGCTTCTTCGCCTGAGCGCGGGATTGCGGCCCGCAACCCGGCCAGGCCCGGCGCCGGGCGCGGCCCGCGCAGCACCAGGCGATCCATCAGTCGCACCGCCGCGATCCACGCAAGCCGCGCCATGCCCCCCGCCGCCAGCGGGTGCTTGAGGCAGGACAGCAGCGGCACCGGGGCGAAATCCTCGGCCACCGCGCGAGCGATCAGCCGCAGGAAGGCGCCGCCGGGGGTTTCGGCCAAGGGCTGGCCCGCGCTGTCATCCGCCACCACGCCATGGCGCAGCAGTTCAGCCGAAACCCGGCGCGCGAGATCCCGGTCGGCCGTGACCAGTGCCGCCGAAGCCTCGGGCGTTTCCAGCGCCTCACGCAACGCCAACGCGACGGCGGCGGCTTCGGCCTGGGCATCCGGGGCGGTGATGATGGCCAGGCCCCGGATCGCGGCGCCCCAGCGCATGGGGTCGGGTGCGCGCCAGTCGGGCAGGGCCAGGCCGATCGCCGGGCGCAGCGCCAGCCCCAGCAAAGCGGCACGATCGGGTGGCGTGGTCGCGACGAGGCTCGGCCAGGGCGCGAGGTCGGCGGTGCCGGCGCCAAGGTCGCCGAGCAGTCGCATCTGGCCATGCAACGGATGGGTGGGTGCGTCGTGGATGGCCGCCTCCAGCCCGGTTATGGCATCCGGCGCGCCATGCAGCACCACGGCCCCTTGCGGCAGCCCGGCGACCACCCGCAACAGCGCCACGGCGGCGGGAATGGTGCCGCCGGCGCCGATGCCCGCGGCGATCACCGGGTCCTTCGGCGGATCGACGGCCCAGGCTTCGGCCTGCGCGCGCAACGCAGCGACCCGGCGGGCGCCGATGTCCATCAGCCCCTCTTGAGCCAGCCAGCCGCGCCAGTCATCCAGCAAGGGGGTCAGGAAGCGCAACGTGATCTGCCAGTGGATCGCGAATTCCTCGGGCACCAGGGTTGCGAGGCGGTCCGGGTCGGCGTCCTCCAAGGCGATCTCATCCATCAGGCGCGCGAGGTCGGCGGCCATGGCCCAGGCCTGCGGCGCGGTGCCCGGGCCGCCCAGATGCGCGGGCAGGCGCAGCACGCAGGCGGTCAGCACGGCGAGGCGCCGCGCCGGATCGACCGCGGGCGGCAGGTCAAGCAGCGCCGGCAAGGCGAGTTCGTCCGCATCCTCGACCGACAGCCCGGCGAGTGCGCGCATGCGCGGCAGCAGCATGGCCGGCGCGCCGACCCCGGCTGCCTTAAGAAAGGCTGCCTGCAACGCCCGCGCGGCGCGGCGCGTCGGCAGCAGGATGGTGCTGGCCGCGAGCATCCTGGGGTCGCCGCCATGCCGCACCAGCACGCCGGCCGCCAGGCTGCCCAGGAAATCGGCGTGCGCCGGGATGCTGAAAAGTGACAGCCGCGTCAAAAAATCCGCCTGGGCAAAGCGCCGGCCAGGAGGGTCTTGGTGCGTAAAAGGTCGTCCGGCGTGGACAGGTGGAACCACACCCCGTCATGCACCTGGGCAAAGCAACGCCCGACCTCGATCGCCGTGTCGTAGATCAGGTTCAGGCTGAACGGACCATCGGGCGCGTCGCGAAAGGCGTTGGCCGCCAGTATCTGCACCCCGGAGAAGATGTAGGGGCAGATCTCCCGCTCCCGCGGACGGCGCGGGCGGCCCAGGGGATCGAGCATGAAATCGCCACGCCCGACCTCGCCCTCCACCGTCGCGCTGCGAACCAGAAGCAACAGGACATCCATCGTGTCAGGATCGAAGCCGGCGGCCAGCCGCGCCAGCGCCGAGCGCGGCCCGTCGAGCCAGTAGGCATCGCCGTTGATCACGGCAAAAGGCCCGTCGCCCAGGTAAGGCAGGGCGGCGAAGACACCGCCGCCGGTTTCCAACCGCGCCTGTTCCCGCAACACGGTGACGGTCGGGTTTTCGCGCGGGGCGCAGGCGGCAGCGACCTGGTCGGGCAGCCAATGCGCGTTCACCACGGCCTGGGCTATCCCGGCCTCGGCCGCGCGGTCCAGCGCGTGGTCGAGCAGGCTGCGCCCGGACAAGGTCAGCAGCGGTTTCGGCGTGGTCTCGGTCAGCGGCCGCATGCGCTCGCCCAGTCCCGCCGCCAGGACCATCGCATGCGTCAGCAGGATGCCGGGGGGCGCTTCGGGCGTCAGGATCAGCGAGGCAGTCACGCGGCGGAGTCCTCCCGGGGTGCGGGGCTGCTTAGCGCGTCCGGCGCCGTCCCCAAAGTGACCGGGTTGCGACGCAGCGCAACGGGGACGGTGGCATCGAGGAAGGCCGCGAGCGGCGCCGCCGCGGGGTGCGCCAGGGCCGCTTCCAGCAACGCCCAGCAGCGCGGCCCATGGACCAGATAGCCGGGCTTCCGGTCGCGCCGCGCCAATCGCACCCAAAGGGCCGCCACCCGCAGGTGGCGTTGCGCCGCATGGGCCGCCATGGCGGCGCGGAAGTCCCGCGCATCAACCTCGGGGCGGAGCGCCAGATAGCGCGCGACGGTCGTCGCGCGCAGGTCGGGCGCCACGTCGCGGCGCGCGTCCTCGACAAGGCTGACCAGGTCATAGGCCGGGTGGCCCAGCGCCGCGTCCTGGAAGTCGATGATGCCGGTGCGGGCGGGGCCGGCGCGGGCGGGCAGGTCCAGCAGGTTGGCCGGGAAGAAGTCGCGGTGGACGAAGCGCTGGGCCGCGTAGGGCGCCAGCATGGCGCCAAGCGCCTGTCCCAGGCCCTGGCGCACGGCCTCCGGCGCCGGCTGGCCATAGGTCGCGGGCCACCACCAGTCGCAGAACGTCGCCGCCGTCGCCACGGCCATGGCCGGTATGTCCCAGGCCGGCAGGCCGGGCGGCGGCGGGGCCGCGTGCAGGGCCGCCAGGGCCTCGGCCGCCTGGGCGTAGAGCGGGGCGGCCGGCGCCCCGGCATCAAGCAAGGCGGCGTGGGTGGCATCGCCCAGATCCTCGACCAGCAGGAAGCCGGCGGCCGCGTCCTCGGCCAGGATGCGCGGGGCGGAGAGGCCGAGCGCCAGCAGGTGCCGCGCCACGGCGACGAAGGGGCGCACATCCTCGGGCGGCGGCGCATTCATCAGCAGCGCCGGCGCCGGGCCGCCCGCCAGACGGGTGTAGCCGCGGCGGGACGCATCCTGTCGCAGTTTTTCCCGCGCGGCGCCGGCAAAGCCGTGCGCTGCCAGGAATGCCTCGGCGCGGGTCATCGAAGGCGGTCCTCCCAGCCGGTCAGGCGGGCGGTCCGGTTGCAGCCCTCGCCCGGGGTCAACGCCACCTCCAGCGCGTCGGCGGGCCGCAGGGCGCCGAGCCGGTCCGGCCATTCCACCAGCACGATGCCTGCCAGCGCTTCGTCCCAGCCCAGTTCCAGCAGGTCGTCGGGGCCGGCCAGGCGCCAGAGGTCGAAATGATGCGCCGGGCCGGCCGGCAGGTCATAGGGCTGGACCAGGGTGAAGGTGGGCGATGGCACCTCCAGCCCCGGATTGCCGCTGGCGGCGCGCAGGAAGGCGCGGGCAAAGGCCGATTTGCCGGCGCCCATCGGGCCGTCCAGCAGGATCGCATCGCCCGGCCGCGCCAGGGCGGCGCAGGTGGCCGCCAGCGCCTCGGTCGCCGCGAGGTTTTGGAGCGCGATGACACAGGGGAATTTCATGTGGTTTGAGTCTGGGGGCGAGGGCCACCCCTGGCAAGCGCGGCTGGCCGGGCGCCGCAACCCACCCTATGTGCGGCAGAACGCAAAGCGGGTGGCATGATGCACGAGACGGATGTGGCGATCATCGGGGCGGGGCCGGTCGGGCTGTTCGCCGTGTTCGAATGCGGCATGTTGAAGATGCGCTGCACGGTGATCGACGCGCTGAACGCGGCGGGCGGGCAATGCACGGCGCTGTATCCGGAAAAGCCCATCTACGACATCCCGGCGCACCCGGCGATCGCCGCCGGCGACCTGATCACGGCGCTGCAACGCCAGATTGCCCCCTTCGCCCCGCGCATGCTGCTGGGGCAACGGGTTGAGCGGCTGGCCGACCTTGGCGGCGGCCGGCTCGAACTCGCGACCAGCGCGGGGCAAACCGTCCGCGCCAAGGCGGTCGTCATCGCCGCCGGTGCTGGCGCGTTCGGCCCGAACCGCCCCCCCCTGCCGGGCATCGAGACCTTCGAGGGCACCGGCGGCGTGCGCTATTTCGTCGGCAAGCGAGAAGATTTCCGCGGCAAATCCGTGGTCATCGCCGGCGGCGGCGATTCGGCGGTGGACTGGGCGCTGAGCCTGAAAGACATCGCGGCCAAGGTGATGTTCGTGCATCGCCGACCAAAATTCCGCGCCGCCCCCGAATCGGTCGCCCAGTTGGAAGCCGCCGCCGCGCGGGGCGAGGTTGAGATGGTCGTCCCCTACCAGTTGCATGGCCTGGTCGGTGACGCCGGGGTGCTGCGCGGCGTCGAGGTCGCGACCCTGAAGGGCGAGGTGCGCTCCCTGCCCGCCGACCATTTGCTGGCCTTTTTCGGCTTGTCTATGGAACTGGGCCCGATCGCCGAATGGGGCCTGGGGCTGACCCATAACCACGTCGCGGTGACCTCCGCGACCTGCGAGACCAACATCCCCGGCGTCTTCGCCATCGGCGATATCGCGACCTATCCCGGCAAGCTGAAGCTGATCCTGCAGGGCTTCTCCGAAGCCGCGATGGCGGCGCATGCGATCCACCCGCGGGTGTTCCCGGGCGAGGCGCTGCACTTCGAATATTCGACCAGCAAGGGCGTCCAGGCGGCCTAAACCCAGGCGGCCTAAACCCAGGCGGCCTAACGCTGGCGCTTTGGGCAGAAAAAGCTGCTGCGCCCCGATTGGGTGATCTGCCGCACCCCGGCGCAGCCGGGCAGGCCGGGGCAGCCCGGACAGGGCTTTGCCGCACGCCCATAAACCGCAAAGCTTTCCTGGAAAATGCCGATCTCGCCATCCGCCCGCACGTAGTCACGCAGCGACGACCCGCCCGCGCCGATGCTTTCGGTCAGCACCGCCTTGATCGCCGGCACCAGCCGCACCGCCCGCGCCCCCGCGACGGTAAAGGCCAGGCGGCGGGGCGAAATACCGGCGCGGAACAGCGCCTCGGCCACGTAGATGTTGCCCAGGCCAGCGACGAGCTTTTGGTCCAGCAGGGCAGCCTTGATAGGGGTGTGCCGGCCCGCCAGCGCCGCGCCCAGGATGGCGGGGGTAAAGGCGTCGTCCAGCGGTTCGGGCCCGAGGTCCCGGAGCAGGCGATGGTCGTCCTCGGTCGCGGTAGGCACCAGATCGACCGAGCCGAAACGGCGCGGATCGACAAAACCGATTCGGGTGCCGTCGTCCAGCACCAGCACGACATGCTCATGCGCCTCGGGCGGCTGGTTGTGGCCGCGTGCATCGCTGACGGCCCCCTGGGGGCCGAGCGAAGCGGCGGTAAACGCCGGGCCGCGCGCCACCATGCGGCCCGACATGCCCAGGTGGATCATCACACTGTCGCCGCCCCCGCTGCCGCCGCGCGGGTCCAGGCGCATCAGCATGAATTTCGCCCGCCGGCGGAAGCCCAGCACCCGGGCACCGGTCAGCCGCGACGCGAGGCCCGGCGGGAACGGCCAGCGCAACCCCTCGCGCCGGGTCTCGGCGGCGGCGATCACCCGGCCCTGCATCACCGCAGCCAGGCCGCGCATCACCGTCTCGACTTCCGGAAGTTCAGGCATGGGGCCTTGCTTACCGGAAACGCCGGGCGACGCTATATCTCCCGGCATGGACAATCCCGACACCGCCGATTTCGGTTTCCGCGACGTGCCCCGGGCCGACAAGGCCCGCCTGGTGCGGGCCGTGTTCGACAGCGTGGCGCCGTCCTACGACGCGATGAACGACCTGATGTCGCTCGGCCTGCACCGGGTCTGGAAGCGGATCTTCGTGAACGCGATCGGGGCCGGGCCGCGCGATAGCCTGCTGGACCTGGCAGCCGGCACCGGGGACGTGGCCTTCCTGGCGCGTGAGCGTGGCGCCGGGTCGGTGGTCCTGGCCGACATCAACCACAGCATGCTGAACGTCGGCCAGGGGCGGGCGCTGTCGCGCGGGCTGATGGCCGGGCTGTCCTTCGTCTGCGCCGATGCCGAACAGATGCCGCTGCCGGACCGGTCCGTGACACGGGTTTCCATGGCTTTCGGGCTGCGCAACTGCACCGACAAGGGCGCGGTGCTGGCCGAGGCGCTGCGCGTGCTGCGGCCGGGCGGGAAATTCTGCGTGCTGGAATTCTCCAAACTCGCGATCGGGCCGTTGCAACCATTGTACGATGCCTGGTCGTTCAAGGCGCTGCCGGCGATCGGCCAGCGGGTCGCCAAGGATGGCGACAGCTACCGGTACCTGGCGGAAAGCATCCGCATGTTCCCCGATCAGGAAACCCTCGCGACCATGTTCCGCGCCGCCGGCTTCGCCAATGTCGCCTATCGCAACCTGTCGGGCGGCATCGTCGCGATCCATTCGGGCTGGCGGCTGTAGCCTGGCCCGCCAGAGGGCCGTCGGCCTGACCGAGGAACCGGCCGTCCGCGCCTATCTCTCGGCCCCCCTCGCCCGGGCGGGCGCCGGCGGCTAGAGCACGATCGATCCAAGTGGATCGATCGTGCTCTAGAAGCCGTTGAATCCAGAGCAGGAAATCGGATCAGATGATTCCATCTGATCCGATATTGCTCTAGGCTTGCCGTCATGCTCACGGGCCGCCATCTGCTGCTGATCGTTTCCGGCAGCATCGCTGCCTACAAGGCGCTCGAACTCGCACGCCTGCTGCGGCGCGACGGGGCACGGGTCACGCCGGTGCTGACCGCCGGCGGGGCGCAGTTCGTCACACCGCATGCCTTGCAGGCGATCTGCGGCGAGGCGGTGATGATCGATCTGTGGTCGCTTGAGCAGGAGGCCACGGGCGGCCACATCCGCCTCGCCCGCGCGGTCGATGCGGTGGTGGTGGCCCCTGCCTCGGCCGATGTCCTGGCCCGGATGGCCGCCGGCTTGGCGGCGGATCTGGCGGGCGCCGTGCTGCTGGCGACCACACGCCCCGTGCTGGTTGCGCCGGCGATGAACCCGACGATGTGGGCGCATCCGGCGACCAGGGCCAATGTCGCGCTGCTGCGCGCGCGCGGCATCGGCTTCGTCGGGCCGGAGAGTGGCGAAATGGCCGAGCCTGAAACCGGCCTGGGGCGTTTGGCCGAACCACCCGCCATCCTGGCCGCGATCCGCGCGTTGCTGGCGGCTGGCCGCCTCGCTGGGCCCCTCGCCGGGCGCCACGTGCTGGTCACGAGCGGACCGACGCATGAACCGCTGGACCCGGTGCGCTACATCGCCAATCGCAGCAGCGGGCGCCAGGGCCATGCGATCGCGGCGGCGCTGGCCGCCCTGGGCGCGCGCGTGACCCTGGTCAGCGGCCCGGTGGCCATCCCCGATCCGCCCGGCGTCACCGTGGTGCGCGTGGAAACCGCGACCGAGATGTTGGCCGCGACCGAGGCCGCGCTGCCCGCCGACGCCGCCGTCTGCGCCGCCGCCGTCGCCGATTTCCGCCCCGCCCAAGCCGCGGCAGGCAAAATCAAGAAAGTGCCGGGCCAGCCGCCGGCCCCCATCGCGCTGGCGCTCAACCCCGACATCCTGGCGCTTCTGTCCCACCACGCGCAGCGCCCCCGGCTGGTCGTGGGCTTTGCCGCCGAGACATCGGACCTGCTGGAGAACGCGCGCCACAAACTGGCGCGCAAGGGCTGCGACTGGATCGTGGCGAATGATGTCTCGGGGGATGTGATGGGCGGGTCGGACAATACGGTACACTTGGTTACGGCCGCGGGGGTCGAGGACTGGCCCCGCCTGCCAAAGCCCGAGGTCGCGGCCCGATTGGCCGCCCGCATCGCCGAGGCGCTGGCATGACCACCATCGCCGTCCGGCGCCTGGCACATGCCGAGGGCCTGCCCCTGCCCAGCTACGCCACCGACGGGGCGGCGGGGATGGACCTGCTGGCCGCCGTCATCGCGCCCGTGACCATCGCGCCCGGCGGCCGCGCGTTGGTGCCGACCGGGTTGATGGTGGCGCTGCCGGCTGGCCACGAATGGCAGATCCGCCCGCGCAGCGGCCTGGCGCTGAAGAATGGCATCCTGGTCGCCAACAGCCCCGGCACGGTGGACGAGGACTACCGGGGTGAAGTGCAGGTCATCGTGCTGAATGCCGGGGATGTGCCCTTTGTCGTCGAACGCGGGATGCGCATTGCCCAGGCGGTGCTGGCGCCGGTGACGCGGGGGGTTTTTGCCGAGGTTGCGGCATTGCCCGAGACCCGGCGCGGTGCGGGCGGCTTCGGCAGCACCGGGCTTTCAGAACCGGTATAGCCGCGCCGGATTATCCACAAGGATCCTCTGGCGCGCCGCCGCCGGGGTCCAGTCGCAGAACACATCCAGCAGCCTTTGCGCATCCGGCACCGGGCCTTCCGGGCGCGGATGCGGCCAGTCGGTGCCCCAGACGAGCGCATCCGGGTTGGCCGCGACCAGCGCGTCGTGGAAGGGCTTTGCCGCCAGGTAGTCGGGCGCCTCGGCACCCAGGCGATACGTGCCGGACACCTTTGCCCAGAGCCGCCCCTCACTCACGCCGCGCACAAGGGCCGCAAAACCCGGATGGGCGACGCCATGGCTGTGGTGCATCCGCCCCATGTGATCGACCACCACCGGCACCGGCAGCGCCGCCAGGCGGGGCAACAACGCGGGCAGGTCGCGCGCGTCGATCCACAGTTGCAGGTGCCAGCCCAGGTCGGCCATCACCGGCATCAGCGGTTCGATCTCGGCCAGCCGGACCCCACCGTGATAGGCCGCCTGGCCGTCGCGGCGGTACTCATTGGCCCGCAGCCCGCGCACGCCCGCGGCATGCATCGCGCGCAGCGATGCGGCTGTTCCCTCAGCCCCCACCACGGCGACGCCGCGCAGCCGGTCCGGCGCGCCGGCCAGCGCATCGAGGGTCGCGGCATTGTCGCGGCCATAGGCCGAAGGCTGCACGATCACCCCGCGTGCCAGTCCCAGCCGGTCGAGCAGCGCCAGATACGCCGCCAGCGGCGCGTCGTCCGGCGTGTAGGAGCGTGGTTCGGCATAGGGGAATCGCGCCGCCGGGCCAAAGACGTGGCAGTGGCAATCGCAGGCGCCGGCGGGGATCACTCCGGCTTCAGCCCCGCGAGGTCCGCGGCGCGGCGGGCGCGGGCCAGTTCCTCGCGCAGGAAGACGGCGAACCCGTCGGGCGTGGTCTCGGCGCCGGTGACGACGATGCCGCCGCTGGCCTCGAAGCGTTCCTTCACGAACTCCTCGGCCAGCACGGCGGTCAGGGCGGCCGATAGACGCTGCTCGACGGCCGGGGCAATCCCGGCGGGGGCCAGCAGCCCGACGTAGCTGGCGGCGAGGAAACCGGGCACGCCGGCCTCGATGAAGGTCGGCACCTGGGGCACCTGCGGGATGCGCGCTTCCGAGGCGACGGCGATCACGCGGGCGCGGCCTTCGCGATGCAGCGGCAGGACCGAGGAGAGTTCGACCATCGCCGCCGGCAGGCTGCCCGAAATCAGGTCGGGCACCAGCGCGCCACCGGAACGATAGGGGATGTGGGTCGTCTCCGCCCCGGTCGCGTTGTTGAACAATTCCAGGGTCAGGTGGGCGGCGCTGCCGGCACCCGGCGTACCGACGCCGATGGTGCCGGGGCGCGCTTTTGCGGCCGCGATGAAGGCGGCCAGCGTCTGCGGCTGGTTCGGCCCGACCACCAGCACGTGGACCGCGCGATTGGCGATCCCGATCGGGCGGAAGGCGGTCAGCGGGTCGTAGCCGAGACGCGCCTGCACCAGCACGTTGACCGTGAGCGGACCGTTCGAGCCGATCAGCAGCGTGTAGCCATCCGGCGCGGCGCGTGCCACCGCCTCGGCCCCCACGCTGCCACCGGCGCCGGCCCTATTCTCCACCACCATGGGCTGGCCCAGGCGTTCGGCCAGGCGCTGGCCGATCACGCGAGCCACCAGATCGGCGTTGCCGCCGGCGGCGAAGGGCACGACCAGGCGGATCGGGCGGTCGGGATAGGTGCCTTGTGCGGCGGCCGGCAGGGACGCGGCCAGCGCGAGCCCAGTCAGGATGTGGCGGCGGGTTGTCATGGCGTGATGCTCCCCAGGCGCCTTTTTGGCTGCATAGGGTCAAATGACGCCATGGTCGAGGCAGGGTCCTTTGACCTTGGGCAGCCAGGCGACATACTTGTCCGCACATGAGGAAGATACACGGCCAATGATCGAATACCGCACCATCGTCGAACTATTGGCCGTCGGCGCCGCCGAGGCGCCCGCCATACGCGCACCCGACGGCCGCGCACCGTTGACCTTCGGCGCCCTGCGCAGTCTGGCCGAACGCACCGTCGCCACACTGAACGCGCATGGCATCGGGCGCGGCGACCGCGTGGCGCTGGTGCTGCCGAACGGGCCCGAAATGGCGGCGGTCTTTGTCGCAGTCGCGGCGGGTGCCACCACGGCGCCGCTGAACCCCGGCTACAAGCAGGAAGAATTCGCCTTCTACTTCGACGACCTCAAGGCGCGCGCGCTGATCGTGGCACGCGGCATGGAAACGCCGGCGCGCGCCGCGGCGCTCGGCCTCGGCGTGCCGATCATCGAGGTGGTGCCCGACCCCGCCGCCGGTGCCGGTGCCTTCACGCTGGACGGTGGCACCCCCGGCACCGCGGCCAATCCAGGCTTTGCCGGCCCCGACGATATCGCCCTGGTGCTGCACACCTCGGGCACCACTGCGCGGCCCAAGATCGTGCCATTGACGCAGACGAACGTGACCGCCTCGGCCCGGCACATCGGCGCGTCGCTGGCGCTGACGCCGGCCGATGCCTGCCTGAACGTGATGCCGCTGTTCCATATCCATGGGCTGATCGCGGCGGTGCTGTCGTCGCTTGGTGCCGGGGCGGCGGTGTGCTGCACACCGGGATTCGATGCGCTGCGGTTTTTCCGCCTCCTCGATGAGGAACGCCCGACCTGGTACACGGCGGTGCCGACCATGCACCAGACGATCCTGTCGCGCGCCGAGCGCAATGGCGAGATCATTGCCCGCGCCAGGTTGCGCTTCATCCGTTCGTCCAGCGCCTCCCTGCCCGGCCCGGTGATGCGCCAGATGGAGGCGGTTTTTGGCGTGCCGTTGGTGGAATCCTACGGGATGACCGAGGCGTCGCACCAGATGGCCTCCAACCCGCTGGAGGGTCCGCGCAAGCCAGGCCACGTCGGTCGCGCGGCGGGGCCCGAGGTCGCGATCATGGATGATGACGGCACCATCATGCCGCAGGGCGAGATCGGCGAAGTGGTGATCCGCGGTCCCAACGTGACCCAAGGCTACGAAGCCAATCCCGATGCCAATGCCAAGGCCTTCGTCAACGGCTGGTTCCGCACCGGCGACCAGGGGATGCTCGACGCCGACGGCTTCCTGATGCTGACCGGGCGGTTGAAGGAATTGATCAATCGTGGCGGCGAAAAAGTCTCGCCGCTGGAAGTGGACGGCATCCTGTCCGACCATCCGGCCGTCGCCCAGGCGCTGACTTTTGCCATCCCGCACGACAAGCTGGGTGAGGACGTGGGGGCGGCGGTGGTCCTTCGCGAAGGCATGACGCTGACCGAGCGCGAACTCCGCGATTTCGCGTCAAAGCACCTGGCTGATTTCAAGGTGCCAAGGAAGGTCGTGTTCCTGGCTGAGATTCCCAAAGGCGCGACCGGCAAGCTGATGCGGATCGGGCTTGCTGAAAAACTCGGCCTGACGGCGCCCGTTCAGGCCAGCGGATAACGCAGGATCGCCGCGATCCGCCGGCCACATCGATATCGACCAGCGCCAGGTCCACCGCGCAGCGCGGCCTGGGCGGACTTTCGTATCGGGCACCACCCGTTCATATTGCGTAGTCAGAATTAGGCACACGCCAAGGGAGGTTTCGTGAAACTCTGCATCTTCGGCGCCGGCGCGATCGGCGGGCTGATGGGCGCGAAGCTGGCCCGGAAAGGCGACGTGGAGGTCACCATCATCGCCCGCGGGCCGCATCTTGCGGCAATGCAGCAGAACGGGCTGATCCTGCGCAGCGACGGGGTGGAGAGCGTGACCCGCCCCCGCTGTGTAGCCTCGGCCGAGGAAGCAGGGCCGCAGGACCATGTCGTGGTGACGCTCAAGGGCCATTCACTGCCCGGCGCCGCCGCCCAGATGCAGCCGCTGCTGGGGCCGGAGACGACCATCGTATCCGCGGTGAACGGCATCCCCTGGTGGTATTTCTACAAGCTGGCCGGTCCGCATGAGGACCACCGCGTCGGCAGCGTCGACCCCGATGGCCGCGTCTGGGACCTGCTCGCGCCGTCGCGCGCCATCGGCTGCATTGTTTATCCGGCGGCCGAGGTGGTGGAACCCGGCATCATCGAGCACACCTACGGCGATCGGTTCACCCTGGGTGAGCCGGACGGCAGCCGCACGCCACGCATCGCGGCCCTGTCGGAAGCGCTGATCGCAGCCGGGTTCAAGGCGCCGATCCGCCCGCGCATCCGCGACGAGATGTGGGTGAAGCTTTGGGGCAACCTTGCCTTCAACCCGATCAGCGCGTTGACCGGCGCGACGCTGGATGTGCTGACCGCCGATCCCGGCCAGCGCGGCGTGGCGCGGGCGATGATGCTGGAAGCCCAGGCGATCGGGGAGGCACTGGGCGTGCGCTTCGGTATCGACGTGGACAAGCGGATCGCCGGCGCGGCCGAGGTTGGCGCGCACAAGACCTCGATGCTGCAGGACCTGGAACGCGGCCGGCCGATGGAAATCGACGCATTGCTGGGCGTGATCGTCGAAATGGCCGAACTCGTCGAGGTGACCGTGCCGACTTGTCGCACCGTGCTCGCGCTGGTCCGTGCGCGTGGGCGCACGGCGGGTTGCTACTGACTTGCCGGGAAGCCTCATCGGCGGCGAAGGACCATTGCCATCGCCGCCATGGCGCGGCGCGGGCAAGACCTCGAACGCAGCATGGCGCATGCGGCGCCGCCTGGCGGCGCGCCGCGGCGGAGGCGATCCTGCTGGGTGGCGCCGACATGCCGCTGGCCTTCGACGGCCGGGATCGCGGCTGGGCGACCTTCGACTGCGTCGGCGTCCATGCTGCGGCGATCGTGGCGGCCGCGGCCGGATCAGGCTTCGGCTGACGGCGCGAAGATGTTTCTCAACGTGCCGATTCCCGCGATCGTCACCTCCACAGTCATGCCCGGGCGCATCGGCAGCGCGCCGACCGATGTCCCACAGGCAATCACGTCGCCCGCCTCCAGCGCCATCTCGCGTGAGATCAGCGACACGATCCGCGCGGGCGGGATGATCATGTCCGCCAGCGGATAGTCCTGCCGCACGCGCCCGTTCAGCGCGACCTGCACGCGCAGCGACGCCCAATCCAGCCCGGTCGCGACCGCCGGCCCGATCGGCCCGAAACTGTCGCAGCCTTTAGCCCGCGCCCATTGCGGAAACGACGGGTCGGCGTTCAGCAGATCGAGCGCCGTCACGTCGTTCACGCAGGTCAGGCCGAAAATGGCCTCGGCGGCCTCCGCTTCCGACACCGCGTGGCAGCGCTGGCCGATCACCAGCCCGAGTTCGCCTTCGTAAAGAACCTTGCCTGCGTAGCCGGCGGGCGCGCGGATCGCGGCGTCGGGGCCGATGATGCTGCCGGTGGATTTCAGGAAATATAGGGGCTCGGCGGGAATCGTGTTGCCCTGTTTGGTGGCGGCCTCGAAGAAATTGTTCCACAACCCAATGAAATTGCGCGGCGCGACAGGTGCCAGCAGCGTGACCGAGGCCAAGGCCACCGCATCACCCACCGGCGCCGCCTGGGCGAACATATCGCCGGCGTGGGGTTGGATCGTATCGGCCGCCAGCACCCCAAAGCCTTCCGCGCCACCGCACGCATAGCGAACCCAAAGCGTCATCCCCCATCCTCCATCGCCGGCGCGTAAGAGTTTCCCCCGGCAATCCGGCCGCGCCAAGGGCCGGGCGGTGGGATTCGGCTTGGCAAGGACCGGCCTGCCGTCGCAGGGTTGGAACACATGTGGGAGGAAACCATGACACTGGGTCGCCGCCATGCCCTCGCGCTCGGGGCATCCGCGGCAGCGGAACTCGGCACCATGCTGCGCCAGGACCACGCGCGTTGGGCGGAGGTCGTGCGCGCGAACAGCATTCGCGCCGAGTGGGCGCTATGCGGCCGGGTGCGGTGCCACCAGGCGCGGCCCGGCGCCGAACAGTTTTTCCCGCAGCGTGCCTGATGCGTAGCCGGTCTTGTAGCGGCCGCGTTCCTGCAGCACCGGCACGACCAGATCGATGAAATCGACCAGGCATTCCGGCATCACGGTGCGCGACAGGTTGAACCCGTCCACATCGGCCTGGTCCACCCAGGCTTCCAGCGTATCCGCCACCTGCGCGGCACTTCCCAGGATCGGCGGCTGCCGGCTACCCAGCAGGAACTGCGCTTCCAGTTTGCGCCGCGTCAGCGCACCGCCGGCCGCCTGCCGTTGCGCCACGACATTGGACTGGATGGCGTTGCCCGTGCCCTCGATCGGATCGTCCGGGCCGTATCGTAAAAAATCGATACCCATCGATGCCGCGGCATGGGCCAGCGCGCCGCCAACGCTGGCATGGCGGCGGTAGTCCTCGAACTTGTCCCGCGCCTCGGCCTAGGTTCGCCCGACGATGACGGTCGCGCCCAGAAACACCCGCAACGGGCGCGGGCAGCGCGCGCGCAGGTCAGCGACCTGCGCCGCCACCATCGGCTTCGCACCGCCGTTCAGGAACACGCATTCGGCATGGCGGGCGGCGAATGCCCGGCCGCGTTCGGAAGCACCCGCCTGGTAAAGCACCGGTGTGCGCTGCGGCGATGGTTCGCACAGGTGCCGCGCATCCAGCCGGAACTGCTTTCCGGCATGGTGGATCGCGCGGATTTTTCTCGGGTCGGCGAAGACGCCATCGCGCCGCACCACCGCGTCATCATCCCATGACCGCTGCCAAAGCCCGTAGGCGACATCCAAAAACTCGTCGGCCATGTCGTAGCGGTCGTCATGCCCCATCTGGGCCGGCATGTTGAGCCGGATTTCACGCGCCATCACGCGAGCGCCGCTGCCACCCGCACCGCCCGTTCCGCACGGGCCACCAGGAATCGGCCGGGCCGGTCCTCGATCGGCACCGGCACCAGCCCGAGGTCGCCATAGACGCGCAGATCATCCTCCCGAACGTCGAAAAAGGCGGGGTCCACCGCATTGCGTTCGCACAGGTCGCGGAACCGCCAGATCACCGCGGTCGCATCGCCCACCGGATCACCAAGCGCGATCCACATGCCGTCGTGCCGGACGAAGGCCAGCGCGCCGCGTCCATTCTCCAGGAACAACGCGGCCTCCGCCCCGCTGGGCGGCGTGCCGCCAAGCGCCGCGTACCGCGTCCGGGCGTCCTCGTTCCATGGCACCGGTCGGATGCGCGCCGGGCGCAGCAGGCGCATCGCCACGAAGAGCAGCAGCACCGCGCACAAGCCGACGGCGAAGCGCAGGCTGTCCGGCGCGTCATCGGCCAGAACCACCTGCCACCAGGACTCTTCCCGCACCGGCCCGCCATAGGCGACCAGCGCCAGGGTCACCGCACAGATGGCCCCCCCGGCCAGCGCCGCAGCACTACCGGGAGAGACAGGTTCGGCCAGCACCCGTGCATCGCGATAGAAACCGCGCCGGGTGGCCGCCAGCAGCGCCGCGACGAACAGAAAGGCCGCCCAGAGCCACCAGGCCTCGCCACGCAGCCAGACGGTAAAGGCCCCCGACAGCAGCAGAAACAGCGCAACACCCCAGGCCAGCCGCAGCCGGCGTATCAGCCCATAGGCGCCGACCAGCAGCAGCGATCCGAGCAGGGACGCACCGAAATGCGACGCGCCGGCGGCGATGGGTCCCGCCCAGGCCTCCATCAGCGTGCCTTTCACGGGCAAGGCGCCGATGAAGAGCAGGATCAGCCCGCCCAGGCCGGTCAGCCCCGCCAGCACCGGGACCTCAAAGGATTCGGTGATCCGCGCCATCGGCCCGATCCGCGCCAGCAGCGCGCGCCGCTGGCCGAGTTCGAAGGCGATGAACAGACCGCCCGCGATGAACAGCGGGATGATGTAGTAATACAGGCGGAACAGCAGCAGCGCGCCGACCACCTCGGCGGCCGGCATGTAGGGCGCGAGCCCAAGCAGGATCGCCCCGTCGAACACGCCGATGCCGCCCGGGATGCTGGCCAGCAGGCCGCCGGTATAGGCGGCGACGTAGATGCCGAGGAAGCGGATGAAGGTCAGCCCCTCGGTCGGCGGCAGCAGTGAATAGAAGATCATCGCGGTGACCGCGACATCGACGCTGGCGAGCAGGGTCTGGATCAGCGCCATCCGGAACCCGGGCAGGTCGATTTGATGCCCGAAGGCGATGAAATGCGGTTTTATGCGCGACAGCAGCAGGTAGAACGCGACGATGCACCACATCGCCACGCCGACGCTCTGCATCGCCCAATGCGGCAGGTTCGTACCGAAGTAGGGCACCACCTCCGGTTCCAGCACCAGCACCAGGCCTCCCAGCGCAAAGCCGCCCAGGCCGAAGGTGAGCGAGGTGAAGGCGATGACCTTGGCGATTTCGACCGGGGTCAACCCCCAGGCGGTGTAGAAGCGATACCGAACTGCCGCCCCCGACACCGCCGCGAAGCCGATGTTGTGCGCCAGCGTATAGGCACAAAACGACGCCAGCGACGTACGCGCATAGGACACCGGCTTGCCGGCATAAACCGATCCGAGCCGGTCGTAGATCGTCAGCACGGCATAGGCGAGCACAGTCCAGCCCGCCGCGATCCACAGCGTCCGGTTCGGAATCGCCTCCAGCGCCGCCGTGATGTCGGACACCTTGAGGCTGCGGAACTCCCGCTGCACCACAAAAATCGCACCGACCAGCAAGGCGAGGCCAAAGACCGTGGCCCCGTGCCGGCGGATGCTGGGCCAGTTCAGGCTCACGCGGCGCCGGTTTCAGCGGCCAGGCGTTGCTCGATCAGCGCGCAGGCCTCGGGGACACCCATGACGGCGATGGTGCCGCCGAAGCGCGGGCCTTCGGTCTTGCCAAGCAACACCTCGTAGAGGGCGGAGAACCAGGCGCGGCCGACTCCGAGCTTGCCGTCCTTGCCCGGCACGGCGAAGGGTTCGCGCCGGCCGGCGTCATAGACGGTGTCCTGCATGGCGGCTTCGCGCTGCGGGCCGGGCGGCAGGGCCATGAACGCGGCCTGCCTGTCGCGCAGCAGACGCATAAGATCAAGCATTGCAACCGCCTCCTCCGGCGTCGCGCGGCGGAAGCGCCGCTCCGGCGCCACCCAGTCGCGCCAATAGGCGCAGGCGTTCCTGACCAAACCATCCAGCACCGGGTCGGTTTCCGGCGATTCATCGGGATAGTATTTCTGGATATAGGCCCAGAGCCGCGCCGGATCGTCGGTATTGGCGACCCCGGCCAGGTTCAGCAGGGTCGCAAACCCGATGGTCGGCGGCCGGGTATTGGGCGCGGCCCCGCCATGCAGGTGCCAGGCCGGATTGGCCGGGTCCGGCGTGACACGCAGTTTCTCCACCCCGGCCAGCCAGTCATCCACCGCGCGGGGGATGACCTTGCCATGCAGGCGCTTGGCGCTCCCGGGCGAGGCATACATGAACCAGGCGAGACTTTCGGGCGGGGCGTAGTCGAGCCATTGGTCGATGGTCAGCCCATTGCCCTTGCTCTTGCTGATCTTTTGACCCTCGGCGTCGAGGAAATGCTCATAGGTGAAACTCACGGGCGGTTCGGCGCCCAGGATGCGCACGATGGCCGAGGAGAGTTTCACGCTGTCGATCAGGTCCTTGCCCGACATCTCGTAATCGACGCCCAGGGAGAACCAGCGCATCGCCCAGTCGGCCTTCCACTGCGCCTTGACCTGGCCGCCGGTGACAGGGGTTTCGAACTGCTCGCAAGTGTCCGGATCGCGCCAGATGATGGTGCCCGCGGCCGGGTTGGTTTCATCCACGGGCACCTGCATGACGACGCCGCTGCGCGGATGGATCGGCAGGAATGGCGAATAGGTCGCGCGGCGGTCGGGGCCGAGCGTCGGGCGCACCGCGTCGCGCACGGCATCATGCACCGCCAGCATCCGCAGCAACGCCGCATCGAAGCGACCGCTTTGGTAATATTCGGTCGAGGAAGCGAATTCATAATCGAAGCCGAAGCCGTCAAGAAAGGCCATCAGCCGGGCATTGTTATGGGCGCCGAAGGAGGCGTGGGTGCCAAACGGATCCGGCACCTGGGTCAGCGGCCGGCCCAGGAAGCCCGCCAGCATCTCCCGGTTCGGCACATTGTCGGGCACCTTGCGCAACCCATCCATGTCGTCTGAAAACGCCAGCAGGCGGCTGGGCAGGCCCGTTGCTGCCGCAAAAGCCCGGCGCACCCAGGTGGTGCGCGCGACCTCGCCAAAGGTGCCGATATGGGGCAGGCCGGAGGGACCATAGCCGGTTTCGAACAGGGCGGTGGTCTTGCCGGTCGCACGCAGCCGTTCGGCGACGCGCGCCGCCTCCTCGAAGGGCCAGGCACGGGTGGTGAGCAAGGAGGGGTCTGACATGATCACCCGTTATACGCATGGCACCGCGGCTGGCGCGAGGGTGCGCCCGGCAGTCTCAACGCGGCCAGACTAAGGCCAGCAGCAGCCCGGCGGACGCGATCCACACCAGCACGATCGCGGCCGCCGCCACGCGGCTGACCGGGCGGGACACGGCCTGGTCGGCCGCCTCGCGCAACGTCGCCATCAGCGGCGCGGGGATCAGCCGGACCGCCAGCATGATGCCGAGCGGCACCAGGATCACGTCGTCGAGGTAGCCGAGCACCGGAATGAAATCGGGGATCAGGTCGATGGGCGACAGGGCATAGGCGGCGACCGCGGCCGCGACCGCCTTGGCGAGCCCAGGCACCCGGGGATCGCGCGCAGCGAACCACAGCGCCACGACGTCCCGTTTCACGCGGTGCGCCCATTCCCGCCAGACGCCCAACCGGCCCATCCCGCCCCCTGCTGTGGCTATTCTCCACGACGCTTGCCATATGCCACGGGTGTGATCTGGTCGGGCAGAGGGAATCGGCGTTTGCCCATGCGTGTTCGACCGCGTTGATGGCCCCCGGCACCCAACCGCGCCTGTTGCTGCCCGACGCCCCCGCCCTGGTCGCCGGCGCCGCGCGCAGCGTGCTCGTGACCCCCGATGGCGAAGTGCTGGTGCTGCCCAATGCCGAGATGGTGGTGGCCCTGGCGGACCATCCCGCACCCATGCTGGTGCATGCCCGCGTCACCGCAAAACGGCTGAACATTCCGCCGATCCGTGGCGCCTTCGACCTGCTGGAACTGCTCGCCTTCGCCTTGCCCGCATCGCCGGCCGCCCCCACCCCACGCGGCCTGGCGCTGGCGCTGGACCTGGCGATGCCGGCGACGGACGAGGCCGCCGCGGCCCTGATCCCGGATATCGCTGCCACCATTCTGCGCAAACTGGCCGGCGCCCGGCAGGCTGACCGCAACGCCGATGCCGCCAGCCTGGCCGCCCGGCTGCGCGATGTCGCCCGCTGGCCCTGGGCCGAAGCGGTGATGGCCGCCCTCGGCCGGGAGGCCGCCCGCGCCGATCCGGCGGGGCTGCGCGTCTGGCGCCGGCTGCCCGAATGGGAGGATGCGGCACCGGCTGCCGCCCCCTCCAGCCATCCGGTCACCTCGGCCGAGGCGCGCGGTGCCCTGGCAACCATCCTGGGCCCGGGCGCCGAGCAGCGGCCGAGCCAGTCCGACTATGCCTCCGCCGCCGCCGGCGCGTTCGCACCGCGTGAAGCCGCCGGCGCGCCGGCGATGGTTCTGGCCGAAGCGGGAACGGGCACGGGCAAGACCCTCGGCTACATCGCCCCCGCGAACCTGTGGGCCGAACGCAACGGCGCCCCGGTGTGGATCGCCACCTATACGCGCAACCTGCAACGCCAGATCGAACAGGAAACCACCCGCCTGTTCCCGGACCCGGTCGAGCGCCGCCGCAAGATCGTGGTGCGCAAGGGACGGGAGAACTATCTCTGCCTGCTGAACCTGGAGGATGCGACCAAGCGGAACGACAACCGCGAGGCACTGCCGCTGGCGCTGGTCGCACGCTGGGCCGGGGCGACCCGCGACGGCGATATTCAGGGTGGCGATTTCCCCGGCTGGATGGCCGAGTTGTTCGACCCCGCGCAGGTCCGGGGCCTCGCGGATCGCCGCGGCGAATGCATCCATTCGGCCTGCACGCATTGGAAGCGTTGTTTCGTCGAACACAGTATCCGGCGGGCGGCGGGGGCGCGGCTGGTGATCGCCAACCATGCGCTGGTGATGGTGCAGGCGGCGCTGGGCGGGGGCGATGACGGCGACGCCGGCACGCCACTTCGCTACGTCTTCGACGAGGGGCACCACCTGTTCGATGCCGCCGACGGGGCGTTTTCCTCGGCGCTCGCGGGGTGGGAGATGATCGAACTTCGCCGCTGGCTGCTCGGCGCCGAAGGGACCGGTCGCGCCCGCGGCCTGCAACGACGGATCGAGGAGTTCTGCGCCGATCGGCCGGCGCTGGCTGAGGCCCTGTCGGCCGCGCTGCAGGCCACGCCGCGCGCCCTGCCGCCCTCCGGCTGGCAGACGCGGCTGGCCCTCGGCGACCTGCCGCACCCGGCCGAAGCCTTCCTGGCAGCGTTGCGGGCGCAGGTGCTGGCGCGGGCGACGGATTCAGAGGCCGGCTACGACGCCGAATGCGATCTGCATCCGGTGCAGGCGGCACTGACCGCGGCAGGGGCGGCGCTGGCCGAAGCCCTGGCCGCCTTGCGCGTGCCGCTGGCATCTCTGCACGCCGCCATGCTCGTGCTGCTGGAAGACGAGGGCGCCGAGTTGGAGGTTGGCGACCGCATCCGCATCTCTGCCGCCGCCGCCGGGATCGAGCGCCGCGCACTGCTGCCGCTCGGCGCCTGGACCAGCATGCTGGCCACTTTGGCCGAGGCGGCGCCAGAGCCGGGCAGCCGCCCCAACTACGTCGATTGGCTGACCCTGCGCCGCGCCGAGGGGCGCGATATCGACGCCGGCCTGCACCGCCATTGGCTGGACCCGACGATTCCCTTCGCCACCCACGTCGCCACCCGTGCCCACGGCGTCCTGGTGACCAGCGCCACGCTGCGCGACACCGCCGAGGAGGATGCCGACCTCGCCTGGCTGGCGGCCGAGGCGCGGACCGGCGCTGCTCACCTGCCAACCCCGGCGATCCGTGCGGCGGTGCCGAGCCCCTTCGACTACACCGCCCAGACCCGGGTGCTGGTGGTGACGGATGTGGGGCTGGAGGCCGGGCCGGTCGCGGCCGCGATGCGGGACCTGTTCCTGGCCTCGGGCGGCGGCGCGCTTGGCCTGTTCACCGCCATTCGGCGGCTGCGCGCGGCGCATGCCCTGCTGGCGGGACCCTTGGCCGAGGCGGGGATCCCGCTTTACGCCCAGCACGTCGATGCCATGGACAACGGCACCCTGGTCGATGTGTTCCGGGCGGAGGAGACATCCTGCCTGCTCGGCACCGATGCCTTGCGCGATGGGGTGGACGTGCCCGGGCGGTCGTTGCGGCTGCTGGTGTTCGACCGTGTGCCCTGGCCGCGCCCGACCATCCTGCACCGCGAAAGGCGGCTGCACCTGTCGGGCGGGCGGCCCGCGCGCTACGACGATGCCATCGCGCGCGCCAGGCTGCGCCAGGGCTTTGGGCGGCTGGTGCGGGCGGCGGATGACCGTGGCGTGTTCGTGCTGCTGGACCGCCGCGCGCCCAGCCGGGTGCTGGCCGGACTGCCGGTGCCGGCGGAACGGGTCGGGTTGAAGGCGGCCTGCGAGATCGTCCGTGGTTTCGTGGGGGGCGGCGTGGCGGATTGACCCCGCGAGGTTGCGGTGCCACGCCACCCCGCAACCGATCTGGATGGCCCCCGATGACCCACACCCGCTTCAACCCACAGGAAGCGTTGATCGCCGCCATGGTGCTGATGAGCGCCGCGGACGGCCCGATGACCGATTCCGAACAGGCGCTGATGACGCGCCTGGTGCGCGACCTGCCGGCCTTTGGCGATTTCGCCCCCCACAATATCGCGACCGCCACCGAAACCGTGCTGGAACTCTTGGCCCTGCCCGACGGGCTGGAACAAGGTGCCGGATTGGTGCGTGATGCCCTGCCGATGCGCCTGCGGGAAACCGCTTATCTGCTGGCCTGTGAGGTCGCCGCTGCAGACGGCGAGGCCAGCCAAGCTGAACTGCGCTTCCTGCAGACCCTGCGGATAGGGCTGGAGATGGACCGGCTGATCGCCGGCGCCATCGAACGTGCGGCCAAGGCGCGGTATCAAGTCGTCTGAATCGGTTCGTCTGAATCAACTGGTTTGGGGAACACGCGCGAACGGCCGCGCCGTCTGGAACGCGGCAGCGGCCCGCAGCACCACGGCATCGTCCAGCCGCGCCGCCGCGATCTGCAAACCGACCGGCAACCCGCCCGCGGTCAACCCGCAGGGCACCGAGATCGCCGGGCCATGGCTGAGGTTGAACGGGTGGGAGAACTCCGCCCAGGCGAGCCAGTCCCAGGCATGCGGCGGCCAATGTTCGGGTTGCAGCCGGCCCGTCGGAAAAGCCGCGACGCTGGCTGAGGGCGTGACCAGCAGGTCAAAGCCGGTGTCGGCGAACCAGGTATTCACCTCGGCGGCAAAGGCGAGGCGCGCGGTGACGGTCGGCATGACCTCGGCCGAACGCAGCCCCACCGCATCGCGCAGACAGGCGATCAGGCCCGGGTCCATCAGCGCGGCATCCTCGGGACGGTCGGGGATGATCGGCAGCATCATCGCCGACCACAGCGCGCGGAGGATCTTGGGGCCGTGCGGCCCCCATGGCGGGTCGAGGGCTACGACCTCGGCACCCAGGTCGGCGAACACCGGCAGGGCGGCCGCGACCAGGGCCGCGACTTCGGCATCCACCCGCGCGTGGCCGAGCGCCGGGCTGAATGCGATGCGCAGCCCCCGCAGATCCGGCGCGCCCAGCGCTGGCTCCAGCCCCCCGGGCAAGGTCGTCGCATCGGCCGGATGCGGTCCGGCCATCACCGCGGCCATCAGCGCGGCATCGCCGACGTCCCGCGTGATCGGGCCCAGGTGCGACAGGCCGGATCCGGCGACGGGCGGGTAGGGGATCCGCCCGAAGCTGGGCTTGAACCCCACCACGCCACAAAAATGCGCCGGCAGACGCACCGACCCCGCGCCATCCGACCCCATGTGCAACGCCCCGCCACCGACCGTCGCCAGGGCTGCGGCGCCCGAGGACGACCCTCCGGCGGTAAAGCCGTGCCGCCAGGGGTTGTGGGTCGTTCCCGTCAGGGGGCTGTCGGACAGCGCCACCCAGCCACGTTCGGGCATGGCCGTCTTGCCCAGAATGATCGCGCCGGCTGCACGCAGCCTGGCGACGGCCGGGCTGTCGGTCGCGGCCGGCGCGAGGCTGGTCAGCCGACTGCCCCAGCGCGTCGGCAACCCCGCGACATCCTGCACATCCTTGATCGTTGCCGGTACGCCATGCAGCGGCCCGAGCGGGTCGCCCCGCATCACTGCGTTCTCGGCACCGCGTGCCGCGTCCATTGCGCGGTCGAAATCGGGGGCGGCGAAGGCGTTGAGGCGTGGCTCCCAGACCGCGATGCGGGCCAGGGCCGCCGCCGTCGCCTCGACCGGTGAAGTTTTGCGCGCCCGGATCAGGGCGGCCAGGTCGCGGGCGGAGAGGTCGGTCAGGTCAGTCATGATGACACGATCGGCCCTTGTCCGGGGTCTCGGCAAGCCGGGCGGGCGCTCTGGTCCACGATTGCGCCGGATCAAGGCGCCTGGCCCGCCGGGGTGCGAGCGTGACCACCTTCGCCCCATCTGGTTCGGCGCGACGCCAGGGGCTGCGATCGGGAGATCAGCGATGTCGTTGAAGAACATCGTCGTCCATGTCGATAACAGCGCGGCCTCCAGCGCCCGCTTCGATCTGGCCGCATCGCTGGTGCGCCAGCATGACGCGCATCTGACCGCGCTATTCGTCATCGACCCCTTCCCATCCTCCCTGATGGTCGCTTCAACCGCTGGCTTCAGTGATGGTGGCATACTCGCCAGCCTGATACAGAAGATGGAGGAGGATGCGCAGGCGGCGGCCGCGGTCGTCGAGGCACGGGTGCGGGAGATCCTGCGGCGCGACGGTCTGACAGGGAAATGGCAACTGATCAGCGGCATGACCGCGACCACCGTCGCGCAGCATGCCCGCTACGCCGACCTCGCGATCATCGGGCAGCACGATCCCGACCGCGCCGATGAGGTGAACGAGACGCAGGTCATCGAACAGGCGTTGTTCACCTCCGGCCGCCCGATGCTGATCGTGCCTTACGCCGGGCGGTTCGAGACGGCGGGACGGCGGGCGCTGGTCGGCTGGAACGCCAGCCGCGAATCCGCCCGTGCGGTGAATGATGCGCTGATGCTGATGCAGGGCGGTGAGGCGGTCACGATCCTGACCGTCGATGCCGAAGACGATACCACGCCTGGCGACGTGCCGGGCGCCGATATCGCGACCCATCTGGCGCGGCACGGTCTGACCGTGCTGACCAAGCAGGCGAGCGGCAAAGCGGTGGGCATCGGCGATGTGCTGTTGAACCAGGCCGCCGATACCGGGGCCGACCTGTTGGTGATCGGCGCCTATGGTCATTCGCGGATGCGCGAGATCATCCTGGGCGGGGTCACGCGCACATTGCTGCGGCACATGACGATCCCGGTGCTGATGTCCCACTGAGGCGCCCCGGCCGAAGCCGGCGCAGTCAGGTGGTGGCTTCCCGCATCACACGCTGATCCGCCGGCGGCAGGAAGTCGCGGCTGAACACCTCCGACGGGGCGGGTGTCCTGGGCAGTTGGAAGACCTCGGCGACCTGCGCGATGGCGCGGCCGAGGCGCGCGTCGTCAAGGTCCCCGGCGCCAAGCCGGACCGACTCCCCGGTTGCGATGATGGTGCGGAAGGCAAAGGAAATCCGCCGCGCCTCAAGATCGAGGTTGAAGGTCGGGTCCACCCGTTGCATCGCCTGCACGCCCACCGCAGGGTCGCGGCCGCATTCCAGCATGGCGCGGTTGATCGCGGTGACCAGTCCGCGCACCTGGGCCGGCCGGTCGCGCAGCAACCGCTGGGAGACCATGACGCCGTTCGAATAAATGTCGATGCCGTGGTCCGCGAACAGGAAGAAGCGATAGTCGCGGTCCGGATTCTCGTTCAGGGCCAGCAGGTTGATATAGGCCGTGACGGTGAAGACCGCGCCGATGTCGAAGCCGCCGCGCAGCAGCATCGGTTCCTGCATGGCGGGCGCGATGTTTATCACCTCGTTCTGCGCCAGGTTCAGGTTGTTCAGCCGGGCGAAGATCGGGATCAGCCTTAGCGCGGGCGAGCCGGGCGATCCGCCGATCTTGCGGCCTTGCAGGTCCTGGATGGTGCGGATGCCGGTCGAATTCTTCACCAGCAGCGCAAAGGGCGCCTTGTTGTAGATCTGGTAGACCATCACCGGCTGTTCCCCCGGCCGGGCTGCTGCCTGCTGAATGATCGCGTTCATGTCGCCGAAGCCTGCGTCATAGGCATTGCCCATGATGCGGGTGATGGTGTTGGCCGAGCCGTCGCCCTGGTCGATGGTCACATCCAACCCGGCCTCGCGGAACCAGCCGCGTTCCCGCGCCAGGTAGTACCAGGCGTGGATGCCCTGGAACCGCCAGTCCAGCGTGAAGCGGACCGGCGTCAGCGCCTGGGCGAGGGCCGGGGCCGAGAGGGCGGCGGGGGCAGCGAGCAGCAGGCGACGGGACAGGAGCATGGGCGGCTTCCTCGGGGGGCATGGAAAGGTTAACGCCATGCAACCGGCGGGCCATGTTCAATCCGGGTAGGCCAGCGCCGCCGTTTCGGTCATGACCTCATCGAGCCGACGCCCCGGCGTGAAGCCCGCCAGTCCTTCGGGCCGCGTCACCCCGGGCAGCAGGCGCGGGCAGGGTTCAACCTCTCCCAGCACCTGGCGGACCGGAATGCGGGCGGCATAGATCGGCAGGGCGTAGTCCTCCTCCTCATCGCCGACGCCCTTGGTGCGGATTTTACCGGAGGCGTCCTCGATCTCCATGCCCAGCAGCATGGTCGCCCTCAATTCCTGTGCCGTGCTGGGCCGCAGCGTGGCGTCGCGACCAGGATAAAAACGGTCGATCATCGCCGACAGTGCCCGCGCCTTCTGATCAGGGTCATCGATGATCGCCGCCGTTCCGAAAGCCATGACCGAGCGATAGTCCATCGAATGATTGAAGCCGCACCGCGCCAGGACAAGGCTGTCGAGGTGGGTGACGGTCAGGCAGACCGGCAGCCCGGGCTTTTGGGCGCGCAGCATCCGGCTGGCGCTGCTGCCGTGCCAATAGAGGTGGTCGCCCTCGCGCCAAAACACTGTCGGCGTGCAATATGGCTGACCGTCGATGACATAGGCGATGTGGCACAGCATCGCGGCGTCCAGGATGGCGTGGACCGACTGGCGATCGTAGCGCCCGCGCTCATGCAGGCGCTTGACGCGGTTGCGGGGGGTCAAGGGGTAGGCGGTGTCGGACATCGGGGCGTGTTCCGGGAGTGGCGTTGGACGCAGTCTGCGCACATGGCAACAGTTGAAAATAGGCCAAACAGCAGCCCGGCCCGACCGCGAGATTGGTTCAGGGCGCCATCAGGTCATCAGGCGCTTGCGCCAAAGCGGCTTCAGGACTTCGAGGATGATGATGGTCGCCAGCCCTGCGGCCA
>JBBRWI010000016.1:0-32372 GCA_038249305.1 Acetobacterales bacterium
CCTGGGAGACCAGCGACGTGCCCTGCTGTTCGAAGATGTAGGGGCTGGATCCCGCGACGATGTTGTAGATCTCACGCTGCACCAGGCTGTAGGACACCGACTGGCGCATGAACTCGTTGTATTCGAAGCCGGCACGCAGCACGAAGCCTGCACGCCGTTCATCGTAGCCGGAAAAGGATTGCAGGTCGCGCTGGATGTAGAAGACGTCGGCGCCAAGCGCGAGGTTGCGGTCCTGGAAGGATGGATCGGTGATCGAGATGTCCACCTGGCTGCGCTGCTGCGCGATGGCGGCGTTGAACCGCGCATCCAGCCCACGGCCCAGCAGGTTGCGTTCGCGAATACCGAAGTCGAGCAGGAAGCCCGCATCGGTCGAAAACCCGCCGCCCAGCGTGATTTCACCTGTGGCGCGTTCGCCAACACGGGCATTCAGGATGGCGCGGTCCGGCGCGCTGCCGGGTGCGGCGTTCAGTTCCACCCGCGAGAAGTAGCCGAGGTCCTGGATCCGCTGCCGCGACCGGCGCACCTGCGCCGCATTCAGCGCATCGCCCTCGGCCACGCGGAATTCGCGCCGGATGACGCGATCCTGCGTGCGCGTATTGCCGACGATGTCGATGCGCTCGATGAAGTTGCGCGGCCCCTCGGTCACCTCGAAGACGACCTCGATGGTCGCGGCATCACGGTTGCGGGTGATACGCGGATTGACCTCGATGAAGGGAAACCCCAGCCGGTTGGCCCGGTCGCCGACGGCCGTGGCGCTGCGCTCCACCGCATCCCCGTCGTACCAGTCGCCAGTGGCAAGTTTCAGTTCCGATGCCAAGGCGGCGATGTCGAGGCCGCGGATCGTGCCGCTGGTCTCGCTGCGCGTCACGCGATAGCGGGGGCCTTCCTCGATCGTATAGGTGACGAAGAAGCCGCTGCGGTCGGGGGCCAGTTCCGCGGTGCTGCTGATGATGTTCACATCTGCATAGCCCTGGCGCAGGTAGTAGCGGCGCAGCAGTTCGCGGTCGAAGCCCATCCGTTCGGGTTCAAACGTGTCAGAGGAGGAGAGAAAGCGGTACCAGGCTGCCTCGCGGGTCGCGACGACCTCCTTCAACCGGCTGTCGGAATAATTGTTGTTCCCGACGAAGGCGATGCGCGAGACCAGTGTCGTATCCCCCTCGTTGATCTCGAAGACGATATCGACCCGGTTCTGGTCGAGTTCGATCACCTTGGGCACGACGCGCGCATTGTAGCGACCGCGCCTGGCGTAGAGTTCCAACATGCGCTGCGTGTCGGCCTGCGCGCCCTGGGGGGTAAAGACGGCGCGCGGCCGGGTCTGCACCTCGGGCCGAAGGACGTCGTCGCTGACCTTGCGGTTGCCCTCGAAGGCGACGCGGTTGACGATCGGATTCTCGACCACGCGCACAACGATGCGCCCGCCCTCCGGCGTCACCGTCACGTCGCGGAACAACCCGGTCGCGAAAAGCGTGCGCAGGCTGCGGTCGAGTCGATCCGGGTCCATCGGGTCGCCGGGCTGCAACAACATGTAGGAGCGGATGGTCTCCGCCTCGATCCGCTGGTTGCCTTGCACGTCGATGCCCGACACGCCGCCCGAGGGGACGGCGGCGGGCGCGGCACGACGCTGCTGCTGCGCCATGCCTGGAACTGCCAAGGCCAGTGTGACGACGCAGGAGGCTGCGAACAGCAGGACGCGGCTGAGGGTCAAGGCAAGTTCCTGGCGGGGTCCTGGCGCGGGGCCGGGACGTTGCGGGCGCCGGACACTACCCCGCCACGGCCCGCAGCGCCAACCCCGACGTCCCGCCATCACCCGGCCTGGATCAACCGAACAGTCCGGCCGCCCAACGGAATACGCCAAAGCTGGCGAGGTCGTTCCATGTCGCGAACACGAACAAGGCGATCAGCAATGCGAAGCCCGCGCGAAAGCCATACTCCACGGCCTGCTGCGGCAACGGGCGCCCGCGGATCGCCTCGGCCGCGTAGAACACCAGATGGCCGCCATCCAGCACCGGAATGGGGAACAGGTTGATCAGCGCGAGGTTGACCGACAGCACCGCCATGAAGGTGATCAGGCTCGCGATCCCCATTGTTGCCACCTGGCCCGACAACTGCGCGATCTTCAGCGGCCCACCCAAATCTTCGGTGCCGCGTTGGCCGGAGATCATCTGCCACACGCCTTGCAGCGTCTGGCCCGACACATCGACGGTGTGCGTCACTCCGGCCCCCAGGGCCTGGGCCGGGTTCATCCGCTCGAACGCCGGCACGCCGCCGCTGATCCCCAACCGCCCTTCGGGCGATCCGGGACGGGCCTCGGGTGTCGCCCGCAGCGTGTCCTCCTGGCCATTCGCGCGGGCGACTCGCAGTTCCACCGGCACCCCCGCGCGGGGCTGGACATGCGCCTGGACCTGTTCAAACCGCATGACCGCCTGGCCATCGAGGGCAAGAATACGGTCCCCCGGCAGCACCCCGGCGCGGGCCGCCGGTGAGCCTTCGACCACGCCGGCGATCAGTGTGGTGCCGACCGGCTTGCCGACCGTGGCGAAAATGCCGGCGAACAGCACCGCCGCCAGCACGAAGTTCGCGAGGGGGCCGGCCGCAACGATGATGGCGCGGTCCAGCACGGGCTTTTCATGGAACGTCTCGCCGACCCGCCAGGCGGCGCGCACGTCCTCGGCGACATCTTCCGGGCGTTCCTGGCCGTGCAGTTTCACATAGCCGCCGAGCGGCAGCCAGGCGATGCGCCATTCGGTGCCGCGTCGGTCCTGCCAGGTCGCGATCGCCCGCCCGAAGCCGATCGAGAACCGCTCGACATGCACCCCCCGCCAGCGGGCCGCGAGGTAGTGGCCAAGTTCGTGAATGAACACCAGCACGCCCAGCACCAGCAGAAAGGACACGACCGTGCGGAACGGCTCAGGCAGGAATTCCACGCGCAACCTCCATAAAGACCACGCGGTTCAGGCGATGGTCAGGCATTCGTCAGCGTGGCGACGGGCCACCTGATCCAGCGCGATCACGGCATCCAGGTCGCGCACCGGCGGCGCGCCAAGACGATCCAGCACCCGCGCCACCAGATCCGCGATCCCCAGAAATGACAGCCGGCCAGCCAGGAAGGCCGCCACCGCCATCTCATTGGCCGCATTCAGAATGGTGGGGGCGCCATGGCCCGTCCTCAAGGCCTCGCGCGCCAGGCGCAGCGCCGGGAAACGTTTCGTATCGGGCGCGAAGAATTCCAGCCGCGCCAACATGGCGAGGTCTAGTCGCGGCACGTCGGCTGCCATACGGCGCGGCCATGCCAGGCAATGGGCGATCGGGGTCCGCATGTCGGGGGTGCCCAACTGCGCGAGCAGCGACCCGTCGGTGAACTGCACCAGGCCATGCACGGCCGATTGCGGGTGCACCAGCACCTCGATCCGGTCGAGGGGCAGGCCGAACAGGCGGGCCGCCTCGATCACCTCCAGCCCCTTGTTCATCATGGTCGCCGAATCGACGCTGATCTTGGCACCCATCGACCAGACCGGGTGCTTGACCGCCTGCGCCGGGGTCACCGCCGCCAGGGCCGCGTCGTCGAGCAGGCGGCATGGCCCGCCCGAAGCGGTCAGCACGATCTTCTCCACCGCCTCCATCCCATGGCCCTGCAGTGCCTGGAAGATCGCGTTGTGTTCGGAATCGACCGGCAGCAGCGTGGCGCCGGAGGCGGCGGCGGCGGCCAACATCACATCGCCGGCGCAGACCAGGGCCTCCTTGTTGGCCAGGGCAACGATCCGGCCCTGGGCCAGGGCGGCCAGCGTCGGGCGCAACCCCGCGGCGCCGACGATCGCGGCCATGGTCCAGTCGGCGGCAAGGCCTGCCGCTTCCTGCAAGGCATCGGGCCCGGCGCCGTGGCGCAGCCCGCTGCCGGCCAGGGCGTCGCGCAGCGCGGGCCCGGCCTCGGTTTGCGCAACCACTGTCAACTCCGGCCGTAGCCGCAGGGCGAGGGCGGCCAGGGCAGCGACGTCACGGTTGGCGGTCAGCGCCACCACGGTGAATGTGCCGGGCGCCGCCGCGTCGATCAGCGCCACGGTGCTGCGCCCGACCGAACCGGTCGCGCCCAGGATGGTTACGCGCTTGGTCACCGGGCGATCACCTCCACAATGGCACACCATAGCCGACGCCAAGCGCCACCAGCGCCGCCGCCGGCGCCGCGGCCAGCACACCATCCAGCCGGTCGAGCAACCCTCCATGGCCGGGGATCAGGCTGGATGTGTCCTTGACGTGAAAGTGTCGCTTGATCGCACTTTCCAACAGGTCACCGGCCTGGGTGGCGATCCCCAAAATGGCCGCCACGGCGACGACCCGGCCGATCGGGCCGGGCGCCATGGCCGCCGCGACTGCGATCCCGGCCAGCACCGATGCGACCAGGCCGCCGACCGCCCCCGCCCAGGTCTTGCCCGGTGAGATGGCGGGCGCCAGTTTCGTCCCACCGATCAGCCGGCCGGCCAGATAGGCGCCGCTGTCGCTCGCCCAGACAACGGCAAACAGGAACAGCACATTGGCCCGCCCGGCCTCGTTGTCGTGACGCAATTCGATCAGGGCGATGCCCGCCAGGCCGATATAGAGCACCCCCGCCGCGAGCCAGGCCGGCGGCTTTCCCGGCGCCTCATCGCCGCGCAGCCGCCCGGCGATGGCCCAGGTCGCAACAGCGCCCAGGCCCAGCACGATCAGCGCCGCGCGGCTTTCCTCCAGCACCGAAAGCGCGCCGGCCAGCAGCACGACGGCCGGCACGGCAGCACCGGGCAGCACCCGCGTCCGCAGCCCGCACAGATGCACCCATTCCCAAGCCAGCACCGACACGCAGACCGCCATCAGCGCCGTCCAGGGTTCGGCGCCGAGCCAGATGCAGGCGACCGCGGCAGGCAGCAGCACGGCCGCCGAAAGCACCCGCTTGCGCAGGTCGCGCCAATCCTTGCCCGCCCGGGGTTCTTCCGTCGTGGCCACCGACACGCGATCAGTCTGCCCGCAGCCCGAAGCGCCGTTCGCGCCGGGCGAAATCGGCCAGCGCCGCGCGCAGGTGTTCGGGGCCGAAATCGGGCCACAGCACATCGGGGAAGGCAAATTCGGCATAGGCCGCCTGCCACAGCAGGAAGTTCGACAGGCGCTGCTCGCCCGATGTGCGGATCACGAGGTCGGGGTCGGGCATGCCGGCGGTGGAAAGGTGGCGGGCGAGCAGGTCCTCGGTCACCTCGGCCGGCTGGATGTGGCCTGCGGCCACGCCCTCGGCGATGGCGCGGGCCGCGGCCGCGATCTCCGACCGCGCGCCATAGGACAGGGCAACGTTCAGGTTCAGCCGGGTGCCGCCGGCGGTGCGCGCCTCGGCCAGGGCGGCCGATTCGGCGATGTCGGGGCCGAAACGGTGGCGGTCGCCGATGACACGCAGCCGGATGCCGTGCTTGACCAGTTGGCCGACCTCATGGCGCAGATAAAGGCCAAGCAGGCCGGTCAGGTCGGAGATTTCATCCTCCGGCCGGTTCCAGTTTTCCGAGGAGAAGGCAAAGAGTGTCAGCCAGCCGATGCCGGCTTCGGCGGCGGCCTCGATGGTGCGCCGCGCGGCATCGGCGCCGGCCTTGTGCCCCATGGCTTTTGGCAATCCCCGCGCCTCGGCCCAGCGCCGGTTGCCGTCCATGATGATGCCGACGTGGGTCGGCACGCGCGCGACCGGTGTGGCCAGCGCATGGTCGGGGTCGGCGATCCGCGGGCCGGCAATGGCCGTGGTGGGCAGGGATGCAGCCATCAGACGGTCTTGATATCCTTTTCCTTGTCAACGAGCGCCGAATCCACCTGCTTGATGTACTGGTCGGTCAGCTTCTGCACCTGGTCGGTCCAGTCCTTGGCTTCATCCTGGCCGATTGGGGCCTTCTTGTCCTTCTCGGCGGCCTTCACCTGCTCCATCCCGTCGCGGCGGACGCCGCGGACCGAGATCTTGGTCGCCTCGGCATACTTGGCCGCCGCTTTGACCAGATCATTGCGGCGCTCCTGTGTCAGCGGCGGCAACGGCACGCGGATCACCTGGCCCTCGGTCTGCGGGTTGAAGCCGAGGTTGGCTTCGCGGATCGCCGCCTCCACCGATTTCACCAGCGATTTGTCCCAGACCTGGACGGACAGCAGCCCGGGCCCCGCGACCGATACGCTGGCGACCTGGTTCAACGCCGTGTTGTTGCCATAGGCATCGACGCGGACCGGTTCGAGCAGCGCGGGGCTCGGCCGGCCGGTGCGCAGGCCCTGGAACTCCTTCTTCAGGGTCTCCATCGCGCCGTCCATGCGGCGCGTCAGGTCCTGTTTCAGCGAAGCGAGGTCGGTGGCCATGGCGGTGCTCCCAGCACGAAAGGCGAAGGCTTCAGGGATCGACGACGGTGGTGAACTTGCCCTCACCCTTGACGACCGCGGTGAAAGCGCCGGGTTCGTGGATGTTGAAGACGATGATCGGCAGATGGTTCTCCCGCGCCAGGCTGATCGCGGCCGCGTCCATCACCGTCAGGTCCTGCGCCAGGATGTCGTGGTAGGTCAGGGTTTCATACCGCACGGCCCGCGGATTCTTGCGCGGATCGGCCGAATAGATGCCATCGACCTGGGTGCCCTTGAACAGCGCGTCGCAGCCCATTTCGGCTGCCCGCAGGGCCGCGGCGGTGTCGGTGGTGAAGAAGGGGTTGCCGGTGCCGGCGGCGAAAATCACGACGCGGCCCTTTTCCATGTGGCGCACGGCGCGACGGCGAATGAACGGTTCGCACAGCGATGCCATGGAAATCGCCGACTGCACCCGGGTCTGCACGCCGACCGCCTCCAGCGCGTTCTGCATCGCCAGCGCATTCATCACCGTCGCCAGCATGCCCATGCCATCGGCCTGGGCGCGATCCATGCCGGCCGAGGCACCGGAGACCCCGCGAAAGATGTTACCGCCGCCGATGACCAGGCAGACATCCACGCCTAGGTCGCGCACACCGCGCACGTCGGCGGCGATCGCCTTCACCACGCGGGTATCGAGGCCATAGTCGCGGTCGCCCAGCAGCGCCTCGCCCGAGACCTTCAGCAGCACGCGCTTATATCGCGGCACGGCCATGGCTACTCCTCCCGGGCGGTAGGTTACGAAGCGATGGCGGGGTGCGGCAAGGGCGCACCCCGGCCGATCTCAGCCGGAAATCCCGGCCGCTGCGGCGACTTCGGCTGCGAAATCCAAAGCCGGCGCCTTCTCGACGCCTTCGCCCAAATGGAAGCGGGCGAAGCCCGACAGCTTCGCGCCGGCCTTTTGGACGATCACCTTCACACGGCTTTCGCCATCGTGGACCCAGACCTGCTCCAGCAGCACCACCTCCTCATAGAATTTGCGGATGCGGCCCTCGACCATCTTGGCGATGATCGCTTCTGGCTTGCCCGAACCGGCGGCCTGATCGGTCAGCACCGCCGTCTCACGCACCAGCGCGGAGGGGTCCACGCCATCGACGTCCAGCGATTCCGGCTTGGTGGCGGCGACGTGCATGCCGATTTGCCGGCCGAGGATCTCGAAGGCCTCCGACTCGGACGGGGCTTCCAGCGCAATCAGCACGCCGATCTTGCCCAGGCCCGGCTTGACCGCATTGTGCATGTAGGTCGCGACCGTGCCCGAAGGCACGCGCAGCACCTTGGCGCGGCGGATGGTCATGTTCTCGCCGATGGTGGCGATCAGCCGGGTCAGTTCCTCGGCGACACTGTGGCGCGTGCCGGGATAGGTCGCGGCCTTCAGCGCGTCGAGGTCGTCGCCCACCGACAGGGTCAGCCCCGCGACTTCCGCGACAAAGGTCTGAAAGGGTTCGCTGCGGCCGACGAAATCGGTCTCGGCGTTGATCTCGACCATCCCTGCACACTTGGGGCCGGAGGCGACGCCCACCAGGCCCTCGGTCGCGGCGCGACCGGCCTTCTTGGCTGCCTGCGACAGTCCTTTCTTGCGGAGCCAGTCGATGGCAGCCTCCATGTCGGCGCCGCTCTCGACCAGGGCTTTCTTGCAATCCATCATGCCTGCGCCGGTACGTTCGCGCAGGTCACGCACCAGGGCGGCGGTGATTTCGGCCATCGGAAACTCTCCCGTGGATGTCGGCAGGCAGTGACCGGCGCGCGCGATCGCGCACCGGCATAAGGTTCAGGCGCCCTCGGCGGGGGCCCCGATCTGCGCCGCGATCTGCGCCCCGATCTGCGGCTCGATTTGCGCCTCGATCTGCGCCTCGATCGGGGATTCTGGCAGCATGTGGCCAGCGTCATCGATCGCGACCTCCGGCATCACTTCGGGCGCCAGGTCCTCGGCGGCGCCGATGTCGAGGCCGCTGGCCTGCAGGTTGGCGCTGATCCCTTCCAGCACCGCGCCGGCGATGGCGTCGCAATACAGCGTGATCGCACGGATCGCGTCGTCATTGCCCGGCACGGGGAAGGCGATGCCCGTGGGATCGGCATTGCTGTCGAGCACGGCGATCACCGGGATGCCGAGCTTGTTGGCTTCCTCGATCGCCAGCTTCTCCTTGACCGTGTCGATCACGAAGATGATGTCGGGCAGGCCGCCCATTTCGCGGATGCCACCAAGCGCGCGGTCCAGCTTCTCCCGGTTGCGGGTCAGCATCAGGACCTCTTTCTTGGTCAGGCCCTGGGTATTGCCGCCCAGCTGCTCGTCCATCTGCTTCAACCGCTTGATGCTGCCGGTGATGGTCTTCCAGTTGGTCAGCATCCCGCCCAGCCAGCGGTGGTTCACGTAGTACTGGCCGCAGCGCGTCGCACTTTCGGCGACATATTCGGCCGCGGCCTTCTTGGTGCCGACAAACAGCACACGGCCGCCGGCGCCAACCACGTCGCGCACGGCACGCAGGGCGCGGTCCATCAGGGGCACGGTCTGCTGCAGGTCCAGGATATGGACCTGATTGCGGATGCCGAAGATGAACGGCGCCATCTTCGGGTTCCAGCGGCGCGTGTGGTGGCCGAAGTGCACGCCCGCTTCGAGCAGGCCGCGCAGGGAAACGTCAGGCATCGCCATGGGTATTGTCGTCCTTCATCTGGAGTCCGGTTGAGCCTCCGCGGCACGAAACCCGGCAGGTGCCGGGACCGGACCCTGCCCGGTGTCGGGGAAGGGTATGCCGCGTGCGGATTTGCCGCCCCAGGGTTGCCCCCAGGCCGGCCGGCGGCTTATGGCCGAAGCCTTCGGATTCGGCAAGCCTCAGACCACGCGGACCGGCCCCACCCCGGGCAGCATCTTGATCGCCTGGGCCAGGCGCGGGCCGGTGTTGAACAGGCCGGGCAGCACGACCTCGACCTCCTGCGACGCTTCCAGCCGCGGCAGCAGGATGACCCGCCCGCGGCCACGGCCCTCACGTGCCAGCAGGTCGCGGATGACGGTCACGGCGTCCGCCGCCTCCAGCACGATCCGCATCTCCTGCCCCACCCCGGCCGCGGCGCGTTCCATGCCCTCCACCTCCGTGGCCGTCAGGCGCAGCGTCTCGCCCTCCATCTTGGCCTCGGCGGTGACCAGGATGGCGTGGCCTTCGGTCAGCAGATCACGGCATCGGGCCAGGACCTCGGCGAAGAGCGTCACCTCGAAGCCACCCGCGCCGTCTGAAAGCCGCACCCAGGCCATGCGGTTGCCGGTCCGGGTATTGCGTTCCTTCACGTTGACCACGGTGCCGGCGACCTTCATCCGCGTCGCACCCGCCCGGGCGCGGTCGGCAAGATGCGCGGAGCCGACCACGCCCAGGCGCTTCAAGGCCCCCTGGTAGGCATCGAGCGGATGGGCGGAAAGGTGGAAGCCGATCGCCTCGGCCTCCTGCGTCAGTCGTTCCAATTCCGGCCAGTCGGGCATGTCGGGCAGGCGCAGCGGGTCGGGCGTGCCGCTGCCGCCGAACAGGCCAATCTGGCTGGAGACCCTCTCCTCGGCCGTCGCCTGGGCGCGGCGCAGGACGGTCTCCGCGCCGGTGACCAGGCGGGCGCGATTGGGTTCCAGGCTGTCGAAGGCGCCGGCACGGGCGAGGTTCTCCAGTTGCAGCTTGTTCAGCAGCCTTGGGTCCACCCGCTCGGCAAAAGCCGCCAGCGATTCGAAAGGCCCGCCCGCATCGCGGGCCGAAACCATGTCGCGCATCGCCTGTTCGCCGACCCGCTTGACCGCGGCCAGGGCGAAGCGGATGCCGCCTGCCTCCACACGGAACGCCGCCCCCGACCGGTTCACATCCGGGGGCAGGATCTTGATGCCCAGCCTGGCGGCCTCCTGCATATGCACCGCCAGCTTGTCGGTGTTGCCGAGGTCGAGCGTCATCGAGGCCGCCATGAAGGCGACCGGATGGTTCGCCTTCAGCCAGGCGGTCTGCCAGGAGATCAGCGCATAGGCCGCCGCATGCGACTTGTTGAAGCCGTATTCGGCGAACTTCTCCATCAGGTCGAAGATTTCGGTGGCCTTCTCCGCGGGGATGCCGCGTTCGACGGCGCCGGCGGAGAAGATCGCCCGCTGGTCGGCCATCTCCTTCGCGTTCTTCTTGCCCATGGCACGCCGCAGCACGTCGGCGGCGCCGAGGCTGTAGCCGGCCAGCTCCTGCGCGATGCGCATCACCTGTTCCTGATAGACCAGGATGCCATAGGTCTCGGCCACCGCCTGCGTCATGGCGGGATGCGGCGCGGCCCAAGGCTCGCCATGCTTGCGCGCGCAATAGGCCGGGATATTGGCCATCGGGCCTGGCCGGTAGAGCGAGACGGCAGCGATCAGATCCTCGAAGCGGTCGGGCTTCATCGCGCGCAAGACGTCGCGCATGCCTTGGCTTTCGAACTGAAACACCCCCGCCGCATCGCCCCGTCGGAGCATCGCCCAGGTCTTTTCATCCGTCTCCGGCAGGGTGGCGAGGTCGATCACCACCCCCTGCCCCGCCAGGATTTCGAGGCAACGCTGCAGCACCGTCAGCGTCTTCAGCCCCAGGAAGTCGAACTTCACAAGGCTCGCCTGCTCGACGTATTTCATCGAGTATTGGGAGACCAGCATGTCGGACTTCGGGTCGCGGAACAGCGGCACGATGTCGATCAGCGGGCCGCGGCCGATCACGATGCCGGCGGCGTGGGTCGAGGCGTTGCGGTACAGCCCCTCCAGGTTCAGCGCGGTGGCCAGCAGGCTTTTCACGCCCTCGTCACTGTCGCGCATCTCGCGCAGGCGCGGCTCGCCCTCGATCGCCTGGGCGAGTGTCACGGGCTTGGCCGGGTTGTTGGGGATCAGCGTCGCGATGCGCTCGGTCTGGCCATAGCCCATGCCCATCACCCGGCCCACGTCCTTGACCGCGGCGCGCGCCTGCAACCGGCCGAAGGTGATGATCTGGGCGACCCGGTCCTCGCCATATTCGCGCCGGACGTATTGGATCACCTCGTCCCGCCGGTCCTGGCAGAAATCGATGTCGAAGTCGGGCATCGACACGCGCTCGGGGTTCAGGAAGCGTTCGAACAGCAGCCCCCAGCGCAGCGGATCGAGATCGGTGATGGTCAGCGCCCAGGCGGCGACCGAGCCGGCCCCCGACCCGCGCCCCGGACCCACGGGAATGCCCTGCTGCTTCGCCCATTGGATGAAATCGGCGACGATCAGGAAGTAGCCGGAAAACCCCATCCCTTCGATTACGCCCAACTCGTAGGTCAGCCGGTCGTGATACAGCGCGCGGGTCGCCGCATCGGCATCGCGCAGCCGCCGGTCCAGCCCCTGGCGCGCCATCTCGGCGACGGTTTGGCTTTCCGACATGCCAGGCCGCACCTTGGGGCAGAGCGGGAGTTCGGGCTTCTTCGATTCCGCCATCACGGCGCAGGACCGGGCGATGGCGAGCGTGTTGTCGCAGGCTTCGGCCAGGTCGTGGAAAGCCGCGCGCATCATCGCGGCGGGCTTGAACCAGTGTTCCGGCGTGACGCGGCGGCGGTCGCGTGCACCGATCGTGGTGCCTTCGGCGATGCAGAGCAGCGCGTCATGCGCCGGATGCATCGCGGCGGTGGCGAACTGCACGTCATTGGCCGCGACGATGGGCAGGCCGCGGGCGTCGGCGAGCGCCAGCAGGCCAGGCTCGACGGCGGCATCCAGGGCGGTGCCATGGCGATGCAGTTCCACCGCGCAGCGCCCGGCGAAGGCTTCCGCCAGGCTGCCGAGCATCGATTCGGCGGCATCCCGGCGCCCTTCGGCCAGCAGCCGGCCCAACGGGCCGGTGGTGCCAGCAGTCAGCACCCAGAGCCCGGACGCATGGTCGCAGATCTCCCGCAGCCCCAGGGCGGGCTTGCCCGACGGGTCGCGGCCCATGTAGCCGAGCGAGGACAGCCGCTGGAGATTGGCGAACCCGGCCTGATCGGCTGCCAGCAGGATCAGCGGATCGGGCTGCACCGGCAGGCCAGGGCGCTGGTCGGCGGGCGGTCGGGCCAGCCACATCTGGCAGCCCATGATCGGCTGCACGCCCTTGCCCACCGCGTATTGCGCAAATTCCAGGGCGCCGAACAGATTGCCCGAATCGGTCAGCGCCACGGCCGGCTGGCCATCGCCGCGGGCCAGCGCCGGCAGCGCATCGACCTTGATCGCGCCCTCGGACAACGAGTAGGCGGAATGGGTGTGCAGATGGACGAAGGAGGCAGCGGTCATGGACCAAGACTATCACGCCCGCCCGGATGACAAGACCCTGCTGCGCCGCGCCATGGCACTTTCGTTGCAAAGCCATGCCGCCGGGCAGCATCCTTTTGGCGCCCTGCTGGCCGATGCCCAAGGCCATGTGCTGATCGAGGCGATGAACGGATGCTTGCCGGCGGGCGACGGCACCGCCCATGCCGAACGCCTGGCGGGAAGTATCGGCAGCCACCCGCGCGGGCGCCACGCTCTATGCCTGCGCCGAGCCCTGCGCGATGTGCGCCGGGGCGATTTATTGGGCCGGGATCGGGCGCGTGGTCTTTGGCCTGTCGGAAAGCCGGATGAAGGCGATGATCGGCCCGCATCCGGACAATCTGACGATGGACCTGCCGTGCCGCACGGTGTTTGCCGCCGGGCAGCGCGCGATCAAGGTGGTCGGCCCGATGCTGGAGGACGAAGCCGCCGCCCCCCATCGTGGCGCCTGGTAGGTCAGACCGGCACCACCCGCCCGTCGCGCAAGGTCACCGTGCGGTCCATCCGCGCGGCCAGGGCCGGGTTGTGGGTCGCGATCAGCGCCGCCAGCCCGTGTTGCCGCACCAGCCCCAGCAGTTCATCGAACACCCGGTCCGAGGTCGCGACATCGAGGTTGCCTGTCGGCTCATCCGCCAGCAGCAGCGCCGGGCGGTTGGCCAGCGCCCGGGCGATGGCGACGCGCTGCTGTTCGCCACCCGACAGCCGGCCCGGCCGGTGCCCGGCGCGGGCATCGAGGCCGAAAGCCGCCAGCAAATCCTGCGCGCGCGCATCGGCGTCACGCCGCGCCACGCCCGCCGCCATCTGCGGCAGGGCAATGTTCTCCAGCGCCGTGAATTCCGGCAGCAGATGATGCGCCTGATAGACGAAGCCGATGGTGGCGCGGCGGATCGCGGTGCGGCCGCCGTCGTCCAAGGTGCCGGCAGCGCGGCCCTGGACAAAAACCTCGCCGCCGTCGGGGCGTTCGAGCAGCCCCGCCAGATGCAGCAAGGTGGACTTGCCGGTGCCGGAGGGTGCGACCAGGGCGACGGTCTCGCCGGCCACGATCGACAGGTCGGCGCCGCGCAGAACGTCGAGCACGCCCGCCTCGGTGCGGAACCGACGTTCGACGGCCGCAAGCCGCAAGACAGCCTCACTCATTTCGCAAAGCCACCACCGGATCGGTGCGCGCCGCGCGCCAGGAGGGATAGACGGTCGCGAGCAGCGACAGGCCAAGCCCCATCAGGATCACCTGCGTCACCTCGTTCGCATCGACCACCGCCGGCAACCGCGTCAGGAAGTAGATCTCGGCGCTGAACAATTCCGTGCCGGAGAGCGACTGCAGGAACTGGCGGATGTCCTCGATGTAGCGGCAGAAAACCAGGCCGATGAAGGCGCCCGTCGCGGTGCCGAGCACGCCGACCGAGGCGCCGCAGAGCAGGAATATCCGCAGGATCGCCCCTTGGGTCGCGCCGACCGTCCGCAGGATGGCGATGTCACGCCCCTTGTCCTTGACCAGCATGATCAGCGAGGAGACGATGTTGAAGGCGGCCACGATGATGATCAGCGTCAGGATCAGGAACATCACGTTCCGTTCCACCTGCACCGCATTGAAGAAGGCGCTGTTGGCGTCCTGCCAGTCGAGCACGCGCACCGCAGGCCCCTCGGCGAAGCCGCGCAGGATCTCGCGGCTGATCGCCCGCACGCGGGACGGGTCGGCGACGAAGACCTCGACCTGGGTGACCGCGTTTGGCGTCTGGAAATAGACCTGCGCCGCGGCCAGTGGCAGGAAGACATAGCCGCCGTCATATTCGGCCATGCCGGCCTCGAACAAGGCCACGATGCGATAGGCGCGGACGCGCGGCACCGTGCCGATCACGGTCGTGCGCCCCTGCGGGCTGACCAGCGAGATGCGGTCGCCGACCGCGAGGCGCAGCCGCTGCGCGAGGCGGGTGCCAATGACGATCACGTCATCGCCCTCGAACTGCGCCAGCGAGCCCACGCGGATATTGTTCGCGATCACCTGGCGGGCGCGCAGGTCGTCGGGGCGAATACCGCGCGCGATGCCGCCGGCAGCCCCCCCGGATTCGGAGGTGAACAGCACCTGGCCCTCGACGATGGGTGTCGCCGAAACCACGCCCGGCAGCATCCGCAGCCGCGCGACCACGGGGTCGAAATCGGTCAGCGATCCGCCAGCCTGGGCATAGACGCCCAGATGCCCGTTCAGCCCCAGGATGCGCCCGAGCAATTCGGCGCGGAAACCGTTCATCACGCTCATGACGATGATCAGCGTCGCGACGCCGAGCGCGATGCCGACCAGCGAGAAGATCGCGATGACCGAGACGAAGCGTTCGCCCTTGCGCGCGCGCAGGTAGCGAAACGCGATGGCGCGCTCGAAAGGACCGAACATCAGCCGAGGATTTTGGCCAGCGCGTCCTCGGGGCTGAGCTCCTGTTTCTCGCCCGTCGCCCGCCGCTTCAACTCCACGCGCCCCGCCACGGCCCCGCGCGGCCCGACCACGACCTGCCAGGGATGGCCGAGCAGATCGGCATCGGCGAATTTGGCGCCGGCGCGTTCGCTGCGGTCGTCGTAAAGCGCATCGGGGATCGCCGCATACATGCGCTCGCACAGCGCATCGCAGGCAGCGTCCCCCTGCTTGAGGTTGATGACCACCGCCGGCCAGGGGGCCACGGCGTCGGGCCATTTGATCCCGACGTCATCGTGGTTCGCCTCGATCAGCGCGCCCACCAGGCGGGAGACGCCGATGCCGTAGGAGCCCATTTCCGGGATCACCTGCGCGCCATCGGCACCGGCGACGGACAGCCCCATCGCCTTGGAATACTTGGTGCCGAAATAGAAGATGTGGCCGACTTCGATGCCGCGGGCCGAGACCTGGGCCTCGGCGGGGATCGCGTTCCAGGCGGCTTCGTCGTGCTTCTCATCGGTCGCAGCGTACCGGCTGGTCCAGAAATCCATCAGGGGCGCGAGATCGCCATCATAATCGGGGGCGGCGGCCAGCGCGTCGAAGGCCAGCAGGTCGCGGTGCAGATAGACCTGGCTCTCGCCGGTTTCCGCCAGGATGATGAACTCGTGGCTGAGGTTGCCGCCGATCGGGCCGGTATCGGCCTGCATCGGGATCGCCTTCAGCCCCATGCGGGCAAAGGTCCGCAGATAGGCCACGAACATCTGGCGATAGGAATGCTGCGCCGCCTCGGGCGTCAGGTCGAAGGAATAGGCGTCCTTCATGAGGAACTCGCGCCCGCGCATCACACCGAATCGCGGGCGCACCTCGTCACGGAACTTCCATTGGATGTGGTAGAGGTTGCGCGGCAGGTCACGATAGGATCGCGCGTAGGATTTGAAGATATCGGTGACCATCTCCTCGTTGGTCGGGCCGAACAGCATCTCCCGCTCCGCCCGGTCCTTGATGCGCAGCATTTCGCGTCCGTAGTCGTCATAGCGGCCGCTTTCGCGCCACAACTCGGCCGATTGGATGGTCGGCATCAGGATTTCCTGGGCGCCGGCGCGGTCCTGCTCCTGCCGCACGATATCGGCGACCTTGTTCAGCACGCGCAGACCGGCAGGCAGCCAAGCGTAGATGCCGGCGCTGGTCTGGCGCACCAGCCCCGCACGGAGCATCAGGCGATGGGAGACGATCTGCGCCTCGGCCGGGGTTTCCTTGAGGGTAGGCAGGAAGGCACGGGAAAGGCGCAAAACGCGGGGCTCCTGATCGGACGGCGCCGCATCTTAGGCGATTTCCGCCGAGGTCGAAAACCGACGGTCTGCGTTGCGGCAAGGCAGGCGCTGCGGTGCAGCAAGAAAACTGCGTCACAGGACGATCCAAAACAACTTTTCTGCGGTTTCCACACCTTCACAAGGCAGAAATTGCTTGGCGCAGGACAGACACCGCGTTAATAAAAAAGCGGGCCGCAACCCATAAGGCTGCGGCCCGAGTTTAGGGAGGAAACGCCAGTCACACGGCAGAGAGAGGACCAGCCCTCTCTCTGGAATGAAGATTGGCGGACCTGCGCCGGGACAACAACGCGAAACGCGGACACCAGCGCAGCAAACTGACGGTGCAACATCGCTATTTGCGCTAAAGATGGGCGACAGATGGGTTACACCCCTGCTGTCGCCCCTTTTTTATGCAACGCGCGGTCAGCGCGCCGGCATCGCCAGCCAGCCGGAGCGGAACGACAGAAACTCGCTCTGAATCACCCACCAGACTCCGACAAACACCACCGCCGCGATCACAGTGGTCGCCAGGACCTTCCGCCCCATGCTGGCGCGCACCGGCGCCCCCCGCCAGCCGCCCGTCGTCTCCTGCCCACTGCTGTCGGGCCGCACGCCGAACGGGAGGACGGCAAAGAGCACGGTCCACCAAATCAGGAAATACACGACAACAGCGGTCACCAGGGTCACGGGCCGGGCCTCACACGCGGATCAGGTGTACCTCGACCGAGGGCCGCTTCTTCAGCCGCCGCCCGACCGACTTGCGCACCAGGTTGCGCGCCGCCTCGCGCAGGCTGCCGTCCTCGCGCTTGGTCGGGTTGGACATCTCCCCGACGCCACGGGCCAGTTCGCTCGCGATCTGGCCGGCCGCGGGGTCTTGTTCCTCGAACAGGCCGGGCGCGCTGATATGCGGGGTGCCGAGCACCCGCCCCGTCTGGTCCACGGCGAGCGAGGCCACGACGACGCCGTTGAACAGCATCTTCTTGCGTGCAGCCAGGACACCGCCGTCCAGCGGCAGCAGCCTTTCGCCATCGACCACCAGGCGGCCGAAGGGCACCTCACCCACGATATCCGGCTCGCCGGGCCCAAGGCGCAGGACATCACCGTCCTCCACCAGGATCGGCACCGCGCCCAGAGACTCAGCCAGGTTTGCGTGTTCGGTCAGGTGACGCCATTCGCCATGCGTCGGCACCGCATACTTTGGGCGAACCAGGGCATAGAGCTTCTTCAACTCGTCCCGCGCCGGATGGCCGGAGACATGGACCATGTGATCCTCGGCGGTCATCACCTCGCAGCCTGCGCGGGTCAGCTCGTCCTGGATCTTGATGATCGCGCGCTCGTTGCCCGGGATCATGCGCGAGGAGAAGATGACGGTATCCCCCTCCCCCAGCGCGATGTTCGGATGCGTGTCGGCCGCGATCTTGGCGAGCGCCGAGCGGGGTTCGCCCTGGCTGCCGGTCGCCATGATCAGCAACTGGTTATCCGGCAGGTTGCTGGCCTCATCCTCCGTGACGAAGGGCGGCAGGTTCTGCAGATAGCCGCATTCGCGGGCCGCGGCTTCGGCATTGCGCAGCGATCGGCCGAACAGGGCGACGCGCCGCCCATTGGCCCGGGCCGCCAGGGCGATGGATTCGAGCCGCGCGATATTGGTCGAGAAGCAGGTGACGGCGACGCGGCCCTTCATGCCCTTGAGCAGCACGGCCATGTTGCGCCGCACCTCGGCCTCGCTGCCGGAATGACCTTCGACCATGGCATTGGTGCTGTCGCAGATCATCGCCAGAACGCCCTCATCGCCGAGCGCGCGGAAAGCGGCCTCGTCCGTCGGCAGACCGAGCAGCGGCTCCGGGTCCAGCTTCCAGTCGCCGGTATGCACGATCAGCCCGTGCCGCGTGCGGATGGCCAGGGCCTGCGCCTCCGGCACGGAATGGGTCACCCGCAGGAAAGTGAGGCCGAACGGGCCCAGGTCCAGCGACCCGCCGAGCGGCACCGTGTGGAGCTTGACCTCCCGTGACAGCCCGGCCTCACCCAGCTTGCGACGCAGCACCGCGGCGGCGAAGGGCCCGGCAAAGACCGGGCAGCGCAGCATCGGCCATAATGCGGCGACCGCGCCGAGGTGGTCCTCATGCGCATGGGTGATGACCAGCCCGACCAGTTGGTCGCGCCGTTCAGCCAACCAGGCGGGATCGGGGACCATCACCTCGGCCTCCGGCGTGTCGGCACCGCCGAACCCGATGCCGCAATCGATTGCGATGAGCTGCCCGTCGCAGCGGTAAACGTTGAGATTCATGCCAATCTCGCCCGTCCCGCCAAGCGGGATGAAGGCGAGGTCTGAGGTGGTCACGTTCATTCTTGTTCTGTTCTATCCGTGTCTGGAGTGCGGGTGTGATCGGTCCGTGGCTCCTTGCGGAGCGGGTCGCGCATGCGCGCGGATTGTCCAATGGGGCCGGGATTGCGCGATGCTAGCAGCCGCAACCCCTCCAATGTTATGTCGGGGTCCGTCGTCTCGATGACAAGCGTCCCCTCGGCGAACAGCGATGCCAGGCCGCCCGTCGCGACCACCTTCATCGGATGGCCGTATTCGGCGCGGATGCGCGAGACGATGCCCTCGATCAGCCCGACATAGCCCCAGTAGATGCCCGATTGCATCGCCGGCACCGTACCGCGGCCGATCACCGACTGCGGCCGCCCGATGCCGATGCGCGGCAGACGGGCGGCGGCGCGGTGCAGCGCGTCGATCGACAGGTTGATGCCGGGCGCGATGACCCCGCCAAGGTAGGCGCCATCGTGGTCCACCACGTCGAAGGTCGTGGCGGTGCCGAAATCGATGACCACGGCCGGGCCTTTGTAATGGTGGTGCACGGCGAGCACGTTCAGCAACCGGTCGGCGCCGACCTCGACCGGGTTGTCCACCCGGATATCGAAGCCCCAATCGAGGGCGGCGCGCGCGATCAACGGTTCGGTGTCGAACCAGTCACGGCAGAGCCGCCGCAGATTATACAGCGCCGCCGGGACCACCGTGCCGATCACGCAGCGATCGATATCCGCCGGGCGCAGCCCGACATAGGTCAGCAGCGCCATCAGCCACACTGCATATTCATCCGACGTGCGGTCATCGCGGGTCGCGACCCGCCAACGGCCGCGCCATTCCCGCCCGTCATGGACGGCGAAGACGATATTGGTGTTTCCGGCATCGACAGCGAGCAGCATGGGGGCCTCAGCCGTCGATCTCGCCGGCGCGCACGGCATGCACCCGACCGGCCGTACCAAGCAAGAGGGCCCCATCATCGGCCAGGCCCTCGAACCGCCCGGCGATGGCGGGGCGGGACAGCGACAGGGCGGAGCCGAGCTTGGGCCCGTGGGTCAGCCAGGCGGCGCGAATGGGGGCGAAGCCCTCCAGCAGGCGGATCCGGCGCCAGTGGTCGAGGCGGGTCAGCAGGGCTGCCGCGAAATCCGCGGCGGATGGCGCGGCGCCCCCCAGGCAGGCCGTCGCACGGCCCGGCACATCGGGCGCATATGCGAGGTTCACGCCGAAGCCGATCACCAGCCAGCCGAGGCGGCCCTGGCCCCCAGAAGCCTGGGTGGCGGCCTGGGTCAGGATACCCGCGAGTTTGGCGCCGCCGAGCAGCAGGTCGTTCGGCCATTTCAGCCGGGGGGCGAGGGGCGCGACGGCAGCCACCGTCTCGGCCAGGGCCACGCCGGCCAGCAGCGACCATTGCGGCGCCTCCGACAGTGGCGCGGTCGGGCGCAGCAGGACGGAAAGCGCGAGGTTGCCCGGCGGGGAGTACCAGGCGCGGCCCTGCGTCCCAATGCCGGCCGATTGCCGGTCGGCCCGGATGGCCAGGCCCTCGGGTTCGCCAGCCTCGGCCAGGGTGATCGCGAGGCTTTGTGTGCTGGGCAAGTGGCCGAAATGTTGCAGCCGCCAGAAATCCTGAACGGCTGTCATCCCATCAACGCGGCGACCGCCGCCTGGGCCGCAGCCAGGATCGGGGCGGGAAACAGGAAGAAGAAGGTGGTGAACAGCCCGGTTCCCGCCAGCACCACCGACAGCCCGGCCGGCCGTGGGTCAAAGGCCGGCGCCGGCGCGTCGAAATACATCACCTTCACAATACGCAGGTAGTAGTAGGCCGACACGACCGAGGCCAGCACCCCGACCACCGCCAGCACCCAGAAGCCGCCATGCACCGCGGCCAGGAACACGTAGAGCTTGCCGAAAAACCCCGCCAGCGGCGGGATGCCGGCCATCGAGAACATGAACACCGCCATCGCCAGCGCCATCGCAGGATCGGTGCGGCCGAGGCCCGCGAGGTCGTCCACGCCCTTCACCGCCCGCCCGTCGCGGCGCATCGCGATCAGCACGGCGAAGGCGCCGATGTTCATGAACATGTAGATCGCGATGTAGAGCAGCAGGCCCCGCATCCCCGCATCCGACCCGACCGCGAGGCCCATCAGCGCGTAACCGATATGCCCGATCGAGGAATAGGCCATCAGCCGCTTGATGTTGCTTTGACCGATCGCGGCGAAAGCACCAAGGATCATGGACCCCAACGAACACAGCACGATCACCTGCTGCCAGACGGGGGTGATGCTGCCGAAAGGACCTTCCAGCAAGCGGGCCAGCAGCAGCAGCGACGCGACCTTGGGCGCTGCCGCGAAGAAGCCGGTGACCGGCGTCGGCGCGCCCTCGTAGACATCAGGCGTCCACATATGGAAGGGCACGGCGCTGATCTTGAAGGCGAGGCCCGCGATGACGAAGACCAGCCCCACGATCACGCCGGTATTGGGTGCGGAGCCTTCCACCGCATCGGCGATCCGGTCGAAGTTGGTGGTGCCCGAAAAGCCGTAGATCAACGACGCACCGTAGAGCAGCAGCCCCGAGGCCAGCGCCCCCAACACGAAATACTTCAACCCCGCCTCGGCCGAGCGGCCATTGTCGCGGTCGAAGGCGGCGCAGACATAAAGCGACAGCGACATCAGTTCGAGGCCGAGATAGAGCGACATCAGGTCATTGGCCGAGACCAGGATCATCATGCCGAGCGTCGCGAACAGGATCAGCACCGGGAATTCGAAGCGCGACAGGCCCTGCTTCTCGTTCCAGTCGAGCGACAGCACGAGGCCGGCGGCGGCACCGAGTAGCACCAGGATCTTGGCGAAGCGGGTATAGGCATCGGCGACGTATTGCCCGCCCATCGCGGTGCCTTCCGCCTGGCCGAGGGTCAGCACCGCCGCCAGTAGCAGTGCCCCGAGCACGCCCATGGCGACAGCAAACGTCGCATCGCGCTTCGGGATCACCCCCGCGACGACGGCGATGAGGCCGGCGACGCCGAGCACGATCTCCGGCAGCAGCAGGGTCCAGTTCATCACGCTCACATCCCCGCCAGGCGCGGCAGGATCAGGGCGGCCTCATGCCGCTCGACCAGCGCCGATACCGAGGCCTCGAAGAAGGACAGGAAGGACCCGGGATAGACCCCCATCCACAGCGTCAGCAGCACCAGCGGTGCGAAGACCGCGTATTCGCGCGGTGACAGGTCGAGCAGGGCGCGCAGGTCCTCCCGCCCGATGCGGCTGAAGATCACGCGACGATAAAGATAGAGCATGTAGCAGGCGCCCAGTATCATGCCGGTGGCCGCACCGACCGCGACCCAGGGATTGGCCTTCCAGGCGCCGATGATGACGAGCAATTCGCCGGGGAAACCCGCCGTGCCGGGAAGTGCCACCGAGGCCATGGTGAACAGCATGAAGACCAGCGCATAGCCCGGCATGATCTTGGCGACGCCGCCGTAGCGCGCGATCTCCAGCGAATGCACCCGGTCGTAGAGCACGCCGACGCAGAGGAAGAGCGCCGCCGAGACCACGCCATGGCTCAGCATCTGAAAGATCGCGCCGGAGATGCCCTGCTGGTTCATGGTAAAGAGGCCGAGCGTCACGATCCCCATGTGCGCGACCGAGGAATAGGCGATCAGCTTCTTCATGTTCTCCTGCGCCAGCGCCACCAGCGAGGTATAGACGATGGCGACGACCGACAGCGCGAACATCAGCGGCGCGAACATCACCACCGCATCGGGCAGCATGGGCAGGGAAAAGCGCAGGAAGCCGTAGCCGCCCATCTTCAACAGCACGCCGGCCAGGATCACGGAGCCCGCGGTCGGGGCCTCGACATGCGCATCCGGCAGCCAGGTATGCACCGGCCACATCGGCACCTTGACGGCGAAGCTCGCGAGGAAGGCCAGGAACACCCAGGTCTGCATCGCCGGCGTCAGGCGCAACTCCATCAGCGACGGGATGTCGGTAGTGCCCGCCTGATACCACAATGCCAGGATCGCGAGCAGCATCAGGACCGAGCCCAGCAGCGTATAGAGAAAGAACTTCAGCGCCGCATAGACCCGGCGCGCATGGCCCCAGATGCCGACGATGAGGAACATCGGGATCAGCACGCCCTCGAAGAACACATAGAACAGCACGAAATCCAGGGCGGCGAAGGTGCCGATCATCATGGTCTGCAACACCAGGAAGGCGACCATGTATTCGCGCACGCGGGTCTTGATCGTATCCCACGACGCCAGGATGCAGATCGGCATCAGCAGCGTGGTCAGCAGAACGAACAGCACCGAAATGCCGTCCACCCCCATGTGATAGGAAAGGCCGAACTCGGGTAACCAGGCGACCTGTTCGACGAACTGGAAATCGGCGCTGGCGCGGTCGAACTGGAACCACAGCATCAGCGACAGGGCGAAGATGATCAGCGTGGTCCACAGCCCCGTCCAACGCGCATTGGCGGCGATGGTTGCGTCATCGCCGCGCACCGACAGGATCACCGCGCAGCCGACCAGCGGCAGGAAGGTCAGCAGCGACAGCAAGGGAAAGCCCGCGGCGTTCATCGGACGATCCCGATCAGATAGACGGAGACGAAGAACACCAGCCCGACGATCATCGCGAAGGCGTAGTTGGCGACGCGGCCGTTCTGCAGCCGCACCGTGCCGCGCGCGACATCGACGGCCAGTGCGGCGACGCCATTCGGCATGCCGTCGATGATCTTGGTATCCCCGGTCCGCCAGAGCAGCAGCGCCAGTCGCCGCAGCGGGCGGACCAGCATGCGGTCGTAGAATTCGTCGAAGTACCACTTGTTCAGCACGAAGCGGTAAAGGGCCGGGAAAGCCGCAGCCATGCGGGCCGGCAGTCCGGGCACCACCATATACATCACGACGGCCAGCCCGATGCCCGCCAAGCCCAGGATCGTCGGCAGGATCGGCACCCAGCCCGGCACATCATGCACCGCATGCATGATGTGGTTGTCCGGCCCGTTGGCGATGCTTTCGCGCCAGAACTCTTCCCAGCCTTGGCCGATGAAGGCGGGGGCGAAGGCAGCCCCCGCGAAGATCGCCCCAGCGGCCAGCAGGATCAGCGGCACCAGCATCACCCAGGGGCTTTCGTGGACGTGGTCCATCGTATGCTGGTCGGCGCGGGGGGCGCCGTGGAACACCAGGATCAGCAGGCGCCAGGAATAGAAGGCGGTCAGGAACGCCGCGATGCAGCCGGCGATGAAGGCGAACATGCCGGGGCCGGAGTGTGCGGCGAAGGCGGCCTCCAGCACGAAGTCCTTGGAGTAATAGCCGGCGAAGAAGGGCATGCCGGCCAGGGCCAGGCTGCCGATCCACATCACCGCATAGGTCACCGGGATCCTCTTCCAGATGCCGCCCATCCGGCGGATGTCCTGCTCGTCGCTCATCGCGTGGATGACCGATCCGGCCGAGAGGAACAGCAGCGCCTTGAAAAAGGCATGGGTGAAGAGGTGGAAGATCGCGCCCTGGTAGGCGCCGACGCCGACGGCGAAGAACATGTACCCAAGCTGCGAGCAGGTCGAATAGGCGATGATGCGCTTGATGTCGTTCTGCACGCAGCCGACGGTCGCTGCGAAGAAGGCCGTGCTGGCACCGACGATGGTCACGATCATGAGCGCTGTCGGGGCCAGTTCCAGAAGCGGGCTCATCCGCGCCATGAGGAAGACGCCGGCGGTGACCATGGTCGCGGCATGGATCAGGGCGGAGACGGGGGTCGGTCCCTCCATCGCATCCGGCAGCCAGGTGTGCAGGCCCAACTGCGCCGACTTGCCGCAGGCCCCGAGGAACAGCAGCACGCCGATCACCTCAAGCACCGGCATGCCGCCGATGGTCTTGCCGACGGCTGAGGGCGCGCCGGCGAAAATCTCGTCGAAGCCGATGCTGCCAAAAGTCCAGAAGGTCAGCGCCATGCCCAGCATGAAGAAGAAATCACCGACGCGGTTGACGATGAAGGCCTTCATCGCCGCCCGGTTGGCGCTTTCCTTCTCATAGTAATAGCCGATCAGCAGGTAGGAGGCGACGCCCACGCCCTCCCAGCCAAAAAACAGTTGCAGCAGGTTGTCCGCCGTCACCAGCATCAGCATCATGAAGGTGAAGAACGACAGATACGCGAAGAAGCGCGGCTTGCTGTCGTCATGCGCCATGTAGCCGACGCTGTAGAGGTGGATCAGCGTCGAGATGAAGGTGACCATGCCGACCATGACCGCGCTCAGCGTATCGTAGCGCAGCGCCCAGGTGACGTTGAAGCCGCCGACATCGATCCAGTCGGCGATCTCGACCACGCGGTCGGCCTCGGCGAAGGCCACCTGGAAAAACGCGCCGACGCCGCAGATGGCGGCGAGGCCCATGCAGACCACGGTCGCCCATTGTGCCGCGCGGTCGCCGATCCAGCGGCCGAGAAACCCTGCGATGGTCGCACCCAGCAGCGGCAGGAAGACGGCGCCGACGAACATGGCCTAGCCCTTCAGGGTCGAGATGTCATCGACCTCGATGCTGCCGCGATTGCGGTAGTAGATGACGACGATCGCCAGCCCGATCGCGGCTTCGGCCGCCGCGACCGTCAGGATCAGCATGGCGAAGATCTGCCCGGTCAGGTCCTGCAGGGCGGAGGAGAAGCCGACCAGGTTGATGTTGACCGCCAGCAGGATCAACTCGACCGACATCAGGATGACGATCACGTTCTTGCGGTTGAGGAAGATGCCGAAGATGCCGAGCACGAACAGGATCGCACCCACCGTCAGGTAATGTGCAAGGCCGATGGTCAGCATCAGTGGTGCCCCCCATCGGCGTGTTCGATGGCCTTCGGCGGGGCCGGCGGCGGCAGCGGCCGGCGGATGCCGATCGTGTCCAGCCCCGCGCCGATCGCCACCGGCCGGGTTTGCACCAACTTCGGATCACGCGCGATCTGGGCCGCCACATCCTGGCGCTTCGTGCCCGGCCGGTCGCGCAGGGTCAGCACAATGGCGCCGATCATCGCGACCAGCAGCACCGCCCCGCTGGCCTGGAACAGATAGACGTAATCGGTATAGAGAATGCGGCCGATCGCTTCGGTATTGCTGCCGCCGCCAGGTGTCGTCGGGTTGATGCGCAGGATTTCGGCATCCTCGGCGAAGGTCCAGGTGCCGAGCACCAGCAGCAATTCCAGGAACAGCACACCACCGACCGCGCCGCCAACCGGGGCATAGCGCTGGAAGCCTTCGCGCATCTGGCTGAAATCCACATCCAGCATCATCACGACGAACAGGAACAGCACCGCGACCGCGCCGACATAAACGATGACCAGGATCATCGCCAGGAACTCGGCCCCCGCGATCAGGAACAGCGCCGCCGCGTTGAAGAAGCATAGGATCAGGAACAGCACGCTGTGCACCGGGTTGCGGCTGGTCACCACCATCACGGCCGCGCCGATCAGGATGGCCGCGAACAGATAGAAGGCCAGGGCAGCGATCATCGGTAGGGCGCGTCCAGTTCCAGGCGCTTGGCCAGCTCCGGCTCCCATCTGTCGCCGTTCGCGAGCAGCCGGTCCTTGTCGTAGAACAACTCCTCCCGCGTTTCGGTGGCGAATTCGAAATTCGGCCCCTCGACGATGGCATCGACCGGGCAGGCTTCCTCGCATAGCCCGCAATAGATGCACTTCGTCATGTCGATGTCGTAGCGGGTGGTGCGGCGGGAACCATCTTCGCGCGGCTCGGCCTCGATCGTGATGGCCTGGGCCGGGCAGACCGCCTCGCACAGTTTGCACGCGATGCAGCGTTCCTCGCCGTTTGGGTAGCGGCGTAGCGCGTGTTCGCCCTTGAAGCGCGGAGAAATCGGCGCCTTCTCGAAAGGGTAGTTGATCGTCGGCTTGCGCTTGAAGAACTGCTTCAGGGTCAGCCCCATGCCGGAGAGCAATTCCGTCAGAAGCAGGCTGCGCGCCAGGCTGTCGAGGGTTGGCATGGTCAGGGTCCTTACGCCGGCAGCCAGCCGGTCAATTTGAGCACCGCCGCCGTCAGCACCAGCCAGAACAGGCTGAACGGCAGGAACACCTTCCACCCCAGTCGCATCAACTGGTCGTAGCGATAGCGCGGAAAGGTCGCCCGCACCCAGACGAAGATGAACAGGCAGAAGCAGATCTTGGCGATGAACCACAACGGCCCCGGGATGAAATCCAGGAAAGCAAAAGGCGCGTACCAGCCACCCAGGAACAGGATCGTCGTCAGCGCCGACATCAGGATCATGTTGGCGTATTCGCCAAGGAAAAACAGCCCGAACGACATGCTGCTGTATTCGACAAAAAAGCCTGCGACCAACTCGCTTTCGCCTTCCGGCAGGTCGAAAGGGGCGCGGTTGGTTTCGGCCAGCGCGCTGATGAAGAAGATCACGAACATCGGAAACAGCGGGATGATGAACCACATCGTCGCCTGCGCCCGCACGATCGCCGTCAGGTTCAACGACCCCACGCACAACAGCACCGTCACGATGACGAAGCCCATCGAGACTTCGTAGGACACCATCTGCGCGGCCGAGCGCAGGGCGCCCATGAACGCATACTTCGAATTGCTGGCCCAGCCGGCGATGATCACGCCATAGACGCCAAGCGAGGAGATCGCGAACAAATACAGGATGCCGACATTGATGTCGGCGATCGCCCAGCCGTCGTTCACCGGGATCACCGCCCAGGCGATCATCGCCAGCATGAAGGTGATCATCGGCGCCATGATGAACAGCGCGCGCGACGCGCCGGCGGGGATGATCGTCTCCTTCATCAGCATCTTCAGCGCATCCGCGAAGGGCTGCAGCAGGCCGAAGGGGCCGACCACATTGGGGCCTTTGCGCATCTGCATCGCCGCCAGCACCTTGCGCTCGGCATAGGTGAGGTAGGCGACCGCGAGCAGCAGCGGCACCAGCAGCGCCAGCGCCTGCGCGACGGTCAGCGCCAGGATGCCGATGGGGGTGGCGAGGAAGGCATCCATGAACCGCTACTCCGCCGCCAGCGCCGGCGCATGGACCCGCGCGCATTCAGCCATGGTGTCACTCGCGCGGCTGATCGCGTCCGCCTGCCAGTAGACCGCGATGGGCAGGACGAAGGGCGCGTCCGCGATCGCCGCCGGATCGCCCGCAGGCCCCGCCGGATCGTCGCAGCCGGAAGCGGCGAAAGCCGCGCCGAACAGCGGGTTTACCGCCGCCAACCGCGCCCGCACCGCCTCGATGGTGTCATAGGGCAAGGTCACGCCCAGCGAAGCCGAGGCCGCGCGCAGGATGCGCCAGTCCTCCCGCGCCTCGCCTGGCGGGGCCAGCGCCGCGCGACCGCGCTGCACCCGACCCTCGGTGTTGACGTAGGTCCCGTCCTTTTCGGTATAGGCCGCACCCGGCAGGATCACATCGGCACGCGACGCCGCGCGGTCGCCGTGGTGGCCCTGGTAGATGACGAAGGTCTCGGCACCGATCAGCGCCGGGTCGAAGCCATCGGCGCCCAGCAGCCACAGCGCCTCCACCCCGCCGCCGAGCATCCCGCCGAGGTTCCGACCATGCGGCCCGGGCACGAAGCCCAGGTCCATGGCCGCCACCTGGCCGCCGAACTGGTGCAGCACGCAGAAACCATTCCAGTCAGGACGCAACCCATCGGCGCCGCGCAGCAAAGCCCAGGCGGCGGCGGCGATGGCAGCACCATCCGGCCGCGCCAGGGCGCCCCGGCCGATCAGCACCATCGGGGTCTTGGCGCCCTCCAGCAGCGACGCCGCGGCGGCGATGGCCGAAGGCCCCTCCCCCAGATACGTCGCGGGATACGTAAGGTCGGTGCCGGCCGGGCCGATGACGCCCAGCGGGAAATGCCCCGCCAGCGTCCGCTTGCGTATGCGGGCGTTGAGCACCGGGGCCTCGATGCGCGGATTGCTGCCGATGATGACCAGCGCATCGGCCTGGTCGATGCCGGCGATGCCGGCGCCGAAGACGTAGAAATCGCGCCGGCTCGCATCCAGCGCCGCGCCGTCCTGGCGGCAGTCCAGGTTCTGGCTGCCGAGGCCGGCCATCAGATCCTTCAACGCGACGATGCTTTCCGCATCGGCGAGATCGCCGGCGACGGCGCCGATGGCATCACCCGGAACGCCCTTGAGACGACTGGCGATGGCGGCAAAAGCCTCGGCCCATGTCGCGGGTTTCAACGCGCCGTCGCGGCGTATCCAGGGGCGGTCCAGGCGGCGGCGCTTCAGCCCGTCGAAGGCGAAGCGCGAACGGTCGCCGAGCCATTCCTCGTTCACATCGTCGTTGGTGCGCGGCAGGATGCGCAGCACTTCCGGCCCGCGCGTGTCGATGCGGATGGCGGCGCCGACCGCATCCAGCACGTCCACGCTGTCGGTCTTGGTCAATTCCCAGGGACGCGCGACGAAGGCATAGGGCCGGCTGGTCAGCGCCCCCACCGGGCAGATGTCGATCAGGTTGCCGGAGAGTTCGGTGGTCAGCGCCTTTTCGATATAGGTCCCGACCTCCATCGTCTCCCCCCGCCCGGTCGCGCCCAGTTCCGGCACGCCGGCGACCTCGGTCGCGAAGCGGATGCAGCGGGTGCAATGGATGCAGCGCGTCATGATCGTCTTGATCAGCGGGCCGACATACTTGTCCTTCACCGCGCGCTTCTGCTCCTGGAAGCGGCTGAAGTCGCGGCCGTAGCCAAGCGCCTGGTCCTGCAGGTCGCATTCGCCGCCCTGGTCGCAGATCGGGCAGTCGAGCGGGTGGTTGATGAGCAGGAATTCCATCACCCCGCGCCGGGCGTTGCGGACCAGCGGCGTGTCGGTAAAGACCTTCATGCCCTCGGCGACCGGATAGGCGCAGGAGGCGATGGGCTTGGGCGCCTTTTCCACTTCGACCAGGCACATCCGGCAATTGCCGGCGACCGACAGGCGTTCGTGGTAGCAGAAGCGCGGGATTTCGCGCCCCGCGACCTCGCAGGCCTGCAGCACGGAGGTGCCGGTGGGCACTTCGACCTCCACGTCATCGACGAAAAGCTTGGTCATCGCGCGATCACTCCGCCGCCAGCGGCATCGACCGCCCTTTGTAGGCGGCGATCCGCGCCTCCATCATCGGCCGGAAATGCCGGATCAACCCCTGCACCGGCCAGACCCCGCCATCGGCCAGGGCGCAGATGGTATGGCCCTCGATCTGGCGCGTGACCTGTTCCAGCACGTCGATCTCGGCGACCTCCGCACGGCCTTCGACCATGCGGTCCATCACCCGCTTCACCCAGCCCATGCCCTCGCGGCAGGGCGTGCACTGGCCGCAGGATTCATGCTTGTAGAATTGCGACAGACGGGCGATCGCGCGGATCAGGTCGGTGGACTTGTCCATCACGATCACGCCCGCGGTGCCGAGGCCGGTCTTGTGGTCGCGCAGCGCATCGAAATCCATCAGCACATCGTCGCAGACCGATTTCGGGATCATCGGCGTCGAGGACCCACCGGGGATCACCGCCAGCAGATTGTCCCAGCCCCCGCGCACGCCGCCGGCATAGGTGTCGATCAATTCGCGCAGCGGGATGCTCATCTCGGCTTCCACATTGCAGGGCTTGTTCACATGCCCGCTGATGCAGAAGATCTTGGTGCCCTGGTTCTTCGGCCGACCAAAACCGGCGAACCAGGCGGCCCCGCGCCGCAGGATGGTCGGCACCACGGCGATGGTCTCGACATTGTTCACCGTGGTCGGGCAGCCGTAGAGCCCGACGGCGGCGGGAAACGGCGGCTTCAGCCGCGGCATCCCCTTCTTGCCTTCCAGGCTTTCGATCAGCGCGGTTTCCTCACCGCAGATATACGCACCCGCGCCGCGATGGACGTAGAGGTCGTAGTCATGGCCCGAACCCGCGGCGTTCTTGCCCAAAAGCCCGGCGGCATAGGCCTCGGCCACCGCCGATTCCAGGATGATCGCTTCATTCGCGTATTCGCCGCGGATGTAGATATAGCCGGCGACGGCGCCCATCGCGGCACCCGCGATCAGGCAGCCCTCGATCAGCTTATGCGGATCGTGGCGGATGATGTCGCGATCCTTGCAGGTGCCGGGTTCGGACTCATCAGCGTTCACCACGAGGTACGACGGCCGGCCGTCGCTGACCTTGGGCATGAAGGACCATTTCAGGCCGGTCGGGAACCCCGCGCCGCCGCGCCCGCGCAGGCCCGAATCCTTGACCTGCTGGACCAGCCAGTCCCGCCCCTGCTGGATGAGGCCGGCCGTGCCATCCCAGTCGCCTCGCGCGCGCGCGGCCGGCAAGGTCCAGGATTCCTGCCCATAGAGGTTGGTGAAGATGCGGTCCTTGTCGCTGAGTGCCATGTCAGGTCTCCGCCCCCGTCAGAACCATCGGACCGCCCTCGGGCGCGCTGGTCTGGCGGCCGATCGTGCTGCCATGCGCGGGGCGTTCGCCACGCTTCAGGGATTCGATCAGGGCCACCGTGCGCGCGTAGTCCAGGTCCTCGTAGAAATCCTCGTCCACGCAAAGGATCGGCGCATTGACGCAGGCGCCCAGGCACTCGACCTCGGTCAGCGTGAAATGGCCGTCCGCGCTGGTATCGCCATAGCCCTTGAGGCCGCCGGCGTCACGGCAGGCGCGCAACACCTCATCCGATCCGCGTAGCCAGCACGGCGTGGTGCCGCAGATCTGCAAATGGAACCGCCCGACCGGCGTGGTGTTGAACATCAGGTAGAAGGTCGCGACCTCATACACGCGGATCGGTGCCATCCCGAGGCGCTCGGCGACGGCATCCATCGCCTCCCGCGGCACCCAGGTGCTGCCGGTCGCGCGGCCCATCTGCTTCTGGACGACATAAAGTAGCGGGATGACCGCGCTGGCCTGCTTGCCGGCCGGGTAGCGCGGCAGGATCGCAGCGATCTTCTGCTCGCTCTCGGCATCGAAGACGAAGGCGGTCACCGGTCGATCTCCCCGAAGACGATATCCAAGGACCCGATCACCGCCACCGCATCGGCCAGCATATGGCCCTTCGACAGGAATTCGATCGCCTGAAGATGCGCGTAGCCCGGTGCGCGGATCTTGCAGCGGTAGGGCTTGTTGGTGCCATCGGCCACGAGATAGACGCCGAATTCACCCTTGGGGGCCTCGACCACCGTATAGGTCTCGCCGGCCGGCACGTGATACCCCTCAGTGTAGAGCTTGAAGTGATGGATCAGGGCTTCCATCGAACGCTTCATCTCACCACGCGTTGGCGGCGTGATCTTGTTGTCCTGCGTCTTGATCGGGCCGGGCTTCATCTGGTCCAGGCACTGGCGGATGATCTTGAGGCTTTCGCGCATTTCCAGCATGCGGACCAGATAACGGTCGTAGCAGTCGCCGTGGCGGCCAACGGGGATCTCGAAGTCCATCCGGTCGTAGACGTCATAGGGCTGGCTGCGCCGCAGGTCCCAGGCACAGCCGGACGCCCGCAGGCAGGGGCCGGAAAACCCCCAGGCCATCGCCTGTTCGGCGTTGATTACGCCGATATCGACGGTGCGCTGCTTGAAGATGCGGTTGTCTGTCAGCAGGCCGCCGAGGTCATCGATGAACTTCGGGAATTTTTCGGCCCAGGCGCCGATCTTGTCCTCAAGCCCGGCGGGCAAGTCCTTCGCCACGCCACCGGGGCGGAAGTAATTCGCGTGGTAATGCGCGCCGGAGGCCGCTTCGTGGAATTCGAGCAGGATCTCGCGCTGCTCGAAGCCCCAGAGGCTCGGCGTGATCGCGCCGCAATCCA
>JBBRWI010000017.1:0-31748 GCA_038249305.1 Acetobacterales bacterium
GAAAGCATGGACGAACAGAAGGCCGTGCTGAACGGTGGCGTCGATGTGCTGATCGCGACCCCGGGCCGGCTGCTCGACCTGTTCGAGCGCGGGCGCATCCTGCTGGCCGATTGCAAGGTACTGGTCATCGACGAAGCCGACCGGATGCTGGACATGGGCTTCATCCCCGATGTCGAGCGGATCGTGTCGCTGCTGCCGCCGCTGCGCCAGACGCTGTTCTTCTCGGCCACCATGGCGCCGGAAATCCGCCGCCTGGCCGATGCCTTCCTGCGCAACCCGCGGGAGATCACGGTCAGCCGCCCGGCCTCGGTCGCGACCACCATCACAGCCGGCGTGATCTGGGTGAAGGAGCCCGAGAAGCGCGACGTGCTGCGCGCCCTGCTGCGGCGCGAACCGGTGCAGAACGCGCTGATCTTCTGCAATCGCAAGGTCGAGGTCGATCTCCTCTACAAGTCGCTCAAGCGGCACGGCTTTTCGGTGGGCGCCCTGCATGGCGACATGGAGCAATCGGCGCGCTTCGCGACGCTGAACAAGTTCAAGGCCGGCGAATTGCAACTGCTGGTCTGCTCCGACGTGGCGGCCCGTGGGCTCGACATCGGCGGGCTGAGCCATGTCTTCAACTTCGACGTGCCCTTCCACGCCGAGGATTACGTCCATCGCATCGGCCGCACCGGCCGGGCCGGGCGTGAGGGCCGCGCCTATTCGATCGCCGGCCCCGGCGACGGCAAGAACATCGCCGCGATCGAAAAACTGACCGGCGCGCCGATCCCGCCCCTGGTGATCGAGGGCATCGAGGCCCCGAGCCAGGAAGACATCGACGCCGCCCGCGATCGCCGTGGCGGCCGCGGTGCCCGCGAAGGCGGCCGCGGCGGCCGGCCGGAGCGTGGTGGCCGTGAAGCCCCCCGCCGCGACGCCCGCCCGGCGCGCGACCAGGCCGAAGCAGCGCCCCGCGAGGCCAGCGAAGCCCGCCCGCGCCGCGAAGAGCGCGCGCCCCGGCGTGACGACCGCGCGCCCCGACGAGAGGACAGGCCCCGCGAGGATAGGCCCCGCGAGGAGAAACCCCGCGAGGAAAAACCCCGCGACGATCGTTTGCGCGCCGAGGAAGTCCGCCCACCCCGCCGCGACGACCGCAGCCGCGCCCCGCGCGACGATGCCCGCCCGCCGCGCGACGATGCCCGCGCCCCGCGCGACGATGCCCGCCGCCGGCAGGACGACCTCGGCCCCAGCGTGCTGGGCTTCGGCGACGCCACCCCCGCCTTCATGCTGCTGCCGACGCCCAAGCCACGCCGTTCGGCCGAACCTGACGCGCCGCCGCCCTCGGCCTCCGCCCAGGCCGCTTGAATTCGCCGACCATAACGACCCGGCAACGGGCGAATACGCGTAAGGAGCCGAGGCCATGAACGTCCTGACCCCCATCCCGGCCGCCGCGCCGACCAAGAAACACGCGGCGCCCTTCGTCTGGGACGACGCGCTGCTGCTCAACGACCAGTTGACCGAAGACGAACGCATGATCCGCGACGCGGCGCATGCCTTCTGCCAGGACCGGTTGATGCCGCGCGTGTTGCTGGCCAACCGGCACGAAACGTTCGACCGAGAGATCATGAACGAATTCGGCGCGCAGGGCTTCCTGGGCGCGACCCTCGACAGCCATGGCTGCGCCGGCGTCGGCTATGTGGCCTATGGGCTGATGGCGCGCGAAGTGGAGCGGGTGGACAGCGGCTACCGGTCCGCCTTCTCGGTGCAGTCTTCGCTGGTGATGTACCCGATCCATGCTTTCGGGTCAGAGGCCCAAAAAGACAAGTTCCTGCCAAAACTGCGCAGTGGCGAATGGGTCGGCTGCTTCGGCCTGACCGAACCGGATGCGGGCTCCGACCCGGCCAGCATGCGCACCCGCGCGAAATCGGTCGAAGGCGGGTATCTCGTCAGCGGGTCGAAAACCTGGATCACCAATTCCCCGATCGCCGATGTCTTTATCGTCTGGTGCAAGGATGATGCCGGCGTGCTGCGCGGCTTCATCCTGGAAAAGGGCATGAAGGGGCTGACCGCGCCCAAGATCGAGGGCAAGTTCTCACTCCGCGCCTCGGTCACCGGCATGATCATGATGGACGACGTCTTCGTCCCGGCCGAGAACATGCTGCCCGGCGTCAAATCCCTGGCCGGCCCCTTCTCCTGCCTGAACCGCGCCCGCTACGGCATCGCCTGGGGCGCGCTCGGGGCCGCCGAGTTCTGCTGGCACGCCGCGCGGGACTACACCATGAACCGCAAGATGTTCGGCCGGCCGCTGGCGCAGACGCAGTTGATCCAGAAGAAACTGGCCGACATGCAGACCGAGATCACCCTCGGGCTGCAAGCGGTGCTGCGCGTGGGGCGCCTGTTCGAAGAGCATCGCGTGGCGCCGGAGATGATCTCGCTGGTCAAGCGCAATTCCTGCGGCAAGTCGCTCGACATCGCCCGCCTCGCCCGCGACATGCACGGCGGCAACGGCATTTCCGACGAATACCACGTCATCCGGCACGCGATGAACCTCGAAGCGGTCAATACCTACGAAGGCACGCATGACGTTCATGCGCTGATCCTGGGGCGGGCGCAGACGGGCCTGAACGCCTTCGGCTGACAGCATGAGCGAGACGGTGGAACTGACCGTCTCGCGCCTGGGCGCCAGCGGCGACGGGGTCGCGGCCTGCGCCGATGGCCAGGCCTGCTATGTCGCGGGGGCGCTGCCGGGTGAGCCCGTCACCGCCCGGTTCAACGGCCATCGCGGCGATGCGATGGTCGCCGACCTTGTCGCCATCCATGCCGCCAGCCCCGACCGGGTGGCCCCCCCCTGCCCGCATGTCGCCGATCATTGCGGCGGCTGCGCGGTGCAGCATCTGTCCATCGCGGCGGGGCTTGGCTGGAAACGCGACCGCCTGGCCGAGGCTTTTGGCCGCGCCGGTGCGACCCCCGACATCGCCATCGCCGCGCCCACCGCGCCCGGCACCCGCCGCCGCGCCGACCTGGCCCTGCTGCGCCGCGCCGATGGCACGGTCGCGGTCGGGCTGCATGCGCGCGGCAGTCCGGATGTGGTGGATTTCGCCACCTGCCTGGTGCTCGACCCGCGGCTCGTCGTCCTGTTCGACCCGTTGCGCGCGATGCTGAAGCGGCTGTCGGCGCTGCGCCGGACGGGCAGCGCCATCGTCAACCTGCTCGACACCGGCCCCGACCTGCTGCTGCGCACGGACGGGCCGCTGGATGCGCCGGGGCGCGCGCTGATCGCAGGCTTCGCGACCGAGCAGGCCATCCCCCGCATCGCCTGGGCCATGGGCAACACGCCGCCCGAAATGGCGGCCCAGACCGGCCCCGTGGCTTTGACCCTGTCCGGGGCGGTGCTGGCCCCCGCGCCCGGTGCCTTCCTGCAGGCCAGCCCCGGCGCCGAGGCCGCGATCATCGCCGCCGTGCTGGCCGGGCTGCCCAGGCGGCTGACCGGCAAATCGCGCATCGCCGACCTCTATGCCGGGGTCGGCACGCTGTCCCTGCCTCTGGCGACGCGGGCGTCGATCGCGGCGTTCGAGGGCGATGCCGAAGCCGTCGTGACGCTCGCCGCCGGCGCCGGCCGGGCGGGGGCGCGGATCACAGCGATCCGCCGGGATCTGGTGCGCCAACCGCTGCTGCCGGCCGAGATCGATCGTTTCGTCGCCGTGGTGCTGGACCCGCCCTTTGCCGGGGCGGCCGAGCAATGCGCGATGCTGGCGCGCAGCAAGGGGGCCTGCGTGGTCTATGTCTCCTGCAACCCGACGGCGCTGGCGCGGGATGCGAAGATCCTGATCCAGGGTGGGTTCCGGGTCACGGCCGTGACGCTGGTGGATCAATTCCTGTGGTCATCGCAGGTGGAATCGGTAACAGCTTTTGCCAGGGCTTGATCCGAAGGCCGGCGGCACGACATGCGGCGCTCCAACAAAGGGAAATGTCATGGATCGTCGCCGGATATTCGCCGCAAGCGCAGCCCTGGCCGGCATTGCCCTTGCCGCCCCGCGCCTGGTGCTGGCGCAAGCCGCCGCGCCCGCCGCCAGCGCCCAGGCGCCAGGCTTCTACCGGATCAAGGTCGGTGCCCATACGGCAACCATCGTGCATGACGGCTTCGTCCGCGTCGCTGCGGTACCGCCGACCTTTGTGCGCAATGCGCCACCGGAAGTCGTGGCTGCCGCTGTGCAGGCCGCCGGCCTGCCGGGCCCGGGCTACGACAATTTCTTCACCATCACCTTCCTTCAGACCCCCGCAGGGCTGGTGGCTTTCGACACCGGCACCGGCGGCCAATTGGGCCACGCCACGACCGGGCAGATCGCGGCCAACATGCGTGCGGCCGGGCTCGACCCCGCCGCGGTGACGCGGATCGTGATCAGTCATTTCCATGGCGACCACATCAGCGGCCTGACCAACGCCGACAACAGCCTGGTATTCCCGAACGCGCAGGTGCTGGTGCCCGCGCCGGAATGGGCGTTCTGGATGGATGACGGCCAGATGTCCCGTGCGCCGGAAGCGATGCGCGGCGGCTTCGCCAACGTCCGCCGCCGCTTCGGGCCCTATGCTGCCAAGGTCGAGCAATATGCCGCGGGGGCCGAAGTGGCGCCGGGCGTGCGCGCGATCGCGACGCACGGCCATACGCCGGGGCACATGTCCTTCCTGGTTGCCGATGGCAGCGACAGCCTGCTCATTCTGGGTGACCTGACCGCCAACCCGATGTTCAACCTGACCAACCCGGGCTGGCATGTGGTGTTCGACATGGACCCGAACGCCGCGGAGGCGACTCGCCGCCGCATCTTCGACCAGGCGGCGACCGACCGCACGCGCTGTGTCGGCTACCACTTTCCCTTCCCGGCGAACGGCTACATCGCCAAGACCGCCGATGGCTACCGCCTGATCCCGGCGCTCTGGTCCAGCGTGGTTTAGGGCATCATCCGTTCGAACGGACACGTTTGAACGGATAAAGCGGCTCGCAGAAACAACAGGCGCCGGCTCACTCCACGCGGCGCTGCGGATTGGTCCAGGCCAGCAGCGCCGCGCAGGCCGCGTAGCCGGCGATCACAGCCAGCGCCACACGAAAGGCGCTGGCCAGGTCCACCCGGGCGACGGCGAGCACAGCCTCGGTCAGCCCCGCCCCCGATCCCGATTCCAGCAACGTCACCACGGCCGCCATGCCGCCCGCCCCGGCGATCAGCGCCGCCGCGGCGAACAGCACCGTGCCGGTGAGCGCCGCGCCCATCGCCGCCCCCAGCGACCGCGACAGCGCGACCGAGGACGCCGCCGCCCCCAACTGCGCGCCCCCCGCCGCCAGTTGCACCGTGATCTGCACCACCGGCATGACGGTGCCGAGCAGCGGCGACAGCAGCGCGAAATACACCGGCAGCCAGCCCGTCGGGATCACCGGCAGCGCCAGCGCCAGCGCGAACAACCCCGTCGCGAACAGCGCCATCCCCACCGTCGGCAGCGTCATCAGCGCCCCCGTCCGCGCCATGATCCGCCCCGAAATCAGCGCCCCCACCGCGATGCCGCCGGTCAGCGGCAGCAGGATCAGCCCCGCTTCCACCGGCGTCGTCCCCCGCACCACCTGCAGGTAGAAGGGCAGGAAGGAGATCAGCGAAATCATCGTCGCGCCATGGCACAGCGCCAGCGCATCGGCGCGCCAGACCGAGGGGTTCCGCAGCAGCGCGATCGGCAGCAGCGGGGCCGCCACCCGCGCCTCCCATTTCAGCAGCAGCCAGACCAGGGCCGCCGCCACCGGCAGCAGGACCGCGGCCGTCGCCAGGTGGCCCGGCGTCGGTTGCCGCAGCGATTCCAGCCCCAGCAGCGCGCAGGGCGCGGCCAGCGCGAACAGCGCGACCCCCGGCAGGTCCAGCACCGCGCCGAACCGCCCGCCCGGCGCGCGCCCGGCGTCCAGCCGCAGCGCCAACAGCACGGCCAGCACGCCGAACGGGATATTCGCCAGGAACACCGATCGCCAGCCGAAATTCTCGGCCAGCAGGCCCCCCAGCAGCGGCCCGATGGTGGAGGCGCAGAGGAAGATCGTCGCCAGATAGCCCTGGAAGCGGCCGCGCTGGCGGGGCGGAATGGTCTCGCCGATCAGCGCCTGGGACAGCGTCATCAGCCCGCCGGCGCCGAACCCCTGGATCGCACGGGCGGCTGAAAGGGTTTCGACGCTGGCCGCCACCGCGCAGAGCAGGCTGCCCGCCACCAGCATCACCAGCGCCACCAGCAGCATCCGCCGCCGGCCATAGGCATCGCCGAGCCGGCCATAGACGGGGGCGGATATGGTGGTCGCGATCAGGAAGGCGACAACGACCCAGGACACCCGTTCCACCTGCCCCAGATCGGCGGCGATGGCCGGCAGCGCAGTCGCGACGATGGTCTGGTCCACCGCCGCCAGGAACATCGGCAGGGCGATGGAGGGAAACAGGCGGAGGAAGACGGCGCGCGGAACCTGTGCCGCGCCGTCATCCGCCGGTCGTGGCATCAGACGTGGAAACTCTCGCCGCAGCCGCAGCGACCCTTTTCGTTGGGGTTCTGGAAGGTGAAGCCCGCGCTCATCGCCTTCACCTCGTAGTCCATGACCGTGCCGATCAGGAACAGCGTCGCCTTGCGGTCCACCAGGATGGTCAGACCCTGGTCGCTGACGGTTTCATCCGACGGCCCCGCGGCATCGACCCAGCCCAGGTCGTAGGACATGCCCGAACAGCCCTTGGTCTTGACCGCGATGCGCAGCAGGCGACCGGCCTCACCGCCGGCGTATAGGCCACGCAGGCGTTCGGCGGCGGCATCGCTGATACGCATCAAGGGCGGCAGCGCGCGGCGGGCGCGGGGTTCGGTGGTGGTGGTGCTCATGGTGCAGCGCCCTTCAGAACATGTTCAGCGCGAGGCGCGCGTCTTCGCTCATCCGCGTCGCATCCCACGGCGGATCCCAGACGACTTCGACGGTGACATCGGTGACGCCGGGCACCATGCGGACCGATTCCTCGACCTGCTGCGGCAATTCCTGGGCCGAGGGACAGGATGGGGTGGTGAGCGTCATCTCGACCTTCACATGCCCGTCATCGGCGATCTCGACCGCGTAGATCAGGCCGAGTTCATAAATATCCACGGGGATTTCGGGGTCGAAGACGGTCTTGATCATGTCGATCACCGCGACTTCGGATACGCCCGGATTCGTGACGGGCGGCAGCGCCTCGCCCTCGGGCGTCCAGGTGGCGTGGACGGGGTTTTCACTCACTGCGGGCCTCCTCGGCGCTGCCGTCCAGCGCGTTGTTCAGCGTATGCCAGGCCAATGTCGCGCATTTTACGCGGCTGGGGAATTCATGCACGCCCGACAGTGGCGACAGGCGTTCCATGTCGTCGGCCAGGGCCGCCTCGCAATGCGGGCAGGCACCGGTCATGGCCAGTTCGCGGAAGGCCGCCCCCAGTGCGCGAGCCTGAGCTCCGGTCTTGCCGCGCACCGTCTCGGTCATCAGGCTGGCGCTGGCGACGCTGATCGCGCAGCCGCGGCCCTGGAAGGCGGCATCGGCGATCCGCCCATCCTCCTCCAGCGCCAGGAACAATTCCATCCGGTCGCCGCAGAGCGGGTTGTCACCCTTGGCCGTCCGGGTGGCGTTGTCCAGCCTGCGGAAGTTCCGCGGGCGGCGGCCGTGGTCGAGGATCACCTCCTGATAGAGGTCGCGCAGGTCATCGAACATCAGGCGAAGAACTTTTGGGCATGGCCGAGCGCATCCCCCAGGAAGTCGATTTCGGAAAGGGTCGTGTATACGCCGAAGGAGGCGCGGCAAGACCCGTCGATACCAAATCGTGTGTGCAGCGGTTCGGCACAATGGCGCCCCGCCCGGACCGCTATGCCCGCACGGTCGAGCAGGGTTGAAAGATCATGCGGATGCGCGCCGTCCAGCGTGAAGGCAAACACGCCGCCACGGTCCTGCGCGCGGCCCAGGATCGACAGGCCGCGAACCGCCGACAGCGTCGCCATCGCATGCTCGGTCAGGGCGCGTTCATGCGCCTCGATCGCGTCGAAGCCGATGGCGTTCACGTAGTCGATGGCAGCGTGCAGGCCCACCGCCTCGATGATCGCGGGCGTGCCGGCTTCGTGCTTGGCGGGCACCGGCGCCCAGGTGGATTTTTCGAGCGTGACCTCGGCGATCATGTCGCCGCCGCCGAACAGCGGCGGCATCGCCTCCAGCAGCGCCAGCCGCCCCCAAAGCACGCCGATGCCGGTCGGGCCATACAGCTTGTGGCCGGTGAAGACATAGAAGTCGCAGCCCAGCGCCTGCATGTCCTGCCGCCGGTGCACCGCCGCCTGGCTGCCGTCGAGCAGCACTTTCGCGCCATGCGCATGGGCCAGGGCGACGACGCGCTCGGCGGGAATGACCGTGCCCAGTACGTTCGACATGTGGGTGACGGCGACCAGGCCCACGCGCCCGTCCGCCAGCAATTCCTCCAGATGGCCGAGGTCGAGTTCGCCGGCATCGGTGATGCGGCAGATACGCAGATCGATCCCGCGCCCCGCATCCCGCAGCATCTGCCAGGGAACGATGTTGGCGTGGTGCTCCATCTCGGAGACAATGACCGCCTGGCCCGGCTGCATCACGCCACGGCCGTAGCCATGCGCGACCAGGTTGATCGCCTCGGTGCTGTTGCGGGTGAAGACGATCTCGCGCACATCGGCCGCATGGAGGAATTGCGCGACCGCCGCCCGCGCGGCCTCGAAGGATTCCGTCGCGACTTCCGAAAGATTATAGGCGCCGCGATGCACATTGGCATAGGCGGTTTCCATGCAGCGGGTCATCGCCGCGATCACCTGGCGCGGCTTTTGGGCGCTGGCGCCGGAGTCCAGGAACACCAGCGGCTTGCCGCGTGGTGTCGGCGCCGACAGGATCGGGAAGTCGGCACGGATACGGGTGACATCGAACCCCGGGAGCGTCGCGCCGTCCATCACGCGGCCTTCCACGACCGGGCCAGCACGGCGCGCACGGCGTCGCGGGCGGGTTCTTCCGGCATCTGGGCGATGGCGTCCTGCACGAAGGCTTCGACCAGCAGGATGCGGGCCTCGTCCTTGGGGATGCCGCGGCTGCGCAGGAAGAACAGCGCCTCCTCGTCCAGCGCGCCGATGGTGGCGCCATGGCTGCACTTCACGTCGTCGGCGTAGATTTCCAACTGCGGCTTGCAGTCCATCTCCGCTTCCTCGCTGAGCAGCAACGACTGGTTCATCTGGTAGCCATCGGTTTTCTGGGCGATCTGGCGGACCAGGATCTTGCCCTGGAACACGCCGCGCGACCGCCCGGCGAGGACGGTCTTGTAGGTCTGGCGGCTGGCGCAGCCCGGGGCCGCGTGGTCGAGATAGGTCGAGGTGTCGCAGACCCGCGCCCCGTCCAGCAGTTGCGCGCCGTTGAGATGGGCGGCGGCGCCAATGCCGTTCAGCGCGACATGCATCTCATTGCGGGTGATCTTCGCGCCAAGGTTCAGCGCGAAACTGTCGTAGGTCGCGCCCGCCGCGCAGCGCACGGCGATGGTGGCGAGGTGGAAGGCCTCCGGCGCCTCGGTGTTCAGGCGCAGATGGGTCAACCGCGCGCCCGCGCCGAGGTCGATCTCGAACACCGGGTTGTGCAGCACGCCGACGCCGGGGGCCGAGGTATTGCGTTCGATCAGCAGCAGCGTCGCACCCGCGCCCAGGCGGATGACATGGCGCGGATGGAAGGCCACGGCCTGCGCGTCGGTCGCGGAAACCAGGTCAAAGGTGCCACCATCCGTGCCGGCCGGCAGGTCGAGCAAGACCCCGTCCTCGAACAGCATGGCGTTCAACGCCACCATCGGCAAAGCCGGGTCGGCGATGCCGGAGGTCGCGGCGGCCGGGTCGGCGCCGACCGACCCCGCATGGCTGGAAAGATCGGGGCGCAGCCTGCCATCGACGAAGACGGCGCGGGTGGCACCGGTCTCGGGCGGCAGGACGACCGCGGCATCGATGGCGATCAGCGGCTCGGCAAAAGCCGATTGGGCGATGCTGGCGAGGTCGGTGTATTTCCAGGCCTCCGCCCGCCGCGTCGGGAAGCCGGTGGCGCCGAAATGGGTGGCCCCCGCCGCGCGCAGCGCCGCGACCGCGGCAATCCGCGCGCCGGGCAGTTGGTCGCGCAAACCCGCGTAGCGGGCGGCGAAACCGGCGGCACCTGTGGTCATCGCGGTCATGCTGCCGCCTTCACCACGCCGGCGTAGCCTTCCGCTTCCAGCTTCAGCGCCAGATCCGGCCCGCCCGAGGTGATGATCCGCCCGGCCGAGAGCACATGCACCCGGTCCGGCACGATATGGTCCAGCAGGCGCTGATAATGCGTGATGACCAGCGCCGAAAAGGCCGGGCCGCGCATCGCGGTCACGGTATCGGCGACCAGCTTCAGCGCATCGATGTCCAGCCCGCTGTCGGTCTCGTCCAGGATCGCGATTTTTGGCGCGAGCAGGGCCATCTGCAACATCTCGTTGCGCTTCTTCTCGCCGCCGGAAAAGCCTTCGTTGACGCCGCGCTTCAGCATCTCGTCCTTCATGCCGAGTGCGGCCATCTTGCCGCGCACGATCTTTAGGAACTGCATCGCGTCGTATTCGCTTTCGCCACGGCCGCGACGGATCGCGTTCAGCGCGGTGCGCAGGAAGGTCGCGTTGCCGACGCCGGGCAATTCGACCGGGCTCTGGAAGGCCAGGAAAACGCCGGCCGCCGCGCGTTCCTCCGGCTCCATCGCCAGCAGGTCCTGGCCGTCGAAGGTCGCGGTGCCCTCGATCACGTCATAGCCGCCGCGCCCGGCCAGCACATAGGACAGGGTGGATTTGCCGGACCCGTTCGGGCCCATGATCGCATGCACCTCGCCCGAGGGCACGGTCATCGACAGCCCGTGCAGGATACGCTTGCCTTCGACATCGACGTGGAGATTTTCGATCCGCAGCATGTCAGCCAACACTTCCTTCAAGAGAAATCTGCAACAGCTTCTGGGCCTCGACGGCGAATTCCATCGGCAGCTCCTTCAGAACCTCGCGGCAGAACCCGTTCACGATCATGCCGACCGCGTCTTCCTGCGACAGGCCGCGCTGGCGGCAGTAGAACAGCTGGTCCTCGGCGATGCGCGACGTGGTGGCCTCGTGTTCCACCTTGGCCGTCAGGCAGCGGTTCTCGATGTAGGGCACGGTATGCGCGCCGCACTGGTCGCCGATCAGCAGGCTGTCGCATTGGGTGAAGTTGCGCGCCCCGGTCGCGCGTGGGCCGATACGCACCAGGCCGCGATAGGTGTTCTGCCCATGTCCGGCCGAGATGCCCTTGGACACGATGGTGGACTTCGTGTTCTTGCCCAGATGGATCATCTTGGTGCCGGTATCGGCCTGCTGGCGATTGTTGGTGATCGCGACGGAATAGAATTCGCCGACCGAGCCCTCGCCCTGCAGGATGCAGGACGGATACTTCCAGGTGATGGCGCTGCCGGTTTCGACCTGCGTCCAGGACACCTTGCTGCGCGCCCCGCGGCAGGCCGCGCGCTTGGTGACGAAATTGTAGATGCCGCCCTTGCCCTCGGCATCGCCGGGGTACCAGTTCTGCACCGTGCTGTACTTGATGGTGGCGTCATCCAGCGCGACCAGTTCGACCACGGCCGCATGCAGCTGGTTTTCGTCGCGCATCGGCGCGGTGCAGCCTTCGAGGTAGGAGACGGTGCTGCCTTCATCGGCGATGATCAGCGTCCGCTCGAACTGCCCGGTGCTTTTCGCGTTGATGCGGAAATAGGTGGACAATTCCATCGGGCAGCGCACCCCCTTCGGGATGTACACGAAGGACCCGTCGGTAAAGACGGCGCAGTTCAGCGCGGCGAAGAAATTGTCGCCCTGCGGCACGACGGAGCCGAGGTACTTCTTCACCAACTCGGGGTGAGTCTGCACCGCCTCGCTGATCGCACAGAAGATGATGCCGTCCTTGGCCAGGCGCTCCTTGTAGGATGTCGCCACGGAAACGCTGTCGAACACCGCATCGATGGCGACCGGCATGCGACCCGTCTCGGCATCCGGGCTGGGGGCGATGCCTTGCAGCCATTCCTGTTCGCGCAGCGGGATGCCCAGCTTGGCGTAGGTCTTCAGAAGTTCCGGATCGACCTCATCCAGGCTTTTCGGGGCCAGCGTGGTCTTGGGGGCGGCGTAGTAATACGAATCCTGGTAGTCGATCGCCGGATAGCGCGCCGAGGACCAGCGCGGTTCCGCCATCGTCTTCCACAAGGCGAAGGCGCGCAGGCGCCATTCCAGCAACCAGGCCGGCTCGTTCTTCTTGGCGCTGATGAAGCGGACGATGTCCTCGTTCAGCCCCTTGGGGGCGAACTCCATCTCGATATCGGTCTCGAACCCCCATTTGTAGCCGCCATCATTGACGGTCTGGACGGTTTCGAGGGTTTCAGCGACAGCGGGCATGGTTCTGGTATCCTACTCGGCAGCGAGCGAATGGGGGGCGGCATGGCGCGGCATCGGCGCCGGGCGTTGCAGATCGGCCAGGGTGATCGCTGACAGCGCAGCACGGACGGCGGCGTTAACCGGGTCCCACCGGCCACGCACGGGGCAGGTGGCTTCCGCATCGCAACCGCCGATCGCGCCATCGACGCAGGCAGTCAGCGCGATCGGGCCGTCCATCGCCACGATGACATCGGACAGCGGCACCGCCGCCAAGGGGCGCGCCAGGCGATAGCCGCCCATGGCGCCCCGCGTGCCGATCACCATCTCCGACTGCGCCAGGGCCTTGAGCACCTTGGCCACCATCGGTTCGGCGATGCCGGTCGACCCCGCAAGCCCGGGCGCGGAGGCTACACCACCCAGGTCATCGAGCCTGGTCATCACGACCACGGCATAGTCCGTCATTTTTGACAGGCGCAGCACTGGGCGCGGTCCTCTCGGTTGATACGGGACTTGTTCGGTCCTGTATGAAGCCCAGATGCGCTCTCCCCCCCCTCTCGTCAAGACGCGCCGCTTGCCGCGACCGCGCCCCGCGAACAGAATGCGCAGGTTTTCACCACGGACGAGACCCCATGCCGCATTTGACGACCGACGATGGCATTGCCCTGCATTACGAGGATGTCGGCGAAGGCACGCCGATGGTCTTCGTGCATGAATTCGCCGGCGACCACCGGTCCTGGGAACCGCAGCTGCGCTTTTTCGCCCGACGCTACCGCTGCATCGCCTTTTGCGCCCGCGGCTATCCGCCGTCGGAGGTGCCGCCGACCCCGGCCTCCTACAGCCAGGACCGCGCCACGGATGATATCGCGGCCATCATCACCGGGCTGAACCTCGCGCCCGCGCATGTCGTCGGCCTGTCGATGGGCGCCTTCGCCACGCTGCACCTGGGGCTGCGGCACAGGGCCCTGGCCCGCAGCCTGGTCGCGGCCGGCGTCGGCTATGGCGCCGCACCAGGCAAGCGCGCGCAATTCCAGCAGGAGGTCGAGATCACCGCCGGCCGCATCCGCGACCAGGGCATGCCCGCCATGGCGCCGGTCTATGGCCGCGGCCCGACCCGGTTGCAGTATGAACGCAAGGACCCGCGCGGTTTCGCGGAATTCATCGCCCAACTGGCCGAACATTCCACCCTCGGCAGCACCAATACCATGCTCGGCGTGCAGCGGGTGCGCCCGGCGCTGGCCGAGCTGGAGGCAGGCTTCGCCGCGATGACCGTGCCGACGCTGATCATCGCCGGCGACGAGGACGACCCGACCCTGGAACCGTCGCTGTTCCTCAAGCGCAGCATCGCCTCCGCCGCCCTGCTGGTGATGCCGCATTGCGGGCATACGATGAACCTGGAGGACCCCGACGCCTTCAACCGCGCCGTGCTGGATTTCGTCACGATGGTCGATGCCGGGCGCTGGCCGATGCGGGATCCCGCCACGCTCGCGGGCGGGATCCTCGGCGGCGGGCAAAGGTGAGCGTCCCGCGCTTCACCTCGCTCGACCAACTCGCCCCCGGCCAGTCCTTCGACCTCGGCACCCTGGTGCTGCCGCGGGCGGAGGTGCTGGATTTCGCCCGGCGCTTCGACCCGCAGCCCTTTCACCTCGACGATGCGGCGGCCGAGAGCAGCCTCTTCCGCACCCTCGTCGCCTCCGGCCTGCATACGCTGTCGGCGGTCTTTGGGCGGCTGATCACCTCGGGGCTGATCGCCGAGGTGTCGCTCGGCGGCAACCAGATGGAGATCAAATGGCCCGCGCCCCTGCGCCCGGATGAGGAGGTGGCGGTGCGGGTGGAGGTGCTGGAGGTGCGGCCATCGGCCAGCCGCGCCAATCTTGGCATCGCCAGGCTGCGCTATGTCGCGGCGCGGACCGCCGATGGGGTGGTGGTGCTGGATGTTTCGGCCATGCATTTTCTGCGCCGGTAAGGGGTGAGCATGCGATGACCCGACCGCACGGCGGCTGGCTGGCCCTGATTGTGTGCATGGCGCTCGGCGCCCGAACCGTGGCCTTGGCCGCCGCGGACGTGGATTCGGGGCCCGGCTTCGCCTGCCCGGCCACCACCCAGGCCGCGATCCGCCTGCCGGCCCTGGCGGCCACCGTCGCGGCGGGGCGGCCGATCCGGATCGTCGCACTCGGCTCCTCCTCGACCGAGGGCGCGGGGGCGACCACGCCGGAGGCAACCTATCCGCAACGCCTGCAGGCAGCACTGCGGGCCGCCCTGCCGGGGCGTTTCGTGACCGTACTGAACAAGGGCATCGGCGGCCAGGACGCGGCCGAGATGCTGTTGCGGCTGGAAGCCGACGCGCTGTCGCACGATCCCGCGCTGATCATCTGGCAGGTCGGCACCAATGGCGCCCTGCGCCGCCATTCGCCCGAACGGTTCCGCCAGATGATGACCGAGGGCGTGAACCGCGCCCTGGCCGCCGGCGCGAATGTGCTGCTGATCGACAGCCAGCGTGGCGCCTGGGCGAATGCCGCCCCCGAACGCGCCGCCTTCGACCAGGTCCTGGCCGATCTGGCCGACCGCCACGGTGTCGCCCTGTTCCGGCGTGGCGCGCTGATGGATGCCTGGGCCGCCGGCGACACCCCGCCCGAAGCGATGCTGACCGCCGACGCGCTGCACCACAACGACCGCGGCTACGCCTGCCTGGCGGCGGCGATCGCCGCGGGGCTGTTGCAGGGCCTGCCGGCGCGCGCCCCCACGGGCGCGCCACTTGCTGCACGCTCGCCGTAACGGCGCATACACGCGGAATGCGCTGTCACATTTCGCACGATAGTCTTGACGCGGCCTGTTGCGAGACTCTAACAGAAAACTTGACCCTTCATTTCAACTCGGAGACAACACCGCCGATGATGCGGGGGCTGGCGACGACAGAGGACGGATCGCGACACCTCCATGTCGTCGCGCCTTGCGGGCTGGCCGGCTTCCTCGAAGCACTGCCGCCCAACCAGTCGGGCTTCCTGCGCGCCACCGGCTTCGCGGCCGAGGCCGGCGCCATCGGGCTGCTGCCCGGCCCGGATGGGCTGGCCGCCGCCGTACTCGGTCTGGGCGCTGCCCCTGCCGTTACCCCCTGGACCTATGGCGGGTTGGCGCGCGGCCTGCCGGCGGGGTCGGTGTGGCGCCTGGGCGTCGGCGCCGATCCGGCCGCCGCGACCCTGGGCTGGCTGCTCGGGGCCTATCGTTTCGGCCGCTACCGCGGCAAGGCGGGTGCCGATCCGGCCCAACTGCTCGCGCCGCCCGGCACCGAGGCCGCGATCGCCGAAGCCCGCGCGATCTGCCTTGGCCGCGACCTGATCAATACGCCGGCCGAGGATGCCGGCCCGGCCGAACTGGCCGCGGCCGTGGCCGAAACCGCCGCCCGGCATGGCGCGGGGTTCGAACTGCTGAAGGGCGAAGCCCTGGCCCAGGGCTTCCCGGCGCTGCACGCGGTCGGCCGCGCGGCCACGACCGCCCGCCAGCCGCGGGTGGCGATGCTGCGTTGGGGCGACCCTGCCCATCCCATGGTGGTGCTTTGCGGCAAGGGGGTCTGCTTCGACACCGGCGGCCTCGACCTCAAGCCGCCGGAGGCGATGCGGCGGATGAAGAAGGACATGGGCGGCGCGGCACTGATGCTGGCGCTGGCCGATGCGCTGATGGCGGCACGCGCCCCGGTCAACCTGTTGCTGCTGGTCGGCGCGGTGGAAAACAGCCTCGGCCCCGATGCCTTCCGCCCGGGCGATGTATTGCGGACCAGGGCCGGGCTGACGGTGGAGGTCGGCAATACGGATGCCGAGGGGCGGCTGGTCTTGGCCGACCTGCTGGCCTTCGCCGGCGAGCAACGCCCGGCGTTGATTCTGGATGCCGCGACCCTGACCGGGGCCGCCCGGGTCGCCCTGGGGCCGGACCTGCCCGCGTTGTTCACGGATGATACTTCGCTGGCGGAATGTTTTGCCGAAAGTGCAGGTCGTGTGAACGACCCCCTGTGGCGGCTGCCTTTGCACGATGGTTACGATTCGTGGTTGGACAGCCCGGTTGCCGACATGAATAACGTGGCGATGAAACCGGCAGCGGGCGCCGTGATCGCCGCGCTTTTTCTTCGGCGTTTTGTGCCCGCCGGAACGCCTTGGGCACATCTGGATACCTACGCATGGAACGATGCGTCGCGCCCCGGGCGCCCCGAGGGGGGCGAGTGCCAGGGACTACGCGCGGTGTTGCACGCCATCCCCGGCTGGCTTGCGACACGGAGCCGGCCCGTCGTTTCCGCTGCCGGGTGCATGAAATGAAACTGATTATTTACCTGAAACCGGTGGCCAGCACCCGCGTTTAAAATACATCTCCACTGCGACGATTCATCTTGGTCCGGTTCGGATGGAACGCCGCGCAACGCCCAAGGAAGGAATTGACCCATGAACAGCACCCTGACCCCCGACCAACTGGTCACCATTCTGCGCGAAACGACGGTCGCGCTGGTCCGTCGCGACGGCCCGGATCTTTCGGCCCGCCAGCAAGGGGTTTTCCTGACCGTTTACCTCGACGATGGCGCGCACACGGTGCGTGGCCTGGCAGCCGCGCTGAACGTGTCCAAGCCGGCGATCACCCGCGCCCTCGACCGCCTGGGCGACCTCGACCTCGCGCGCCGCAAGACCGACCCGGCCGACCGGCGCAGTGTGCTCGTGCAGCGCACGGTGAAGGGCACGGCCCTGCTCAAGGAAATCAGGACAACGATGGGCGAGGCGGAGCACGCCATCCGCACCGGCGCGGCGACGCCGGGCGTGGCGGCGAATTTTGAGGGGCGCGTCCGCAAGGCGGTCTGACCCCGGCGCCCGGTGGTGCCGCCGGCAGCGCTCCGGCTTTGGCACCAGAAGGGAGACAGAGGCGGGCGGGCGGGTCGCCTGGGTCCCTGCGATTGGCGGTCTGCCGCCTTCGCGTGCTGCTGTCCAAAGTGTCATATTGCATTGCAGCGAATTCACCCGCCGCCATTCTTCCCACAACACGACTAATCGTAAGCATCCCCGTCCGTCCATCGCGCATGCATTCGGCGCAACCCGCCATGCGCGCGACACGAAACATTTCAGGGGGAGAACCGGCGCATGTCGGGAACAATGACCGGGGGGACCGCCAAGGTCGCCCCCATGACCAAGGAAGAACGCAAGGTCATCCTGGCCTCATCGCTCGGCACCGTCTTCGAGTGGTACGACTTCTACCTCTACGGGTCCCTGGCGGCCGTCATCGGCGCCAAGTTCTTCGGCATGTACCCCGAGGCGACGCGCAACGTCTTCGCCCTGCTGGCCTTCGCCGCGGGCTTCCTGGTGCGGCCCTTCGGCGCGCTGGTCTTTGGTCGCCTGGGCGATCTGGTCGGCCGCAAATACACCTTCCTGATCACCATCGTGATCATGGGCGTCTCGACCTTCGTCGTCGGCATCCTGCCCACCTCCGACCAGATCGGCATCGTCGCCCCGGTCATGCTGATCATCCTGCGGTTGCTGCAAGGCTTGGCCCTGGGCGGCGAATACGGCGGGGCCGCGACCTATGTCGCGGAACATGCGCCGAACGGGCGCCGCGGCTTCTACACAAGCTTCATCCAGATCACCGCGACGGCGGGCCTGTTCATGTCCCTGCTGGTGATCCTGTTCACCCGCCTGGCCTTGGGTGACGAGGCCTTCGCCGAATGGGGCTGGCGGGTGCCCTTCATCTTGTCGATCTTCCTGGTCGCGATCTCGGTCTGGATTCGTCTGCAGATGCAGGAAAGCCCGGCCTTCCTGAAGATGAAGTCCGAGGGCACCGGCTCCAAGGCGCCGCTGACCGAGGCATTCGGCCAGTGGAAGAACGCCAAGATCGCGCTCTTCGCGCTGCTCGGCCTCGTCGCCGGCCAGGCGGTGGTCTGGTACACGGGCCAGTTCTACGTGCTGTTCTTCCTGGGCCAAGTGCTGAAGGTCGATGGCTTCACCCAGAACATGCTGGTCGCCTGGTCGCTGCTGCTGGGCTCCGGCGGCTTCGTGTTCTTCGGCTGGCTGTCGGACAAGATCGGCCGCAAGCCGATCATCCTCGGCGGCTGCCTGATCGCGGCGCTGACCTACTTCCCGCTGTTCCATCTGCTCAGCCAGGAAGCCAACCCCGCGCTGGCCGCGGCGCATAGCGACATCGAAGTGCGCGTGCTGGCCAATTCGGACGATTGTTCGTTCCAATTCAATCCGACCGGCACGCTGACCTTCGTCAAGCCCTGCGACGTCGCCAAGGCGGCGCTGGCACGGGCCTCGGTGAACTACCGGGTCGAACAGCAGCCGCTCGGCACCGTCGCCTCCGTCCGCATTGCCGGCGGCACGCCGGTCGTGGCCGGCACGCCCACCTTCGCGCGTGAACTGGCGGCGGCGCTGACCGCGGCGGGCTACCCCGCCGCGGTCAACCCGACGATCGTGAAGATGTCCGGTCCCTTCGACATCTTCCGCGAACAGCCGGCGATGCTGATCGCCATCATGACGCTGCTGGTCGTCTACGTGACCATGGTCTATGGCCCGATCGCCGCGGCGCTGGTCGAACTCTTCCCGACCCGCATCCGCTACACCTCCATGTCGCTGCCCTATCACATCGGCAATGGCTGGTTCGGCGGGCTGATGCCGGCGACGGCCTTCGCCATGATCGCGCAGACGGGGGATGTGTACTTCGGCCTGTGGTACCCGGTCGTGGTCGCCCTCGGCACCGTCGTCATCGGCATCTTCATGGTGCCCGAGACCTACCGGCGCGACATTTTTGCGGATGACGTAACGACCCTTGTGGGGCAGCCGGTGCCGGCGCGCCGCTGATCCCGGGGTAAGGGCGGCATGGCGGCGCCGAGGGCAACCCCGGCGCCGTTTTGCTGCCGCATGATCGCCACACGGCGCGCCCACGGTCAGGTTTCAACTTGTCGGGACTCACTGCCATGCGAACCATCTTGGTGCTGGCTCTTGCCGCCCTGCTGCTTGCCGGCTGCGGCAACATGAACCGCACGCAGCAGCGTGCCCTGTCGGGCGGGGCCATCGGCGCGGCCGGCGGGGTTGCCCTGGGCGCGCTGACCGGCGGGTCGCTGCTGACCGGGGCGGTGCTGGGCGGCGCGGGCGGGGCGGCGATCGGGGCCGTGACGTCCCGCCGCTGATCCCGCAGGCCGGTTGGGCGGGCGGGGTCGGTAAGAAAACATGGAACCTCGGCGCGGGGTCGGTCCGCCAGTCACCGCACCCCGCATTCGGTCAGCACCGACGCCGGGTTGCCCTGCGCCCGCTGCGCGGCCTGGGCGACCCGCAGCGAATCCGCGATCGGCAGCGTCCGCACCAGGCAGGCCGCAAGCCCCGCCGGGTCGGTCAAGGCCACGCCCCCCGACCGGCAGGTCAACGCCGCCTGGCCCACGCGGCGGCAGAACTCGGCGCCGCTGGCGCCCCCCGGGCCAGGGGCCGGCCCGCCACCGGGCAGGCTAAAGGGCATCGTTCCCTGGGCCATCGCCGGCCCCGCCCAGACCAGCATCACCATCGCCAGGCGCCGCATCGCATGCCCTCCGTCCTTGCCCCGGACCGATAAGAACGCCACGCGCAGGTGACGCCCGGCCAGGGGGCGCTATCTAGCGCTGATGCAGATCGCCCCCACCATCCCCCGCGCCGCCCTTGTCACCGGCGGCGCCCGCCGCCTCGGCCGCGCCATAGCACTTGGCCTGGCCGAAGCCGGCTTCGATGTCGCCATCCATTTCTCGGCCAGCGCGGGGGAAGCCGCGGCGACCGTGGCCGACATCCAGGCGCTCGGCCGCCGCGCCGTCGCCCTGCGCGCCGACCTGGCGCAGGAGGCCGAGGTCACGGCCCTGCTGCCCGCCGCCACCGCGGCCCTCGGCCCGATCGGGGTGCTGGTGAACAATGCCAGCACGTTTGAGCGCGACGAGATCGGCGACGCCACCCGCGCCAGCTGGGACCAGCATATCGAACCCAACCTGCGCGCGCCCTTCGTGCTGGCCCAGGCCTTCGCCGCCACCCTGCCGCAGGCGGCCGAGGGCGTGGTGCTGAACATGATCGACCAGCGGGTCTGGTCGCTGACGCCGCATTTCGTCTCCTACACCGTCTCCAAGGCCGGGCTCTGGGCGCTGACGCAAAGCCTCGCGCTGGCGCTGGCGCCGCGCATCCGGGTGGTGGCGATCGGCCCCGGCCCGGCGCTACCCTCGCCCCGCCAGACCCCGGCGCAATTCGCTGCGCAATGCGCCTCGGTCCCGCTCGGCCGCGGCACCAGTGCGGCGGAGGTCGCGGCGGTGGCGGTGTGGCTGCTGGCCATGCCCTCGGTCACCGGGCAGATGATCGCGCTGGACGGCGGGCAGCATCTGCAATGGGCAGCGCGGCCGATCCATGCGATGCCTGAGGAATGAGCATTCCCTTCGCGCCTGACGCCGATGCCGGCATCCGCCGGGTTTTCGTCCGCGGCCTGACGGTGCTTGCGCGGCTGGGCGTCTATCCGCAGGAGGAGGCAGCCCCGCAGCGCCTGGTGCTGGACATCGAACTGGCCGTGACGGACGAACACGCGCCCGACGGCGTGGGGCCGGACCGCCTGGCCCGCGTGGTGGACTACGCAGCGGTGGTGGCAGCGGCCCGGCGCATCGTCGCCGAGGGGCATACCCGCCTGGTGGAGACCCTGGCCGAGCGCATCGCCGTCGCGGCGCTGGAGGACCCTCGGGTGCTGGTGGCCCGGGTGACCGCGGCCAAGCCGGATATCTTACACGACGCGGCCTCGGTGGGTGTGACTGTGGAGCGAAGACGCCGTGACAAAGCCGCCGCCACTGCCGCGTGAAGGCCAACGAACATGCATCTTCGCGCCTGTGTTCAGCGACTTGCGCGCCATCTGCCCCGGCCGCCCTGCAAATCATCCACCGTCGGCGGCGCCTGCACCGGCGTTGTCGCTCTCGTCAATGATCCTTTACATCTTGACGTGCAGCTTTCGTGGTATCCAATGTTTATTCAATGAAATCAACGATCTGATCTTCTGCACGTTTTCATGGCAACACGCTGTTACCGGCGGATGAGCAAGGGGTTTCACCCTTTCCCGGCATTCCGCCCACAGACTTGTCCACAGGGTTCGGGGATAACAGGCCCTGGGGATAATCGCCTCGCTTGCGACCCCTCGCCCGCACTTGTATCGCCCTGCCCATGACCGTCGCGGACACCTCACCCCTACCCCCGACCGGCGCTGCCGTGCTGCTCGCCGCCGTGCCGCACCTGCCGCCCGGCCCTGGCGTCTACCGCATGCTCGATGCCGAGGGCGCGGCGCTGTATGTCGGCAAGGCCCGCGCGCTGCAAAAGCGCGTCGCCGCCTATACCCGCCCCGCCCGCCTGCCCGAACGCCTGCGCCGCATGGTCGCCGACACCGTCTCGCTGGAGGTCATCACCACCCAAAGCGAGGCCGAAGCCCTGCTGCTGGAGGCCAACCTGATCAAGCGGTTGCGGCCGCGGTTCAACATCGTCCTGCGCGACGACAAATCCTATCCCTGGCTCGTGCTGACCGAGGCCCACCCCTATCCCCAGATCGCCAAGCATCGGGGGGAGAAGAAATCCGGCGCGTCGTATTGGGGGCCGTTCGCCAGCGCCTGGGCGGTGAAGCAGACGGTGACGGCCCTGCAGCGGGTGTTCCTGCTGCGGTCGTGCCGCGACACGGTATTCTCGACCCGGTCCCGACCCTGCCTGCTGTATCAGATCCGCCGCTGCTCGGCGCCCTGCGTCGGGCGGATCAGCCAGCCGGACTATGCCGACCTCGTCGCCCAGGCCAAGCAGTTCCTGTCGGGCGAAACCCCCTCGATCCAGAAGAAACTGGCCAAGGAGATGGAGGCCGCCGCCGAGCGGATGGAATACGAGCGCGCCGCGGCCCTGCGCGACCGCATCCGCGGCCTGACGCATGTGCAGGGCACCGACCGGATCAACCTCGATGGGATGGGCGATGCCGATGTGGTCGCCCTGCATCAGGCGGCCGGGCAGTCCTGCGTGCAGGTGTTCTTCTACCGGGGTGGGCGAAACAACGGCAACCGCGCCTATTTCCCCAGCCACGCGCGGGGCGACGTGCCGCCGGCGCAGGTGATGGGGGCGTTCCTCGCCCAGTTGTATGACGACATGCCGCCGCCGCCGCTGGTGCTGGTCAGCCACGACCCCACCGATGCGGCGCTGATCGCCGAGGCGCTGGCGATCCGCGCCGGGCGGCGCGTGGAACTCCATCGCCCACAGCGCGGCGACAAGGCGCGCGCGGTGGAACATGCCGAAACCAACGCGCGCGAGGCGCTGGAACGGCGCCTGGCCGAAGGCACCGCGCAGACCGCGCTGCTGGAAGGCGTGTCCCGCGTCTTCGACCTGGCCGAACCGCCCGCGCGGATCGAGATCTACGACAACAGCCATATCCAGGGCACCAATGCCTATGGCGTCATGGTCGCGGCGGGACCGGCGGGCTTCATCAAGTCCGCTTATCGCAAATACGCCATCAAGGCCGCGGGCCCGGTCGGCGGCGGCGACGATTTTGCCATGATGCGCGAAGTCTTCGAACGCCGCTTCGGCCGCGCGCTGAAGGAAGACCCGGGCCGCGCCGGCGAATCCTGGCCGGACCTGGTGCTGATCGACGGCGGGATCGGCCAGTTGAATGCGGCGCGGGAGGTGTTGGCCGAACTCGGCGTCGATGACATTCCGCTGATCGGCGTCGCCAAGGGGCCGGACCGCGATGCCGGGCGCGAATGGTTCCACATGACCGGGCGGCCGCCCGTACAACTGCCGCCGCGCGACCCGGTGCTGTATTATCTGCAACGCCTGCGCGACGAGGCGCATCGTTTTGCCATCACCACGCATCGGGCGGGCCGGTCCAAGGCGCTGGTCAAATCCGAACTCGACGACGTGCCCGGCGTCGGCCCGGCGACCAAGCGCGCCCTGCTGAACCATTTTGGCAGCGCACGCGGGGTGCGGCAGTCCTCGCTGGAGGATTTGGCCCATTGCCCCGGCATCGGCCCCAATACCGCGCGCCGCATCCACGACCATTTCCACCCTGGGGCCTTGGCGGCTACAAGCGGTTCGACCTGAGGGCCTGCGCCTTTGCCGACCGACCTGCCCAACCTGCTGACCCTGTCGCGCATCGCCGCGATCCCGCTGCTGGTGGCGCTGGCGATGGTGCGCCAACCCTGGGCGGACCTCGCGGCCTGTGCGGTCTTCTCGGCCGCCGCCATCACCGATTACTTCGACGGCAAGATCGCCCGCGACCGCCAGCAGACCAGCGATTTCGGCCGCATGCTGGACCCGATCGCCGACAAGCTGCTGGTGGGCGCGGCGCTGATGCTGCTGGCCGGCACCGACCGGCTGTCGATGCTGGGGCTGGTCCCGGCCATCGTGATCATGCTGCGGGAGATTCTGGTCTCGGGCCTGCGTGAATATCTCGCGGCGCTACGGGTCGGGCTGCCGGTGACACCGCTGGCGAAATGGAAGACCGGCGTGCAGATGGGGGCGCTTGGCGTGCTGCTGGCCGGCGATTCCGCGGCGCCGCTGGTCGGGCTGGGCTGGCTGCCGCTGGGCTTCCTGGGCGAGGCCGGGCTCTGGGTCGCAGCGGGGCTGACCCTGATCACCGGCTGGGACTACCTGACCGCCGGGCTGCGCCATGTCGGCGGCCTGCCCAAATCCTGACGCCCGCCCCTGGCGGGAGCAAAACCCCATACCCGCCCTTGGCGAGAGCGGCCCGACGCCGCATCTTCCAGACAAGCACGCCCTGCCGGAGACTTGCATGATCCGTATCCTCGCCATCGCCACGGCGGCAGCACTCCTCGCCGGTTGCACCGCGCGCGATGAGTTCGACCCCTGGGGCCAGCGCGGCGTCATCCGCCCCGAAGGCAGCGCCACCCTGTCGCGCATCACCGGCGGATCGCCCTCCATCACCCCCCTGCTGCCCGAACCGGGCAATGTCTGGCCGGTCGAGGAAGCCCCCCGCGCCACCCTGATGAACCCCGATGAACAGCAGCGCGGGGTCCAGCCCGGAAACGTTGCCGCCATCCCGCCGCCCCAGCCACTGTTCCGCCAGGATTCTGTCGAATTCGAACGCGGCTCCCCCCAACTCCCACCGCCCGGCCCGCGGCCGACCCGCGACCTGCCGCCACCGACCGCCGCCCTGCCGCCGGTGCTGAACAGCGCGCCGCCGACCAACGACCGCATCCGCATCCTGCCGACCGGCGAGACGGTGGTGCAACCCGGTGGCAGCGGCCCCGCGACCTTCACCACCCCTGGCGGCGGCAGCGGCATCGCCATCCCGCAAGGCCCCAACAACCTGCTGATCGGCCCCGGTGGCCGCGTGCGCCAGGTGCCGAACTGAGCCGCCGGCCGATGCAGATCCTCTACTTCGCCTGGCTGCGCCAGCGCACCGGCATCGCCGAGGAAACCGTGGTCCCGCCGCCCGAGGTCGCCACCATCGCCGACCTCATGGCCTGGCTCGGCACCCGCGGCCCCGGCCATGCCGCGGCCTTCGCCGACCCCGCCCAGGTGCGGGCGGCGCTGGACCAGGATTTCTGCGGCCCGGCCACACCGCTCGGCTCCGCGCGGGAGGTCGCCTTCTTCCCCCCCGTGACCGGCGGCTAGCGCCCATGCCATTCGCAAAGCCTCACGGCACAGGCGCCAGCCCTCTGTCTGATCGAGCCTCTGTATCCATTCGAACGATTCCGTTTGCATGGATGAGGGTCTGACATGCGCCCGACCGTCCGGGTCCAGGCCGAAGCCTTCGATGCCGCCGCCGAGACCGCGCACCTGGCCGCCGGCCGCGCCGACATCGGCGCCATCGCCAGTTTCATCGGCCTGTGCCGCGCCGACGACGGGCTGGCGGGCATGGAGCTGGAGCATTGGCCCGGCGTCACCGACCGCGCCATCGCCACCATCGCCGATGACGCCGCCACGCGCTTTCCGCTGACCGGCTGCACCATCATCCACCGCCACGGGATGATGCGGCCGGGCGATGCGATCGTGCTGGTCATCGCGGCCTCCGCCCATCGCGCCGCGGCGCTGGCGGCGGTGGGCTTCCTGATGGACTGGCTGAAGACCCGCGCGCCCTTCTGGAAGCGCGAGTCCTTCGCCGATGGCAGCGAACGCTGGGTCGAGGCCAAGCCCGACGACGACGCCGCCACCGCCCGCTGGACGCGGGGCTGAGCCATGCCGGCCCGGCTGGCGGCGATCACCACCGCAAGCGTGGTCCTGGGCGGGCTGATGCTGGTCTGGCCGGCGTTCTGGAACGGCTACCCGCTGCTGTTCAGCGACAGTGGCGCTTTCCTGCATCAAAGCCTCGGGCCGCTGATGATCTGGGACAAGCCCTGGGTCTATGGCCCGCTGCTGCACCTGTTCCATTGGCGCCTGACGCTGTGGCTGCCGGTGGTGGCGCAGGGGGTGATGGTGTCCTGGCTGCTGTGGCTGACGCTGCGGGTCCTGGGGCGCGCAACGCCGGTGCTGCATGTCGCAGTCTGCGGCGCGCTGGCGCTGGTGACCACGGCGCCCTGGTCGGCGGCGCTGGTGATGCCGGATATCCTGGTGGTCGCAGTGGTGCTGCCGGCCTTCCTGCTGGGCTGGGGTTTTTCCGCGCTCGGCAGGGTGGAACGCATCGGCGTCGGACTGCTGGCGGGCGTCGCGATCGCGAGCCATCTCTCCTTCCTGCCGCTGGCGGCCGGGCTGGTCGTGATCGCCCTGGCCGGCGGGGCGCGGGCATCGCTGCGGGTGGCGTTGCCGCTGGTGTTGGCGGTCGGGCTGCTGGGGTTGACCAACCGGGTCGGGCATGGCGTCTGGTCGATCTCGCCGCATGGCAGCACCTTTCTGCTGGCGCGGCTGATCGCCGATGGGCCGGCGGCGCGGACCATCGCCGATCGCTGCGGGGCGGGCGACCCGGGCTGGTATCTCTGCGCCTGGGCCGGGCGACTGCCGGCCGATTCCGATGATTTCCTCTGGCTGCCCGACAGCCCGATGAACCGCGATGCCGAGGGCCGTCAGCGCTTCCTCGGCGGCGCGCTGCTGTCGCCGGAGGCCCGGGTCATCGTCGCCGAGACGCTGCGCCGCGAACCCGCCGCTGTCGCCTGGGCGATCCTGCGCAACACCGCCGAACAGATGCTGCTGCTGCGGCCGGGCGATACGCTGGGCGATGTGCTGGCCGTATCGGTGCGGCCGCGGCTGGTCGAGGGATTTGGCCCGGCCGAAGCCGCGGCCTTCGACGCCAGCCTGCAGGCGCGCGGGCTGCTGGTGGCGCCGGCCTGGGTGCATCCGGCCTGGGGTTTGCTGGCGCTGCCGCTGCTGCTTTGGGGGGTGTGGCGGTCCTGGCGGGCGGGGGACAGGGCGCCGGCAATGCTGGCGGCGATCGTGCTGGCGGCGCTGATCGGCAATGCCGCGGCGACGGGCGGCCTGTCCAAGCCGCACCACCGCTACCAGGCGCGTATCGCCTGGCTGCTGCCCTTCGCCGCCATCGCCGTGGCACTGCCCCGCCGGGTGCCGCCCGCTTGAGGGGGGCGATCCTGGGCGGCGCCTTGCTGCTGCTCTGGCCGGCGCTGCTGAACGGCTATCCGCTGGTGTTCATCGACACGGTGTCCTTCCTCGCCCAGACCATCGTGCCGCGCATGGCTTGGGACAAGCCGCTGGCCTATGGCCCGTTCCTGCACCTGGGGCATTGGCGGGTGTCGCTGTGGGGGGCGGCCGCCGTCCAGGCGCTGGTGTTGTCCTGGCTGCTGTGGCTGGCGCTGCGCGAGGCTTTGGGGCGGGTCTCGCCGGCCGGGCACCTGCTGGGCGTCGGGCTGCTGGCCGGGCTGACCTCGCTGCCCTGGTTCGCCGCGACCCTGATGCCGGATGTCTTTGCCGGGGTCACCGTGCTGTGCCTGTGGCTGCTGGGCTTCGGGCGGCTGTCGCGGGGGGAGCGGTGGGCGGTGCTGGCGCTTGGGGTTTTCGCGATCGCGGTGCATCTGTCGCACCTCGTGATCGCGGCGGCGGTGGTGGCGGGGGTGCTGCTGCTGCGCTGGCGGCGGGCCGGCTGGGCGGCGGCGCCGCTGGTCCTGGCGCTGGGTTTCATCGTCGTGTCGAACGGTATCGGGCATGGGCGATGGGCGGTGTCGCCCTATGGCGCGACCTTTGCCCTCGCGCGGTTGCAGGCGGATGGGCCGGCGGTCGCGCTGCTGCGGGCGCGCTGTCCGGGGGCCGGCTGGTATCTGTGCGGGTTCCTGGACCGGCTGCCGATGGACAGCGACCAGTTCCTCTGGGACCCGGCCTCGCCGGTCGCGCGCGATGCCGCGGGCGAACAGCGGCTGATGGGCACGGTGCTGATCGCGCCCGAGGCCGGGGCGATCGTCGCCGCAACACTCAGCGCCTATCCGTGGGAGGTGGCGCGGGCGGCGCTGGCCAATCTGGCGCGGCAACTGGTGATGATCCGGGTCGGCGATACGCTCGGCGCCGAGCATCTGGCGGTTTCGGCGCGAATGATGGTGGCGGAGGGGTTTTCCGCCGGGGAGCTTGCGGCCTTCGACGGGGCGATGCAGATGCGCGGCGTGCTGCCGGCGGTGGCCGGGCCGCTGCTATGGCCGCAGGGGGTGGTGGTGCTGGCGTCGCTGGGGGTCGGCGCCTGGCTGGCCTTCGCAGGCCGGGCCACGGCGGCGGGCGGGCTGTTCGCCTGCGTCGTGCTGGGGTTGCTGGCGAATGCGGCGGCGACCGGGGCGCTGTCGAAACCGCACCACCGGTACCAGGCGCGCATCGTGTGGCTGCTGCCCTTGGCGGCGGGGGTGCTGGTGGTGGCGCGCGGGGGCGGCGCGGGCGCCGCCCCCGGATCGGGTCAGGCGGCCAGTCGCGCCACCTCCGCCGGGCTCATCCGCACCAACGCGTCATAGTCGCGGATCAGCGTCTCGGTGATCGCGCCGGGGGTGAATTGCAGGTCGCCGATGCAGCGCACGGGCGTCACCTCGGCCGCGGTGCCGGCCAGGAAGACCTCGGTCGCACGGGCCATTTCCTCGGGGCGGATCACCCGTTCCACCACGGTCAGCTGGCGCTTGCGGGCCAGCGCCATGACGGTGCGGCGGGTGATGCCGTCAAGGAAGCAGGTCGGCGTCGGCGTGTGGATTTCGCCATCGATGACGAAGAACACGTTGGCGCCGGTCGCCTCGGCCACGTCGCCCTTGTGGTCCAGCATCATCGCGTCGGAAAAGCCCTCGGCCTCGGCCTGGTGCTTGGACAGCGTGCCGATCATGTAGAGCCCGGCAGCCTTGGAGGCGGTTGGCGCGGTATCCGGCGCCGGGCGGCGCCACTTGGCCATGCCCAGCCGCACCCCCTGCATCCGGTTGTCGCCGAACAGGTTGGGCCAGGCCCAGACCGCGATGGCGAGGTGGATTTTGGTGGCCTGGGCGCTCACGGACAATTGTTCGGTGCCACGCCAGGCGATGGGGCGAACATAGGCGTCGGTCAGGCCGTTGCGGACCAGGGCTTCCTGGCAGGCGGCGGAGATGACCTCCGGCGCAAAGGGGATTTCGAAACCGAGGAGTCGACCCGACTCGATCAGCCGTGCGGTATGTTCGTGCAGTTTGAAGATATTGCCGTTGTAGGCCCGTTCCCCCTCGAACACGCCGGAGGCGTAGTGCAGGCCATGGCTGAGGACATGCAGTTTGGCATCGCGCCACGGCACGAAATCGCCGTCCCACCAGATCCAGCCGTCGCGGTCGTCGAAGGGAACCAGGGCCATGAGTTTGCGTCCTTCCAGGGATTGAGAATGCTTACAGGGCTTATGGCGCAATAAAGTTGCGCTATGACTGACAGACTAGACCCTATCCGCGAAAAGTGTCAAACATGCTGACCCAACCGGACCACATGCCTCCCATGCCCGAAGGTATCCCCCGCCACCGCCCAGGCGCCCCCCATCCAACGCCGGCCGCGGTCAGCGCGGGACAGGACCTGCTGTTCCTGCGCGAGGAGGAATTGCGCGCCGCCCAGGACCTGATGTTCTTCGGCTACCGCGATTTCACCGCCGGGGCCGATGCGATGCTGGAGGAGCAGGGCCTCGGCCGGGCGCATCACCGGGTGCTGCATTTCGTCGGCCGCCACCCCGGCATGACCGTGGGCGACCTGTTGGGGATCCTGGCGATCACCAAGCAGTCGCTCGGCCGGGTGCTGACGCCGCTGGTCGAACAGGGGCTGGTGCAGCAGGCGACCGGGCGCGCCGACCGCCGGCAACGGCTGCTGACCCTGACCGAGGCCGGGCTGGCGCTGGAACGCCGGCTGTTCGAACGTCAGCGCGACACGGTGATGGGCGCCTATCGCGAAGCCGGGCCGCAGGCGGTGGACGGGTTCCGCCGGGTGATGCGCGGGCTGATGGGGCCGCAGGCGCGCGCGGCCCTGGATCGCGCCCGCCGGGAAGGACCGGGCCGGCCATGAACGACGGCGACCCAGAGGCCCAGCCGCATCTGCTGGTCCCGCACTTGTTGGTCGTGGACGACGACCAACGCCTGCGGGCATTGCTGCAACGCTTCCTGGGCGACCAGGGGTTCCGCGTCACCGCGGCGCAGAACGCTGCCGCCGCGCGGGCGGCGCTGGCCTCGGTCGCCTTCGACCTGGTCGTGATGGATGTCATGATGCCGGGCGAAAGCGGGCTGGAACTGACCCAGGCGCTGCGTCGCGACGGGCTGGATGTGCCGATCCTCATGCTGACCGCCGCCGGCGCGCCCGACGACCGCATTGCGGGGTTCGAGACCGGCGCCGACGACTATCTGGCCAAGCCGTTCGACCCCCGCGAACTGGCCTTGCGCATCCGCACCATCCTCAAGCGCGCGGTGCCGGCCCCCAGCACCAGCGCGATGACCGCGCCCCCGGTGCAACTCGGCACGCATTGGTTCGACGCCGAACGCGGCGAATTGCGCAACGCCGAGGGCAGTGTGCGGCTGACCGGGGGCGAGGCTGCGCTGCTCGCAGCCCTCGCCCGCCGCGCCGGCGACGTGCTCAGCCGCGAGGAAATTGCCGTGGCCCTGTCCATGCCGGATGCCGGCGAACGCGCGATCGACGTCCAGGTCACCCGCCTGCGCCGCAAGATCGAAACCGACCCGCGTGAGCCGCGCTTCCTGCAGACCATCCGCCACCGGGGCTACGTGCTGCGGCCGGGACAGTAGCGCGCATGGAAAGCGTGACCTCCCTGCTGCGCCGCCTGGTGCCTCGCGGCCTGCTCGGCCGCAGCCTGCTCATCATCCTGATGCCGCTGGTGGTGTTGCAGGCGATCGCGCTGCAACTGTTCTACGGCAGCCACCACGACGTCGTGTCCCGCCGCCTCGCGCATGCCGTGGCGGGCGATGTCGGCATGGTGGTGGAACTGCTGGAACGCTTCCCGCAGGCGGCCGACCGTGGCTGGGTCTTCCGTGAGGCCGCCTGGCGGCTCGACCTGTCGCTGGCCTGCGAGGCCGGGGCCAGCCTCGGCCCCGCAGCACCGCGCAATACCGCCCTGCCGCTGCTGCCGCTGGAACAGGATCTGGATATCGCGCTGCGGGAACGGGTCGGCCTGCCCTTCGACGCCGACTGGGCGTCGGACCCGCGATCCGTGATCATCCGCGTCGGCCTGCCGGACGGCGTGTTGCATGTGGAGGCAGCGCGCAAACGCCTGTTCACCACCACCCTCTATCTGTTCGTGCTCTGGCTGGTGGTGTCGGGCATCCTGCTGTTCTCGCTGGCCGCCGTCTTCATGAAGAACCAGGTGCGCTCGATCCGCAAACTCGCGGGCGCCTCGGAAGCCTTCGGCATGGGCCGCGACCAGGGGCCGATGAAGCCCGAGGGCGCGCTGGAGGTGCGCCAGGCCGCGGCCGCCTTCAACCAGATGCAGGGCCGCATCCGAAGGTTCGTCGCCCAGCGCACCGATCTTCTGGCCGGCATCAGCCATGATTTGCGCACGCCGCTGACGCGGATGCGCCTCGGCCTCGCCATGCTGCCCGCCGATGCGCAGGAAGATGCCGCAGCACTGGTGCAGGATGTCGAGGAGATGGAGCGCATGGTCGCCGCCTACCTCGCCTTCGCCCGCGGCGAAGGGCAGGAGACGCCGAAGCCCGAGAACCTGGTCGCCATCGTGCAGGACCTGGCCACCCGCGCCCGACGCGACGGCGCCGAGGTGTTGGTGACGGCACCCGAAGCGCTGGTACTGCCTTTGCGCGCCGATGCGCTGCGCCGCTGCATCGGCAATATCCTGGACAATGCCCGCAAGCACGCGCGGCGCATCGCGGTGGAGGTTTTGGCGGTGCCGCTGCATACCGACGGCCCCGCGGCCTGGGCGGTGGTTACGGTGGATGACGATGGCCCCGGCATCCCGGAGGCGCAGCGGGAGGAGGCGTTCAAGCC
>JBBRWI010000018.1:0-31702 GCA_038249305.1 Acetobacterales bacterium
GTGCCCTATACCGTGCGGCGCGAGGACCAGCGCATCGACATGGCCGAAGTCCGCCGCATCGCGCTGGAAAGCCGCCCGAAGCTGATCATCGCCGGTGGGTCGGCCTATGCCCGCGCCTGGGATTTTGCCGGCTTCCGCGCGATCGCGGATGAGGTCGGTGCGCTCTTCATGGTGGATATGGCGCATTTCGCGGGCCTGGTGGCCGGTGGCGCGCATGATTCGCCGTTCCCACACGCGCATGTCGCGACCACGACGACCCACAAGACCCTGCGCGGCCCGCGCGGCGGCATGATCCTGACCAATGACGAGGCGCTGGCCAAGAAGTTCAACAGCGCGGTCTTCCCGGGGTTGCAGGGCGGGCCGCTGATGCATGTGATCGCCGCCAAGGCGGTGGCCTTCGCCGAGGCGCTGCGCCCCGACTTCCGCGCCTATGCCCGCCAGGTCGTCGCCAATGCGGCGGCCCTGGCCGGGGCGTTGCGGGCCGAGGGTTTTGACCTCGTGACCGGCGGCACCGACAACCACCTGGTCCTGGTCGATCTGCGGCCCAAGCGCGTCACCGGCAAGGCCGCCGAGGGCGCGCTGAACCGGGCCCACCTGACCTGCAACAAGAACGCCATCCCCTTCGATCCGGAAAAGCCGATGGTCACCTCCGGTGTGCGCCTGGGCAGCCCCGCCGCGACCACGCGCGGCTTCCGCGAGGCGGAGTTCGCCACCGTCGGCCGCATGATCGGCCGCGTCGTCGATGGGCAGGCCGGCGGCGACAATGGCGCGGTGGAAACGGCCGTGGCGGCCGAGGTCCAGGCGCTCTGCGCGCGCTTCCCGATCTACTGAACAGCCGGCATGCGCTGTCCCTTCTGCGGCAGCGAGGATACGCAGGTGAAGGACAGCCGCCCGGCCGAGGACGGCGCCGCCATCCGCCGACGTCGCTTCTGCCCCGCCTGCGGCAACCGCTTCACGACCTTCGAGCGGGTGGTGCTGCGCGAGTTGGTGGTGGTCAAGACCGATGGCCGCCGCGTGCCCTTCGACCGCGACAAGCTGTCGCGCAGCGTGCGCGTGGCGCTGCGCAAGCGCCCGGTGGACGAGGAACGGATCGAGCGTATCGTCTCCGGCATCCAGCGGCGGCTGGAGATGGAGAGCGACCAGGAAACCACCTCCCGCCGGATCGGCGAGATCGTCATGACGACGCTGCGCGAGGTCGATGAAGTGGCCTATGTCCGCTTCGCCAGCGTCTACAAGAATTTCGGCGCGGCGACGGATTTCCGGGACTTCCTGGGCGAAATCGAGGACGGGAACGGTTGAGCGTGGCCGATGCGGTGCATATGCGCGCAGCCCTGTCGCTGGCCGCGCGGGGCCTTGGCAATGTCTGGCCCAACCCCTCGGTCGGCTGCGTCATCGTCGCCGACGGCCAGGTGGTGGGCCGTGGCTGGACCGCGCCGGGCGGCCGCCCGCATGCCGAGACGGAGGCCCTCAAGCGCGCAGGCGGACAGGCACGCGGCGCGACCGCCTATGTCACGCTCGAACCCTGCTGCCACTGGGGCAGCACGCCGCCCTGCACCGATGCGCTGATCGCGGCCGGCATCGCGCGCGTCGTGGTGGCGCTGCGCGACCCGGACCCGCGGGTGGATGGGGTGGGCCTTTCTACGCTGCGCGCGGCCGGGGTCGCGGTCGAGGAAGGGCTGCTGGCCACGGAGGCGGCTTTCCTGAACGCGGGCTTCCTCAGGCGCCAGGCGACCGGCTTGCCGCTGGTGACGCTGAAATTGGCCTCGACGCTGGATGGCCGCATCGCAACCGCTGGCGGCGAAAGCCAATGGATCACCGGCCCCGCCGCGCGCCGCATGGCCCATGCGCTGCGCGGGCGGCATGACGCGGTGCTGGTCGGCAGCGGCACGGTGCTGGCCGATGACCCGGCACTGACCTGCCGGCTCGCCGGCTACGCCACGCAACCGACCGTGCGGGTCGTGGCCGATGCGCGCGGCCGCACCCCGGCGACGGCGCGGCTCTTCGCCGATGCGGCCCCGGTCTGGATCGCGGCGGCGCCCGGCACCGATACCGCAGCCCTGGCGGCGGCCGGCGCCGACATCATCACCCTGCCGGCCGCAGCCCAGGGCGTGGATATGGCAGCCCTGTTGCTGGCCTTGGGCAAAAGGGGCATCACCCGCGTGTTGGCCGAGGGCGGCGGGCAGGTGGCGGCGTCCTTGCTGCGGGCGGGGCTGGTGGACAGGATCGCCTGGTTCCACGCGCCTTGCGTGATCGGCGCCGATGGCCTGCCGGCCATCGCGGCGCTGGCGCTTCCGGGGCTGGCCGCAGCCCCCAGGTTCCACCGGTTTGCCACGGTCCCGGTCGGCGACGACTGGCTGACCGAGGCCGCGCTGCTACGAGAGGGTTGAGACATTTTTACGGGCATCATCACGGGCATCGGCCGCATCGCCGCCCTGACCCCCATCGGCGCGGGGCAGGACATGCGCCTGTCCATCGCGACCCCACCCGGCTGGCTCGACCGGGGCGGGCATCCGGATCTCGGCGCCTCGATCTGCTGTTCGGGCTGCTGCCTGACCGCCGTGGCCTATGGCGCCGACCGTTTCGAGGTGGAGGCCTCGGCCGAGACCCTGTCGAAAACCACCCTCGGCGGCTGGGCGATCGGCGATGCGCTGAACCTTGAACGTTCGCTGCGCCTGGGGGATGAGATGGGCGGGCACATCGTCTCGGGCCATGTCGATGGCGTGGGGGCGGTGGTGTCCGTGGTGCCGGAGAACGGCTCCACCCGCTGGCGCTTCCGCCTGCCGGAGGGGCTGGCGCGCTTCGTCGCGGTCAAGGGCAGTGCCGCGGTGAACGGCGTCTCGCTGACGGTGAACGAGGCCGACCGGGAGGGGTTCGGCGTCAACCTCATCCCCCATACCATCGCCGCCACGACCTTCGGCGGGCTGCGCCCCGGCGACCCTGTCAACATCGAGATCGACATGCTGGCCCGCTATGTCGCGCGCCTCGGGGAGTTCACGTCATGAACCCGGTCCAGACCACCCGCTCCGCCTTCGCCGATTTCCTGGCCCCGACCGAGGAATTGCTGGCCGAGGCGCGGGCCGGGCGCATGTTCATCCTGGTCGATGACGAGGACCGGGAGAACGAGGGCGACCTCGTCATCCCCGCCCAATTCGCGACCCCGGATGCGATCAACTTCATGGCCCGCCACGCGCGCGGGCTGATCTGCCTGGCGCTGACCGGCGCGCGGGTGGAGGAGTTGGGCCTGCCCTTGATGGCGCAGTCCAACGGCACCCGCCACCAGACCGCCTTCACCGTGTCGATCGAGGCGCGCGAAGGGGTCACCACCGGCATCAGCGCCGCCGACCGGGCGCGCACCGTGGCCGTTGCGATCAACCATGACCTCGGCCGCGACCACATCGTGACGCCGGGCCATGTCTTCCCGCTGATGGCCCGCGAAGGCGGCACCCTCGTGCGCGCCGGCCATACCGAGGCCGCGGTGGATTTCGCCCGCGTGGCCGGGCTGAACCCCTCGGGCGTGATCTGCGAGATCATGAACGATGACGGGACCATGGCCCGCCTGCCGGACCTCGTGGCCTTCGCCCAGCGGCATGGGCTGAACCTCGGCACCATTGCCGACCTCATCGCCCATCGCCGCCGGACGGAACGGCTGGTCGCGCGGGTCGAGGAGAATCGCATGGCCCTGCCGGTCGGCGGCGAATGGCGGGTGATCGTCTATGCCAACCGGCTGGACGGCACCGAGCATCTGGCGCTGGTCAAGGGCGAACCCGGCCCCGGCGCCCCGGTGTTGGTGCGGATGCATGCGGCGTCCCTGGTGCCGGACATGGTGTTCGGCCGGGGGGCTGCGGATGTGCAGGCGGCCATGGCCAAGATCGCCGACCACGGGCAGGGGGTGATGGTGCTGCTGCGCGACTGGCGCCCGACCGGCCTGTCTGAGGCGATCCGCCGCGGCCGCGACCGCGCGACGGCCCCCGAATTGCGCGACTACGGCATCGGCGCGCAGATCCTGGCCGACCTCGGGCTGCATGAATTGGTGCTGCTGTCCAACCACCCGCGCCCGATCGTGGGGCTGGAGGGCTATGGCCTGCAGGTCGTGGAAACCCTGGGCTACGGGACCGGCGCCGCATGAGCACCGCCGACGCGCCCGAACCCGCAGCGGCCGCGCTGTCGGGGCCGCCGTTGCGGCTGCTGGCGATCATCGCGCCCTACTACAAGGCGGTGGTGGACGGCATGCTGGATGGCGCGCGCGGGTTGCTCGCCGGCCAGCCGGGTGCGGTGCTGGCGGTGGTGCAGGTCGCTGGTGCCTTCGAATTGCCCGCCGCCTTGCGCATGGCGCTGCGCTCGGGATCGGCCTACGACGGCGTTCTGCTGCTGGGGTGTGTCGTGAAGGGGGAAACCGACCACTACGACTTCATCTGCCACGCGATCTGCCACGGGGCGATGGCGGTTGCGGCCGAAACCGGCGCGGCGTTGGGTTTCGGGCTGCTGACCGTGGCGAGCCTCGACCAGGCCGAGGCGCGTTCGGCGCCCGACCGCCACAACAAGGGCGCCGAGGCCATGGCGGCCCTGCTCGGCCAGATCGCCCTGCGCCGCCACTGGAACCTCGCATGACCACGGCCGCCCGCCCGCCCCCGGCCCGGCCCCCGGCCCGGCCCCCGGCCCGGCCCCATGCCAGGCCCCGAACCGGCGCCCGCGTCGCCGCGGTGCAGGCGCTGTTCCAGTCCGAAGCCTCCGGCGAGACCGCCGAGACGATCATCGACCAGTTCGTGAAGCACCGCCTGGGCGCCGATCCGACCGCCCACCCCGATGACGGCGGCTTCGAAAACGGCCGCGTGCCGGAGGCGCATGTGCCGCTCTTCGCCGCCATCGTGCGCGGCGCCGCCCTGCGGGGTGAGGCGGTGGACGCCGTCATCCTGGCGCATCTGGCGGTCGGCTGGCCGATGCACCGGCTGGACCCGGTGCTGCGCGCGCTGTTCCGCGCCGCGACCGCCGAACTGCTCGCCGGCACGGAGCCGCCGGCGCGCGTCATCATCAAGGAATACATGGACATCGCGCATGGTTTCTTCGGCGGTGAGGAACCCCGCTTCGCCAATGGCGTGCTGGACGCCCTGGCCCGCCACCTGCGCCCGGCCGAATTCGGATTGCCGGCCGCGGCGGGCTGATGTCGGACGACGCCGCGCCGGCGGAATTCGGCCTGATCGCGCGGCATTTCCGCCCGCTCGCGGGGCCGGGCGCGCTGGCGCTGCTGGATGACGCGGCGCTGCTGGACCCGCCGGCCGGGCGCACCCTGGTCCTGGCCGCCGATGCCATGGTCGCCGGCGTGCATTTCCTGCCCGAGGATCCGGCCGATACCGTTGGGCGCAAGCTGCTGCGGGTGAACCTGTCCGACCTCGCGGCGATGGGGGCGGCGCCGCTCGGCTATCTGATGACGGTGGCCTTCCCGCATGGCACTGCCGATGCCTGGATCGCCGATTTCGCGGCCGGTCTGGCGCTGGACCAGGCGATGTTCGGATTGATGGTGCTGGGCGGCGATACCGTCGCCACACCCGGGCCGATGTCGCTGTCGCTCACCATCATCGGCACGGTCGCCCCGGGGGGGGCGCTGACCCGCGCGGGCGCGCGGGCGGGCGATGACCTCTGGGTCTCGGGCAGTATCGGCGATGGCATGCTGGGGCTGGCCGTGCTGCGGGGGCGGCTGGCCGACAGTGCCGATGGCCATCTGGCCCGGCGCTACCGCCTGCCGGAGCCGCGGCTGGCCCTGGGGCAGCGGCTGCAGGGCCTGGCCCATGCGGCGATGGATGTGTCGGATGGGCTGGTGCAGGACCTCGGGCACCTGTGCCGCGCGGGCGGTGTCGGCGCGGTGCTGGAAGCCGGGCTGGTGCCGCTCTCGGCGGCAGCGTCCGGGCTGGTCGCGGCCGAGCCTGGGCTGCTCGCACGCTGCCTGACCGGGGGGGATGACTATGAACTGCTGTTCGCGGCCGACCCCGCGGCGGCGCCGGCCATCCAGGCTGCCGCGCTCACGGCCGGCACCCCAGCCACGCGCGTGGGCCGCTTCATCGCGGGCGCGGCGCATGTGACGGTGCGGGATCGGCAGGGTGGGGACATGTCGCTGCCGAAGGGGGGATGGAGCCATTTCTGACAGCACCACGACCACGCAGCCGCGCATGATGCGCAACGTCCGGCTGCTGTTCCTGTGCCAGGCGCTGCAGAACGCTTCCGTCGTCGGCCAGGTGGCGATGGGGTCGCTGATCGGCTTCGCCCTGGCCGAGGACAAGTCGCTCGCGACCCTGCCGCTGGCCTTCCAGATGCTGGCGACGATGGCGGCCTCGATCCCGGCCGGCCTGATTTTCGGGCGGCTTGGGCGCCGGGTGGGCTTTGCCATCGGTGCGCTGGGTGGCATGGCCGGATCGCTGCTGTTTGCCCTGGGCATCTGGCACGGCGATTTCTGGCTGTATTGCCTGGGCGCGGTGCCGGCGGGCCTGGGCTTCGGCATCGGCCAGCACTACCGCTTCGCCGCGGCCGAGGTCGCGACCCCGGCCTATCGCCCGCGCGCCATCAGCCTGGTGATGGCGGGTGGCGTGCTGGCGGCGATCGCCGGGCCGGAACTGGTCAAGCATACCCGAGACCTGATCCCGGGCTTCCTGTTCATGGGCACCTACCTGATCCTGGCGACCCTGCCGGTGGTCTGCCTGGCCCTGCTGAGTTTCGCCGACCTGCCGCCACCGCCGCTTCGGCCCAAGGTCGTGGTGCCACTGACCGCCTTCCTGCGGCGCCCGGCCTTCCTGGTCGCGGCCATCACCGGCGCGATCGCCTATGGCACCATGAACCTCGCGATGACCTCGACCCCGCTGGAGATGCTGGCCTGCGGCTTCGGCATCGGGGCGAGTGCGACCGTCATCCAACTGCATGCGGTCGCGATGTTCGGCCCCGGGTTCTTCACCGGGCGGATCATCGCGCGCTATGGCACCGTGCCGGTGATCCTCGCGGGGGCGGCGTTGAACGTCGCCTGCGTCGCGGTCGCCGTGGCGGGGGAGAGCTTTGGGCATTTCAGCGTGGCGCTGATCTTCCTGGGGCTCGGCTGGAATTTCATGTTCACCGGGGCGACCACCCTGCTGGGCGCCAGCCACGCGCCGGAGGAGCGCATCCGGGCGCGGATGCTGAACGACCTGATCGTGTTCGGCACGGTTGCCTGCGCCGCCTTCGGCAGTGGGCTGGTGCATGCCCAGGCGGGCTGGGTGGTGCTGAACCTGATCTTGCTGCCGGCGATGGCGGCGGTGGCCGGCCTGCTCATGTGGCGGCAGCGGGCGCTGCGGCTGGCGGCCGCCTGACGCCCCGCCTGCCCGGGTACTACCGGCCGGGGCCGCCGCCAGGGCCGCCGCCGCTGCCCGTGGCACCACCGCCAGGGCCGGCGCCAAGGCGGCCGAGATTGCCCAGCAGCGACTGCATAAAGGTCCGATCGGTGCCGGGCACCGGCGTCTCCCGGTTCACGAAGGCGATCTGGCGGCCGTCGCTGCGCTCCAACTCCCGCACCTCCTGCACGACGCCGGCGGCGTTGAACGTCACCACCACGACCCGCTGGTCTTCCACCCGCGGCGTCCTGGCCGGGCGCAGCCGGGTCACCGCGCTGATGTAGAACCAGGTATCGTCGTCGAAGGTGGCGGTGGTCGTCGGACTGCCGAGCAGCGTCTGGACATCGGTGCGGGTATGCGTGCCGACCACGACCTCGGTCAATTGATGGGCCGGGATGAGGTGACCGCGCGCCTCGGGCGGTGCCGCGAACAGCGGCATGGAATTGCAGCCGGGCAGCGCTGCGAGCCCAAGCAGCAGGAGCAGGCGGACGGGCATCCTGGCCGGGCGGCCGGATGCGTTGACGGGAGACCTGGGGCAGACCATCTGGGGTGCGTGCCACCGCGCCGCCCCCCGGTCAACCGCGGCGCTGGGGGCAAGCCCAAACAACCGCCCAGCCCAATCGCCAAACCCGGCCCGCCCCCGCTTTCGGAGACTGCCCCATTGTTCGGCCTGCTGCGCCGCCGCCCGCATGAGCGGGTTGGTTTCGAACTCTACGGCGCCGCGGTCGCCGCCGCCCGTCGCCCCTGGGCCTTTGCCGTGCTCGGCGTGCCGGACACGCTGGCGGGGCGGTTCGACCTGATCTCGCTGCATGTGTCGCTGCTGATCCGCCGGTTGCGCAGCGACCCCGACCCGCGCGGGGCAGAACTCGGCCAGGCGGTGTTCGATGCGATGTTCGCCGACATGGATGTAAACCTGCGCGAGATGGGCGTGGGCGACATGTCGGTCGGCAAGCGCGTGAAGGGGCTGTGGGAGGCCTGGCACGGGCGGATGCGCGCCTATGAGGCCGCGGTCGATGCCGGCGACGACGCGGCGCTGGCCGCGGCCGTCGCGCGCAACATCTTCGGCGGCCGGGCGGAGGACGGCGCCGCCGGCCCGGTCGCCCTGGCGGCCTTTGCCGCGCAGGCGGCGACGCTGCTGGCGGCGCAGCCGCTGGCCGGGTTCCTCGGCGGGCGCGCCGCCTTCCCCGATACGCCGGCCGTGCCAGCGCCGGCATGACCGCGCCGGCATGACTACGCCCGAATTCAGCCGGCCCATGCCCTTCGCCGCGGTGCGCGGCGCGGGCCATGTGCTGGAGGTCACCGCCGGCCCCGCCGAACGGGCCGCCCTGGCGGCACGCCTTGGGCTGCTCGACCTGCCTTCGCTGCACGCCCGCTGGCGGCTGAGCCCGGAGCCGACCGGCTGCATCCTGGCCGAACTGACCCTGCTGGCCGACGTGGTGCAGGCTTGCGTCGTCAGCCTCGAACCCGTGCCGCAACGGGTGGAGCAGACGGTCCGGCTGCGCTTCCTGCCGCCGGGGCTGCCGCCGACCGACGATGATCCCGAAACGCCCGACGACATCCCCTGCGAGCGGGAGGCGATGGACCTGGGCGAAGCTGCTGCCGAGACCCTGGCCCTGCTGCTCGACCCCTATCCTCGCGCCGAGGGGGCTGTGCTGCCGGCCGAGGCGACCGATCAGGACAGCGGGCCCTTCGCCGCGTTGTCGCGCCTGGGTGGGCCGGGGACTTAGGCGGAGGAGGGGGCCAGGCCACGCCAGGGCAAGCGATGCCTTGCGTGAACGGGGCGTGGGTGCTACCTCGCGCCGCTCCCGACCACATTGGTTTTTCGTACGAAAGAAGAGGCCCGGCGCCATGGCCGTTCCCAAGAAAAAAGTTTCACCCTCCCGCCGCGGCATGCGCCGCAGCCATCAGGCAATCACGGTCGAGGCGCACGTCGAATGCTCCAACTGCGGTGAACTGAAGCGGCCCCACCACATCTGCTCGCATTGCGGGCATTATGATGGGCGCGAGGTCGTGGCGGCCGGCAAGGCTCTCAAGGCCTCGGTTCGCGCCTGAACGCCCGCCCAGGGTGACCTCAAAGGCAACGGCGGTGCCCGATGACGGCGGCCAACCCATGGCGGATGGCGCGGGCGTGTTCGATCTCGCGGTGGATGCGATGGGCGGCGACAATGCGCCGGACAGCATACTCGACGGTCTTGAACTCGCGGCCGAACGGCACCCACAGGCGCGATTCCTGCTCGTCGGCGATGCCGCGCGGCTGACGCCGATGCTGGCCTTGCGCCGGCGAGCGTCGCGGGTCTGCGAATTGCGCCACGCGGCCGAGTCCATCCCCGGCGGCATGAAGCCGACGCAGGCGCTGCGGGTCCGCGGATCATCGCTGCGCGTCGCGATCGATGCCGTGGCGCGGGGTGAGGCGCAGGGCGTGGTGTCGGCCGGGAACACCGGCGCGCTGATGGCGCTGGCCAAGATCGTGCTGAAGACCCTGCCGGAGATCGACCGCCCGGCCCTGGCCGCGATCGGGCCTTCGGCTCGGGGCGACGTGGTGATGCTCGACCTTGGCGCCAATGTGCAGTGCGATGCGCGCAACCTCGTGCAGTTCGCCGTCATGGGCGACGCCTTTGCCCGCGCGGTGCTGGGGCTGACCAGCCCCTCGGTCGGGCTGCTGAACGTCGGGTCGGAAGAACTCAAGGGCGACGACCGCGTGCGCGAGGCCGCCGAGATTTTGCGGGAAAGCCATATCGGCCCGGGGTTTCGCGGCTTCGTCGAGGGCCACGACATCGCCGCCGGCACCGTCGATGTGGTGGTGACCGACGGCTTCACCGGCAATGTCGCGCTGAAGACCGGCGAGGGTGCGTTGCGCCTCGTGCGGGAATTGCTGCGCCAGGTCTTCACCAGCAGCGTGCCGGCGCGCATGGGCTACCTGCTGGCGCGCCCGGCGCTGGACCGCTTGCGCGAATGGCTGGACCCACGCCGCTACAACGGGGCGGTGCTGATCGGGCTGCGTGGTGTCGTGGTGAAAAGCCATGGCGGGGCGGATGCCCTGGGCTTCGCCCATGCGATGGATGTGGCCATGGACATGGTCACCCATCGGTTCAACGACCGCATCCGCGAGGGCCTGTCCCGACTCGCCGCCGAGCGTGCCGCCGCCCCGGCGGCCTGATCCCCCTTGCCTGAGGCTGTGCCCGTGATTTCGCTCATTTGATGCCCGGCCCCTCGGTTCGCCGGTCGCGGATCATCGGCACCGGCGGCTATCTGCCGAAGCAGGTGCTGAACAACGACGCCCTGGCCACGGTGCATGGACTCGACACCACCGATGCCTGGATCGTCGAGCGTACCGGCATCCGCCAGCGCCATGTGGCGGCGCCCGATGAACTGGCCTCCGACCTGGGTGCCGCCGCGGCGCGGGAGGCCCTGGCCCAGGCCGGGGTGGATGTGGCGGCGGTCGATCTGATCATCGCTGCGACCGCGACGCCCGACAGCGGCTTCCCCGCGACGGCGGTGCGTATCCAGCAGAAACTCGGAGTCCCGGGCGGCTTCGCCTTCGATGTCGCGGCGGCCTGCACGGGGTTCGTCTATGCCCTGGGCATCGCCGACAGCCTGATCCGCACCGGCGCCGCGCGCATGGCGCTGGTGATCGGGACCGAGGCCTTCACCCGCATCCTGGACTGGTCGGACCGCGGCACTTGCGTGCTGTTCGGCGATGGCGCGGGGGCGGTGCTGCTGCAAGCGACCGAGGGCGATGGCACCGCGGCCGACCGCGCCGTGCTCGGCACGCATCTGCATTCGGATGGCCAGCATGGCGACCTGCTTTATGTCGATATCGCCGGGGCGCCGGCAGGCAACCCACAGGGCGTGGTGCGGATGGCGGGGCGGGAGGTGTTTCGCCACGCGGTCGGAAAACTGGCGGCGGCGGTGGATGAAGCGCTGGGCGCTGCCGGGTTGACGCATGCCGATGTGGACTGGCTGGTGCCGCACCAGGCCAATCTGCGGATCATCGAGGCGATGGGCCGCAAGCTGAACCTGGCCCCCGAACGGGTGGTGGTGACGGTGGACCGGCACGCCAATACCTCGGCGGCCTCGATCCCGCTGGCGCTGGCCGAGGCGACCCGCGACGGGCGCATCAAGCCCGGCGACCTGGTGGTGATGGAGGCGATCGGCGGCGGGTTGACCTGGGGGGCCGCGCTGGCGCGGTTCTGACCGAGCGGCTTAACCTGGTATATTCTCTGTCTTTCAACACGTTGCGAAGTATTTTTGCTATGTGACACAAGCATCCCGCGCGGCCCCAAAACATGCTGGTTGACGGCCGTCGCCGATCCCGGTTTCCTAAGTCCTGGAATGGGTTGGCGGGAGATTTGGCAGGCATGGACGCGGAGCAGGAGACACTGACGCGGGCGCAGTTGGCGGAAGCCATCTATACCGCCGTCGGGCTGTCCCGCAACGAAAGCGCCGCCTTGCTGGAAGCCGTGCTCGATGCGATGGCCTCGGCGTTGGAGATCGGCGAACAGGTCAAGATCGCGGCCTTCGGCACCTTCCTGGTGCGGGAAAAAGGCACGCGCATCGGCCGCAACCCCAAGACCGGGGTGGAAGTGCCGATCTCGCCCCGCCGGGTCCTGTCGTTCCGCCCGAGCCAAGCGCTGAAGGCCAGGCTGAACGCCCGCGCGCCGTCGCGCCGGACGAAGGTCGCGAAGGCCGACCTGTGATGGTCTTGCCCGACGAGGAGGAGGGGGAGGAAGGGGCGCTGGCCTTTGCCGCCCCGGATGCCCCCCACGACACGAGGCCGCGCGCGAAAAAGGCCGCGACCGCCTTTCGCACCATCAGCGAGGTCGCCGAGGATCTGCACATTCCGCAGCACGTCCTGCGCTTCTGGGAGACGAAATTCCCCCAGTTGAAGCCGCTGAAGCGCGGCGGTGGCCGGCGCTACTACCGGCCCGAGGATATCGGCCTGCTCAAGCGGGTGGGCGACCTGCTCTATACCCAGGGCTACACCATCAAGGGCGTCCAGCGCCTGCTGCGCGACGGCGACCTGCCCGAAGCGCCGGCTGCCGCCGAGACGATGGAACTGCCGCTGCCGGTGCCCGAGACCCCGGCCGACCGCCGCGCCGCCGCCCTGCGCATGGCGATTGCCGAAATCGAGGCGATCATCGCCGACCTGCGCGCCGCCGCGACCTAGAGCAATATCGGATCAGATGGAATCATCTGATCGGATTTCTTGCTCTAGATTCAACGGCTTCTAGAGAACGAGATCGATCCACTTGGATCGATCGTGCTCTAGCAGCCGGCTGACAAGCCGGGTGGCGCATTGAAAACGGCGTCGCGCCGGTGAATGACCTCGGCCTTTCAGAGGCCGTTGACGCTTTCGGCCAAGGCGGTGTCGGTCCTGTCGCCGACGCGGCCGACGCAGGGCTCTACGCCCGCCAGCGCGAGGCGCCCTGTGTACTTGATCGAGCCGGATTGGCTTCCCCGCTCCCACCTCCTTGCAACTTCCAACCAACAAGGACGTTCAGCACCAATGTTTCCATGAATGCAGCTCCAGCACGGTCCGAGGCGGCTGCAGTGAAAGGTGATCTTGTTCATCCTGCATTTGGCGCTGGGGGGATGCCTCAGGCCACCTCCGGTCCGCTTCGGCATCACCGCCGACACAGGCGGTCACATCGCTTATGTCCTGGCGGCGGCGACAGCCCAGGCTGCCTGCGAAGAGGTGGAACAGGTCTCCATCGTCACGCGCCTTTTCCACGACGCAGTGCTCGGCGAATGTCATGGCCGCCCAACCGAGCGAATGGGCAGCAGCCTCACCATCGACCGCATCGCCACCCCGCGCCGGGACTATCTACAGAAGGAGGCGCTGGCGGCCGAACTTCCGGCGTTCACACAATCCTTCTGTCGCCATCTCGCCGCTCTGCCACGGCTGCCGGACGTCATACACGCACACTTTGCCGATGCCGCCGAAGTCGCCCTGGAAGCCCGGCGCAGGTTCGGCATCCCCACCCTCTACACGCCCCATGCGCTGGGCATCGACAAAGCGCGCCACCTGCCCTGCGCGGGCCTGGCGACACGGATTGCAAGCGAACGCGTCGCCATCGAGGCGGCCGATGCGTTGATCGTTTCGACGCGAGACGAGGCGGAACGGCAGGTGGCCGCGTACGGTTTCAGCCGCTCCATCCACCGCATCCCCCCCGGCGTGCCGCTCCGTCAGGCCCCTGGTCAAATCGCTGGGTGGCTGTCTAACTGGCTCGACGATCTTTCGCGGCCCATCATCCTGGCGATTGCCCGGCCCGTGCGGAAGAAGAACCTGGCGGCCCTCGTCCGCGCCTATGCGGCGACGCCCGAGCTGATGCACCGCGCCAATCTGGTCATTATTGCCGGGCAGCACGCCGGACTTGCATCGGCGGAGGAGCGCAGTGTTGTCACTGAATTGCGCCGGCTATGCGCCGCGCCGTGCTTGCGTGGCCGCGTGGCGCTGCCGCCGGCACATGATGCAGCGGATGTCACGGCGCTTTACCAGCGTTGTGCCCAGGGCGGGGTCTTCGTCAACCCCGCACTGCACGAGCCGTTCGGTCTGACGATCATCGAAGCCGCCGCCGCCGGCGTTCCGGTCGTGGCCACCCGGCAGGGAGGTCCTGCAGAGATCCTCGCCACGGTTGGCCATGGCCTGCTGGTCGACCCGCAAGACGACGCAGCCATAGGCGCCGCGTGCCTGCGCGTGGTGAGTGACCCCGAATTGCACGCCCGGCTGGCCGCTTCCGCCCGGCAGCGCATCGGGGCGTATGACTGGCGGCGCTACGCTACGCAGTCGATTGCCGTGTACGGTGCGGTACGCCGCTCCGCTGTGCCGCGCCTCCTGGCCTGCGACATCGACAACACACTCACCGGCTGCGCAGCCGGAGCGCAGGTGTTCGCAGAATGGGCCAGCCGACGGGTTATGCCGTTCATTGTCGCGACCGGTCGCAACTTCGGGCGCGCTCGCGACGTGCTCCGGCAGTGGCGCCTGCCGGAGCCCGATGCCTACATCGTCGATGTCGGCACACGCATCATGCTGCCGACCCCGACGGGCGGTTGGCGCGAATGCGAGCGCTACGCCGGTGGGCTCGATGTTGGCTGGGACCGTCCGGCTGCGCTCGCCGCCCTTGAACACCTCGCCTTGACGCCGCAGCCGCCCGATACCGCAGGGCCTCACAAGCTCAGTTTTTTCGGCAGTACTGACGATGCAGGCGCCGTCCGGGTCAGACTTGCCGAAGCCGGTCTGGCTGGTCGTGTCATCTTCTCACATGGCCGTTTTATCGACGTGCTCGCCCCTCGCGCGGGCAAGGCTGCGGCCATCGCGGCCTATGCCAGTACGCGCGGCATCGCCTTGGCGGATTGTATCGCGGCCGGGGACAGCGGCAACGACGTCGACATGATGGAACAATGCGGCCATGCCATCCTCGTCGCCAACGCCGAGCCCATCCTGCATGCCCTACCGGAACGCCACGGCCTGCTGCGGACCAGGGCGCGACATGCGGCGGGGGTGATGGAGGGGCTGGCCATGCTCGGCCTCGCACAAAGCAGGCCCGGGATCGCGGCATGAAGCGCCCGTTTGGCTACTTTGTTCACCATCAGGGGCGTGGCCATGCCGAACGCTGCGCCGCCATGGCGCACGCGCTGCCGGCCGACCGGCCGCTCACCATCTTCTGCGCCCAGCGCGACATCTTCCCCGCGTTACCGCCGCAGGCCCGCATCGTCACCATTCCCTCATAGTTCGAGCCCCGTGGCGACGAGGCGCGCACGATGGATCATTTTCCGACACCGGCCACGCTGCATTGCGCGCCGCTGGGCTGGCCCGGCATTCGCCAGGCCATGGCAGTGCTGACCGGGTGGTTCGACCGGGCGGATCCGGCGCTGATGGTGTGCGACGTCTCAGCCGAGATCGCCCAACTCTGCCGCATCTGCAGCGTCCCGCACGTCATGGTTTTGCAGCACGGGGACCGCGGCGATGATGGGCACCGCGCGGCCTACGAGGGCGCCGTCGGGCTGCTCGCCCCCTTCCACGCCGCGCTCGCGCAGCCGGAATGGTCGCACGCGATGCTGGAGCGCACATGCTTTGCCGGAGGCTTCGGGGTGGAGACGCGTGTGCCCGATCGCGCCATGGCGCGTCGCCACCTCGGGCTAAGCGATGGGCAGGAGATGATTCTTGTCATGTCGGGCCAGGGAGGCAGCGGCTTTCGGCAGGCGCCCCTTGGCGTCGGCGCCCGCAGCCGTCCTGACGCCCGCTGGATCACCATCGGCCCGGTCGAGCGCGACTGGCACGCGACCGAGCCCACCAACATCGAGCATCGCGGATGGGTGGGCGGTGCGGCCGAGCATGTGGCGGCGGCCGACCTGGTCATCGCCTCCACCGGCAACACCACCTGCCAGCAGATCCTCGCCGCTGGCCGGCCGTGGCTCGCCATCCCGGAATGGCGTTACTTCGACGAGCAGCACCGCAAGGCGCAGGCCTTGGCGGCGGCAGGCGTTGCCTGCATCCGGCCGCACCTGCCCTCTTCGGCCGAGGCCTGGGCGGCGGCGCTTGCAGAGACACATCAGCGCCACGATCCGGCCGCGCAACGCGCCCTCATCGAACCCGATCCGGCCGGGATGGCGGCGGCCTGGCTCGAACGATTGGGCGCGACCCTTTGGCCTGCCGTGCAACATCAGGAGACCGCGTGACGATGCAAACCGTATCGGTCGTGACCCTGGCCGGTGGCCGGCCCGAACACCTCGCCAACACGGTGCTCGGCCTTGCGCGTCAGCGTCGGTTACCGGCTGAACTGATCGTCGCGCTGATGCAGGAGGACACTTATGCTCTGCCGCATTCCCCGTTCCCGATCCGTCAGGTCAGGGTGGGCGGCGGGCACTTGCCGCTCGCCGCCGCGCGCAACGCCGCCGCCCACGGCGCGGTCGGCGATGTGCTCGTCTTCCTTGATCTGGATTGCATCCCAACGCCCGATCTGATTTCGGACTACGCAGCTGGTCTGTCCCGACTGGACGGCCTGCTCATGGGGGAGGTGATGTATCTGCCGGGTGGCGCTTCCGCGCCCGGCTGGCGCTGGCAGGATTTTGAGGCCGTCGCCGTGCGGCACTCCGACCGGCGCGGCCCACCCCCGTCGGGCATCGAGATCTGCGCCGACTACCGCTGCTTCTGGTCGCTGAATTTTGCGATGCGGCGCCACACGTTTCTTGCCGCCGGCGGCTTCGATGCGCGCTACATCGGCTATGGCGGCGAGGATACGGATTTCGGCAAGACGCTGCACGCGGCGGGCATCGCGATCGCCTGGCTGAAAGGCGGCCTTGCCTACCACCAGCACCATCCGCACCACATGCCGCCGGTGCATCACCTCGACAGCGTGGTCCGCAACGCACAGATCTTCGAGAGGAAGTGGGGCTACCGGACGATGGGCCATTGGCTGCACGCCTTCCGGCTGATGGGGCTGATCGACGACACGCCCGGCCGGCCCATTCGCATTCTGCGCCGCCCAGCCGCCGAAGACCTGGCGCTGACCGGGCAGCAGCGCGACCAGCCCTATGCCAACACCACGCGCGTCATCCGCCTGTTGGAGCAGCGGCAAGCGGCGGTTGTCACGGTGTGAGAATTGCCGTTCTCGCGCATGTTCGCCAGCCCATCGCGCGGCCCTTCATGGGCGGCATGGAATCGCTCACCTGGCATCTGGTCGCCGGGCTCAAGGCGCGCGGGCATGAGGTGGTGCTCTTCGCCAGCGGCGACAGCGACCCGACCTTCACCCTCGATCCTGTGCTCGACGAGCATTACGAACGCACCTTCCCCTGGGCCGAGCACAAGGGCAGTGCGCCGCTGATCGCGCATATCGATGCCGGCTACGCGGCCGCTTGCGACCGCATTGCCGCCGGCGGCTTCGACGTCGTGCACAACAACAGTCTGCACCGCTTTCCGCTTCGCCATCCGGCGGTTCCCACCGTCACCTCGCTGCATGTCCCGCCCTTCGATGCGCTGCACTGGTTTGTGAAAGAGAGCGCGGGGCGGCGGCACCGCCTTACCGTCACCTCGTCCAGCCAGATGCACGCCTGGTGGCCGGACGGCGCACCGCCGGAGGCCTCGATCCTGCATAACGGCATCGCCCCACAGGCCTGGCCATTCCAGGCAAGGGGCGATGGCAGCGCCGTATGGTGCGGCCGCATCAGCCCCAACAAGGGCCCCCACCTGGCGGTGGACGCGGCGCGCACCGCCAGCCTGCCCCTTACGCTGTTCGGCGCCATTGAGGATCGGGCGTATTTCCGGGAGGCGGTTCAGCCCGGATTGGGCCACTCCATTCGCTACGGCGGCCATCTGAGTGACATCGCCCTCGCGGCCGAAGTGGGCCGCGCGTCGGTCTACCTGTTCACCCCCTGCTGGGATGAGCCCTTTGGGTTGGTGGCGGCGGAAGCGATGGCCTGCGGCGTACCGGTCGCGAGTACCGACATGGGGGCGGCGCGCGAGATCATTGGCGAGGCCGGCATCTTCGTGCAGGCCGGGGACGCCGCGGCATTGGCTCGGGCGATACCGGCCGCGATCGAGATTCCGCGAGAGATCCCTCACGCCCGCGTGCTGCGGATGTTCACGCAGGAGCTATGGATCGACCGCTGCGAAGCCCTTTATGCCAAGGTCATCCAGTCGGCCCGGCAGTAAACGGTCGCAGGTCCTGGCACGGTCCGGGGCGAGTCCGCCCTTGCCGTGTCCGGCAGGAGGCCAGTCGGCCGAAGAAGGCCAGAATGTTGAGCCGCGGCGCCAACCATCGTTGTGCGGTGGCGTTGAACTTTCGTTACCGCTCCTGAACAGCGGGCGTCGTGAAAGGATCAGCATGACCGACCGTGTAACGATCAAGCCGTATCCCGGGCCAGCGGGCGGCTGGGGTTCCGTGAAATCGGTGGCGAAGCACACGTTCGAGGCCGGTCGCTTGCTTACCGGCAACCTGGCACTGCTGAAACAGAACAAGCCGGACGGTTTCTCCTGCGTCTCCTGCTCCTGGGCCAAGCCGGACAAACCCCTCGCTTTCGAGTACTGCGAGAACGGCGCGAAGGCGACGGCCTGGGAAACCACCCGCAAACGCATTCACCAGCGTTTCTTCGAGGCTCACACGCTGACCCAACTTCTCGCCTGGTCGGACCATGACCTGGAAGCGCGCGGTCGCCTGCTGCATCCGATGCGTCTCGACCGGGCACGCGACCGATGGGTCCGCGTGACATGGGCCGACGCTTTTCGCGAGATCGGGGCCGAGCTCCGCAATTTGCCGCCCAAGCAGACCGTGTTCTACGCGTCAGGCCGCGCGTCGCTTGAATCGTCCTACATGTGGGGTCTGTTTGCACGCCTTTACGGGCACAACAACCTGCCCGACAGCAGCAACATGTGCCACGAAAGCACATCGGTCGCCCTGCCGGAAGCGATAGGCGTCCCCGTCGGCACCGTCGTGCTGGATGATTTCAAGAAAACCGCCTGCATCCTCGCCTTTGGGCAGAACGTCGGCACCAACGCGCCGCGCATGCTCCACCCCCTCCAGGCCGCGTCGCGGCGCGGGGTGCCCATCATCACCTTCAACCCGCTGCGCGAGCGTGGCTGGGAGCAATTCACCAATCCACAAGCGCCGGTCGAAATGCTGAGCTTCGCCGAGACCCGCATCTCCTCGGCCTACCATCAGGTGAAAGCGGGCGGCGACATCGCGGCCATCATGGGCCTGTGCAAGACCCTGATCCAAGGGGATGACGCAGCCGGCGGCCGCAGGTGGCTCGACCACGCCTTCATCGCCGAGCATACGCACGGCTTCGAGGCGTTCGCGGCGGCCTGCCGTGCCGCCGAATGGCTGCATCTGGAGAACCGTTCAGGTCTCAAACGCGCGGCGATGGAGCAGGCGGCTGCGACCTATGCAGCCGCAGATTCGGCGATCGGCATTTTCGGCATGGGGCTGACGCAGCACCGCACGGGTGTCGAGAATGTTCGAATGCTGATGAACCTTCTTCTGCTGCGCGGGAATGTCGGCAAGCCTGGTGCCGGGGTGCTGCCTGTGCGCGGCCACTCCAATGTGCAGGGGCAGCGCACAGTCGGCATCACCGAAAAGCCGGAACTCGTCCCCCTCGACCGCCTGGCCGCGCAATACGGCTTCGAACCACCACGTGACGCCGGCATGAACACGGTCGAGGCCTGCGAGGGCATCATCGCCGGCACCGTGCGGGCCTTCCTCGGCCTGGGCGGCAACTTCATTCGCGCCGTCCCCGAGACGGCGGCGATGGAGGCGGCCTGGCCGCGGATGCGCCTGACGGTGCAGGTCGCGACGAAACTCAATCGCGGCCACCTCATCAATGGCGAGGTCGCGTTCCTTTTGCCCTGCCTGGGCCGGATCGAAGTGGACGAGCAGGCGAGCGGGCCGCAGGCTGTGACCTGCGAGGACACCATGGCCAAGATCCACGCCGGCCATGGCGTCATGGCACCGGCGGGCGCCGATCTTCTGTCTGAACCTGCCATCATCGCCGGCCTCGCCCAAGCCGCCATGGCACCCAACCCGCGCGTTCCCTGGGCCGAATGGGTAGCCGATTATGGCCGCGTGCGCGACGCCATCGAGGCGACCTATCCGGATGTCTTCCGCGACTACAACAGCCGCGTCTTCGCCGGCGGCTTTCACCGCCCGCTGCCGGCCCGCCAGCGCCAATGGAAGACCGACACCGGCCGCGCGAACTTTCACGTGCCGCTCTCCCTCAAGGAGGATCTGGCGACGGATCTCGAGCGTGCGGACGTACTGCAACTCATCACCATCCGCTCGAATGACCAGTTCAACACTACCATCTATGGATATGAGGACCGGTTCCGTGGCGTCAGCGGCACGCGCATGGTGGTGTTCGTGAACCGCCGCGATGCCGCCGGCCGCAGCCTGGCGGACGGCGACACCGTCGATATGACGACGGCCGTCGATGACGGATCGACGCGATGTGTGAAGGGCTTCCGCGTCGTTGTGTACGACATCCCCGCCGGCTGCTGCGCTGCCTATTTTCCGGAATGCAACCCGCTCATCCCGCTCTGGCACCATGCCGAGCGGAGTAAGGTCCCGGCGGCCAAGTCCATACCCGTGCTGCTTCATCGCGCCCAGGCGCCATGAGGGTTCTGCCCGCCCCGCTTGCCACACATGGCCGACTGGGCTTTGCCGAGGCGTCGTTCAGCCAAGGCCACCGTGTCCTGGCCGAGGAGACCGCCATCGCACTCACCTATGACGGTGCAACCCACGCCGTCATGATGGCGACCCCGGCCGATCTGGAAGATTTTGCGCTCGGGTTCTCGCTGACCGAGGGCATCATCGACACGCCTGCCGCGATCGAGGAGTTGGAGGTCGTGGCGCGCGGGTCACTCGGCATTGAGGTCCGCATGTGCCTGTCCGCCGCCGCTGGAGCGCGGTTGGTCCGGCGCAGCCGGGCGATGGCCGGACCCGCGGGCTGCGGGCTGTGTGGCCTTCAGGCCCTTGAGGACGTGGCGCGCACACTGCCGCATGTGACAGCGGGCTTTTCGCTCTGCCCCGGCGATGTCTCCGCCGCGATGTCGGCGTTGCGTGACGCGCAGGCGCTGAACCGCCAAGCCCACGCGATCCATGCCGCCGGCCTCTGGCGGACGCACGATGGCCTTGTCGCCATCGCCGAGGATGTCGGCCGCCATAACGCGTTGGACAAGGTGGCAGGCAAGCTTGCGCGGAACGGCGGCGGGCCAGGCGCCACGGGCCTGATCGCACTCACCAGCCGCGTGTCGGTGGAGTTGGTTCAAAAGGCAGCCCGGATCGGCGCGCCGGTCATTGCCGCGATCTCGGCACCAACGGCACTGGCCGTGCGCACGGCGCAGGCCTGCGGCATCACCTTGATCGCCGTCGCACGCGATGGCGCCTTCGAGGTGTTCACGCACCCCGCCCGGATCGAGGGAGGGGCGATCGGGACGCATTGAAGCTGTGAGCGACGCGTGGCGAGGCCGGACCTACCCTGGCGCCCGGCACGGGCAAGAAATTCGACCGCATAACGATTTGCCGACCGGCGGCCTGCAACCCTGCCCCGTATCGGGCGTTCCACCGACAACAATCGGAGGAAGCCAGGCTGATGTCGGTCGCGAGAACGGAACGCCGCCTAGGCGTCGCCATAGTTGGTATCGGTGGGGCCGTGGCCACCACAGCCGTCGCTGGCATTGAAATGATCCGGCGGGGCGACAACCGGTTCCAGGGGCTACCACTCTCAAACCTGTCCATCCCCGGCCTGGCGGACTATCGTGACATGGTGTTCGGCGGTTGGGATCTCGATCCTGCGGACCTTTCGGCTGCGGCCACAGCACACGGGGTGCTCAACGACGCCCAGCGTAACGTGACCGGTGAGGCGCTTGCGGCCATACGCCCCTGGCCGGCCATCGGCAGCGGCGCCTTCTGCCGCGGTATCGCCGGCGTCAACAAGCATGAAGCGGACGGGCACCGCGCCGCGGTCGCAGCGATTGCTGCGGATTTGCGCCGATTCCGCACCACGTGTGGTGCCGATGACATCGTCATGCTCAATCTCGCTTCGACCGAACGGACGCCGGAGGCGACCGATATTCTGGCGTCGGTGGATGCATTCGAACACGCCATGGATCGTAACGATCCGTCGATAAGTCCGGCCATGCTCTATGCCTATGCCGCGATCGAGTGCGGCGTACCCTATGGCAACTTCACCCCAAGCCTGGCGGCCGACGCGCCGGCGCTTCGGGAGTTTGCCCGGCGGCGCAATGTTCCGGTGGCCGGCAAGGATGGGAAGACCGGTCAGACGATGATGAAGACGGTGCTTGCACCGGCGTTGCGGGCGCGCGCGCTGCACGTTGACGGCTGGTTCAGCACCAATATTCTTGGCAATCGTGATGGAGAGGCGCTGCGAGACCCAGATTGCTTGCAGTCCAAATTGAACACCAAATCCAATGTGCTTGACAGTATACTAGGGTATCATGTCGAGGATCACCTGGTCGACATCCGCTACTATCGTCCGCGTGGCGATGACAAGGAAGCCTGGGACAATATCGACATTTCCGGGTTCCTCGGCCACCGGATGCAGATCAAGGTGAACTTTTTGTGCAAGGACAGCGTGTTGGCCGCACCGCTGGCGCTGGAAATCGCAAGGGTGCTGGACCTCGCCCGACAACGCGGCGAAGGGGGCGTGCAGGAACAACTGTCGGTGTTCTTCAAGGCACCCATGGTCGCCAATGGCCATGACCCGGAGCATGCTTTCCACGTACAGGAGACAATGCTCCTGAACTGGCTCAGTGCGCCTCAATGAAGGAACTGGCGGGGGCGCCGGGTCCACAGTTGCTAGGGGTGCTGCGCGAACTCGGCAATCTGAAGCGGGTTCGCTCCGCCGGGCGCCAGGGCTCCATCGCCGAGCGCCTTTTTGCCGGCGCCTGGTCCAGGCTTTTAGGCGGAATGCCGGTCGAGGAGGTCTGGCGCTTGACAACGGCCGAGGCGTTGGCGGCGTCGCTCCTCGGCGATCTCGACCATGTTTCGTTGCGCGCCGTGGGCCTGTCCCATGACGAAACGCGGTCGGTGCTGCTTCGCGGGCTTCGGGAGGCCGCAGCCGGCATCGACGAGGGCATTCTTCAGAAACTCATAGCCGGCATGCCTGGGGATCGACCGATTGAGGGCATTACACTCCCCGCTTTCGTTGGCCAGTTGGCGGCTCAACCTCGCGCCGGCGCAACCAACCCAGGCCATCCCCGGCTGCTTTTCGAACCCCCCGAAAGCCATGCCGAGCATTGCCTCATGGTCGCCGTCTATGGCGTGCTGCTGTCACCTAGCTGGGGGGCGAGCCCCGCCACGGTATTCCTGGCCGGCCTGTCCCACCATCTGCACAACGCGCGGCTCCCCGATTCCGGCTTTGTGGGCGAAGTCTTGCTCGGTGACGCACTGCAACCCGCCTGTACCCGTGCCACCGAACAAGCGCTTGGCGACTTGCCGCCAGGCCTGGCCGCCGAGGTGAGGGCTTCGCGCGAGATCCTTCCTGCCGCCGATACGCCCGAAGGCCGGGCATTTCACGCCGCCGATACGCTCGACCGCGTCCTGCAGGTCGAACACCATCTCCGTGCGGCCAGGACGACCCTGGGTTTCGTTCTGGACGATATGGCGTTGATCCATGCCGGAGCAGTCAGGCCGTTTCAGCAGGCCGTGATCGCAGCCATGGGCTTGTCGTGATGCTGGTGGCCGATACGCCGCATTCGGTGCGCGACACAACCGGCCAGCGCTGGCCCATGCTGGACGGCATCGTGTTTGCCCGGGCCTCCCGGCGGGCGCTGGCAGCCCAAGCGTTGCACAGCCTCGATGCGGGGGATGCCGAGGCTGCGCTGGTGGCCCTGCTCGCCGACCAGGATGACTGGTGGCAAGGTCCGGTCGCCGATCGCGTGGCACTGTCTCGCCTGGTGCGCGAACGGCAGTCGCTGAACCTGAGGGAGGCGATGGCGCTGCTCGCGTGGGGCCCGGTTGCCGACTATTTCGCTCACCGTTGGAGCGACCCGACCTTTCTCGCCGGCCTCGCCTTGATGGAGGCGCATTGGTCATCCCCCACGACCGTATTCGAGCTCGCCTGCGGCATCGGTCAATATCTGCGAGCCCTGGTGCAGCAGGGCGCGGCCGTTACCGGCGCCGATGTCGTGTTCGCCAAGCTCTGGATCGCGCGGCACTGGGTGGTGCCGGAGGCGGAGTTGATCTGCTTCGACGCCGCAGTCGAGCCTTGGCCGTTGGACGACGGTCGCCGCTTCGGTCTGATCGCCTGCCACGACGCCTTCTATTTTCTGGAACCGAAAGGACCCATCCTCACGCGGCTCCGAGGCATGGCGGACCAGCATGGCATGCTGGCGATCAGCCACATCCACAATCGGCATTGGCCGAACCTGTCTCCTGGCGCCGCAATGACGGCGGCGAATGTCACTGCGCTATTCCCCGATGGCATCGTTTACGACGATGCTGAGCTCACGCACGCCGCCATGGAGCGCCGCGCGCCGCGTGCCGCGGCTGCGGCCGCGCTTGCCATGGCCGAAGCCTTCGGCGTCGCCGCCGGGCCCGGCCTGAAGCCTGCGTGCCGGGTGTGCGGCACACTCGCGGTGCCACCCGATGGGACCAGGCTGCGCCGCAATCCCCTTTATGAAGACGGAAGAATCGCCTGGCCGTCCGAACGGTACGAGCGAGAGTATGGTCCGCGCGCAACCTATCCGATGCGCGCCACGTGCCCAGAGCAGGCCACAGCGGGCGCCGAAACGGCCGACTGGGCACTGCGCCGGGAACTGCTCGACCTGCCGGAGCGTTGGTGATGTTCTCAGCGCCCTGTGCTTCCGATGGGCTCGGCTGGGGCATTGCCGGGTTTGGATGGGTGGCGCGTGATCATGCGGCCCCTGCGATGTTGGCTTCGGGCCACTCCGTGCGCGCGATCTGCGACCCTGATCCCAGGGCGCGTGCCGCTGCGCAGGCGAGGTTCCGGCCTGAAGGCGGCGTACACGCCGATCTCGCGCCCCTGCTGAACGATCCGGCTGTCACGGCGATCTACGTGGCGGCACCGAACGATTGTCACCGATGCATCGTCGAAGCGGCGGCCGGCGCCGGTAAACCGGTTCTCTGCGAAAAGCCCATGGCTTCGACACTGGCGGATGCGGCGGCCATGGCGGAGGCGGTGTCGCGCACGGGTATCCTGTTCGGCACCGCTTTCGACCAGCGGCACCACCCGGCCCACGCCGCCATGCGGGATGCCATCCGCGACGGCGCAGTCGGCGTGCCAACCGCGATCCGCATCGTCTACGCCTGCTGGCTGGGCGCCGATTGGACGATGACGGGCGAGGGCGAAAATTGGCGGACCGATCCCAGCCGCGCCGGCGGCGGGGCGTTGATGGACTTGGCCCCGCACGGTCTTGATCTGGTGCAATTCCTGCTCGGGGAGCCGGTGGAGCAGGTGGCCGCATTCACCCAGAACCGCGTGCAGGATTACGTCGTTGATGACGGTGCCATGCTGATGGGCCGAACCGCGGGCGGCGTGTTGGTGCAGCTGCACGTGGCCTACAATTGCCCCGAAGTCCTGCCCAGGCGGCGGCTGGAGGTGATCGGCGCGGGCGGACAATTGGTGGCGCGCGACACCATGGGCCAGACGGCAGGCGGTGACGTGATGCACACTGATGCGACCGGATTGGCGCGCCCATTGCCCATTCCGGACGCTGCCGCATCGCCCTTCAACCGCCAGATGGAAGCGTTCGCCGGCGCCGTCGCCGGACGAGGCGGCACGGTGTTCAGCCTGGCGCGCGACCTGCACACGATGCGTCTGCTCCACCGCGCCTATGCGGGGGATGCAGCATGCCGTTAGTCCCTTGGGCCTGCGGGCATTGCGGCTTCTGGCAAAAACATTTCTCGCCGCGCTCCTGTCCGGTCTGCGAAGACACCCGCAACGACCTGCCGGAGGATGGCTGGAACTTCCTCAACCAGGCCGAGGTCGCGACGCGCCTCACCGGCTCATGGCGCATCCTTGATCGCAACCTCGTAGCCTTCGCGACCGACCCGCCCTTCGGTCTGAACGGCACGGGCTGGCTGCTGCTGCATCCCGACGGCAACACCGCCTTTGAAGCGGCGCCCTACTACACGCCCCCGATGCTGGACGAAATCGCCCGGCTGGGCGGAATCCGCTTCCTCGCGGCGTCGCACTGCCACGGCTACGGCGCGCTTTGGCAATTGCAGGACGTGTTCCAGCCGGAAGTCCTCGCCATTCAGAAGGATGATCTGCGCATGACGAAGGCTTTTCGGGTCACCTGGCCCTACGACGACGCCCTGCAACTCCGACCCGGCCAGACCCTGTTGCACATCGGCGGGCACTACGAAGGGCAAGCCGTGCTGCACGACGCGGCGCGCCGGATGTTGTTTTGCGGCGACGCCTTCAAGATCGATCAGGACGCGGCCGGGGAAAGCATTGCAGTGTCAACACACAAGGCTTTCCATAAGTCGATACCGCTGTCGCCCGGCGAGGCCAAGAAGTATCGCGAAGTGATCGGAGCGCTTGACTTCGATACCGTCTGCACCCCGTTCGAACATGCGCCCGGCATCACGACAGCCATGGCGATCGCGGTACTCGACGACCAGTTGGAGGGTGTCCCGGGCGTGCGACACATCCCGCTCGACGCGTTGCGTGCGCGAGGCAGCGTGGCATGAGCGACGATCTGCGGGCGGTGGCCGACGCATTTCGCGCCTCGATGCCGGACGGCGCCCAGGTCACGACCTTCCGCATCGACCACCTGGACCGGACCGGTGTCCCAGTGGTGCAGGCGAATCTCATTCTCCCGAGCGAACCGGCTACCATCGGCTACGGCTACGGCTTCACCGAGGTGGAGGCGCAGGTCGGCGCCCTGGGCGAACTATGCGAGGAAGTGCACGCTGGCCGACACCTTGCCAACGCACCGCGGGTCATCGGCAGCCATGCGGAGCTGTCCCGGCATCGGCTGGCAGCTGATCCCCTGACCCTGTGCCTGCCGGCCGGTTCCGATTACACGCCGGACCTCGTGCTGCCTTGGGTCGAGGCACAGATCTGGCCGTCCGGCGAGCGGGTGCTGGTACCTCGCGAATGGGTTGCGGCCTACCCGTACCAGCTCGGCGAGCCGGCACGTTTGATCATGCCGATCACCAACGGACTAGGCGCCGGGTTCGATCTGGAACATGCGATCGCGCACGGCATCATGGAGGCGCTGCAGCGCGACGGAAACGTCGTCTCATACCGCGCGCTGGATCAGGGGATCGTGGTCGAGCCCGACGCAGTGGATGAGCCGTCGGTGCTGGCGCTGATGACGCATCTGCGGCGCCTGGATATCGACGTCACCGTCAAGCTCGCATGCGATGACTTCGGGATGGCGAACATCTACGTGGTCGGCGATGACCAAGGCGAGGTTCTGGTGCCGATGCAGATCACCTCCTGTGGCGAAGCCGCACACCCCGACCGCGCGCGGGCGCTCCGAAAGGCCGTGTTGGAGTTTTGCGGATCGCGCGCAAGAAAGGCCGCAGCGCATGGTCCGCTGGCATTGCTCCGCGCCGAGTTGCCACCCGATTACGTCGAACGGCAGATGGTCGTCGCGATGCTCGACGATGAAGAACCGCGTGCCATGACAGCGATGATCGAATGGCTGGGACAGGACGCGGCGGCGCTTCGCGCGCGTTTGGCCGGTAGCGTCTTCGCCTTGCGCGAGACCCGCCTGATGTCCGAGCTGCCGACCGTACCCGCCGCCGCCGTCGCTGACTCAGCCGACCGGCTGTCTTTGCTCACCGCGCGCCTGGCCGCCGAAGAGTTGACGGTGCTCTACGTGGATTGCTCCCCGCCCGGGGGGGCGGTCCGCGTGGTCAAGGTCATTGTCCCGGGCCTCGAAGCGGAGACCATGAGCTACCACCGTATCGGCTGGCGCGGTGTGCAGCGTCTTCGGGCCCGGCGCGACAAGCTGCTGCTCGACGCACCGGGCACGGGCGCGAAACGCGTCCGGCTGCTGCCGGCCGACGAGGCCCGCGCTGGCGGGCCTGCCTGGTTCGACGCGGCCCTGGCCGACCGATTGGTGGGTGGCCTATACCCGATGTACCGCGAGACCGGGCCCTTCGCAGCCCGCCTGACGCGCGCGCATCGCGAGGCCGCTGCCCGATGACTCTTCGATACGCCTACAACACCAACGGCGCCGCCAATCATCGGCTGTCCGACGCCGTCGCGATCATCGCGGAGGCAGGCTACGACGGCATCGCCCTCACGCTCGACCACCACCACCTCGATCCGTTGGAGCCGGGCTGGGAGCAACGAACAGAGGCCCTGGCGCGCGACCTTTCGACGCGTGGCCTGGGCTGCGTGATCGAAACCGGTGCGCGCTACGTGCTCGACCCACGCATCAAGCACGAGCCGACGCTGCTCTCGCCAAGCGTCGAAGGACGCGGCCGTCGCATCGCGTTTCTGCGGCGGGCGATCGACATCGGCAGCATCCTGGGTGCGGAAGCAGTGTCATTCTGGGCCGGCGTGCCGCGCCCCGGGGTGACGCCGCACGACGCCGCGGCATGGCTTCGGAAAGGCCTGATGGAGGTGCTGGAGCACGCGGCCCGACGCGGCATCACAGCCGCCCTGGAGCCTGAGCCGGGAATGCTCGTGGAAACCGTTGACGATTGGTCGCTGCTGCGCCGCGAGTTGCCTGGATTGAGCCTGGCCCTTGATCTGGGGCACCTGCTGGTGACGCAGGAACGCACGCCACCGGATGCGCTGCGGGAATTTGCGGCCGAGCTTGGCACCGTCGCGATCGAGGATATGGCGCGCAGGGTCCACATCCATCTGCCCTTCGGCGAAGGCGACATGGACATACCCGGCTGCCTGGACGCGCTCGAGGCGATCGGCTTCAAGCGCCTGGTCTGCGTCGAGCTGTCGCGTGAGAGCCACCGGGCCGACCAAATGGTTCCGCATTCGCTGGAATGGTTGCGGACCTGCCGGGCCGCAGGCGGGCCGCCATGAGGATTCTCTTTCTGTCCCGCCGCTTCTTCCCGGCGATCAGCGGCATGAGCGTCTACGCGTTGAACCTGCTTCGCCAGTTGGTCGATGCTGGGCACGACGTGACCATGATCAGCCAGTACCGGGACGATCCGGTCGGCACCAAGGTCTATGGCGGCGGGCCGCCCCCGCCGGTGCCCGGAGTGCGGGTGATCGGGTTGCAATCTTTCGGCGAGGAAGCTTTCGCCGAGCCGGGCGGTGCGGATTTCGAACGCGACATAGATGCAATGGTCGCCACCATCCTGGCAGAACATGCGCGCGCACCGTTCGACATCCTGCATGCGCAGTATGGCTACCCGAATGGCTGGGCCGTGCTGCTGGCGGCGCGGCGGATCGGCGTGCCGACGGTGGTCTCCATCCAGGGCGGCGACGGCCATTGGGTGGGTTCCTGCTGCGAAAATCATCGACGCGCGATGCTGCATGTGCTCGCGCGCGCGGACCGGCTGTTGATCGGCTGCGAGAGTTTCGCTGCGGAAGTTGTCGAACGTCTCGGTGTACGGCGCGATCGGTTCACGATCGTTCCTGGCGCGGTTGACGTTCGGCAGTTCCATCCCCTACCGGGCCGCCATCCCGGCGCGGCTGCCGACCCGGTGCGGCTGCTCTATCACGGCCGCGTCGATCGGCGGAAAGGCGCGCTCGACTTCATCGAAGCGCTCGATCTTCTGCGCGCGCGGGGCGTGGGTTTCGCCGCCACCATCAGCGGTATCGGCCCTGACCTCGAACCGTGCCAAGCCCGCGGCGCCGAGCTCGGGCTGGGCATCGCCTTTACCGGCTATGCGGATTATGCGGCCGCGCCATTGGTTTACCAACAAGCCGACGCCTTCGTCTCACCGACTTATGCCGAAGGCTTCTCCAACACGGTGCTGGAAGCCATGGCGAGCGGCCTGCCGACGGTGTCCTGCACGGCGGTCGGCGTGGTGGACTGCCTGCGCCACGAGGAGAACGGGTTGCTGAGCACGCCCGGGGATGTCGCTGGGTTGGCCGCCAATCTGCGTCGTCTGATCGAGGATGCGCCACTACGATCGCGGCTCGCCACAACCGCGCTGGAGGAATGCCGGCGCGTCTACAGCTGGGAAGCGGTGGGGCGGCAGATCCTCGCGGTGTACGGGAGCCTGCGGGGCACCGCGCCAAACAGCGATTTCGATCCCACGCTGCCGCGCGACGCCTGCCGGTTTCGCGCCGCGCCGCATCTGCTGTGATGGGGGTCGCTCTCGCCCTGTCGCCGCACCTGGACGACGCCGCCTTCTCGGCCGGCGGCACCCTGGCTTGCCTGGTCGATCAGGGCTGGAAAGTGGTGCTGGCAACGCTGTTCACTGCCTCGGTCCCGGCGCCAAGCGGCTTCGCGCTGGCGTGCCAGACCGACAAGGGGCTCCCACCGGATGCCGACTATATGGCGTTGCGCCGGGCGGAGGATGTCATCGCCTGTAACGCTCTCGGCGCGCGGCCCGTTTGGCTCGGGCTGCGCGAGGCGCCGCACCGCGGTTACGCTTCGGCAGCGGCGCTTTTCGCAGAGCCCCGCCACGATGACGCAGCCGATCGGGCGGCGGCGGTCTGCATCGCCCGATTGCTGTCCTCGCTGCGCCCAACGTTGTTGTTGGCGCCGCAGGCGATCGGCGCGCATGTTGATCACGTGCTGACCGTGCGCGCGATCCATGGGCTACGGCCGACGATCCCGGTGCTTTGGTGGCAGGATTTTCCCTATACCGTGCGCCCCGGGATCCGCCGACCCTTCGCGCCACTGCACGACGGATTGCCGAAAGCCACCCTTCCGACCGACCCGCTCCGCCGGCTCAGCGCCTGCGCCGCCTACACCAGCCAAATCGGTTATCAGTTCGGCGATGTCGAGGGGCTGACCCGCGCCTTGTCCGCGACCGGCGGGGACGAGCGGCTGCGGGTGCAGGGTGATTTGGGGTCGGCTGGCCTGGGCGTCGTCGCATGATCGTAGGCGTGGCAGCGGAGCGTTGTCGATGACCGGCGTCCTCGTCACGGGCGGTGCTGGCTACATTGGCAGGCAGGCGGTGCTCGCCCTGCTCGATGCAGACCCTGGTGGCCGATCAATCCGCACGGTGCAAGCAAGCCTGCGGCCGCCTCTGCCGCCTCTGCCGCCGGCTCGGTGCGAAGCCTTTGCCTCGCGCGCAATGCCTGATGCCAGGTGACATGGCCTCCCCGCATTCTCCCGGTCACGATAACCGGGAACCTCGTCGCGTCACGCCGCTGATCGCCGCGCCGAGGTGGCGTTACGCCTTGATCATCGGGCTCTACGCATATCAAGGTGTCATCGCCGGCTTCGCGCTGACCGCGCTGCCCAATCACTTCTCCGCGCTCGGCGCCACGACGGAGGCGGTTGGCGCCTATGTCGCAGCCATCGGCCTGCCTTGGGTGCTGCAGCCGCTTTGGGGCCCGGTGGTTGACCGCTTTGGCGGTTTTTGCATGGGACGGCGGCGCTTCTGGGTGGTGGTGGCGCTGCTCGCCGCCTGGCTCGCGCTCACGCGGTTGACGCTTGAAGGTGCGGTGACGCTCGCGAGCATGGCGACGATCGCCAGCGTGATGATGCTGCACAGCGTATTCGCGTCACTGATCGACACCGCGACCGACGGCCTGATCATCGACCAGGTGCCAAACGAGCGGCTTGGCACCGCCAACGCCGTCACCCGGATCGGCTTCGTCGGCGGCATCTCGGTCGGTGCCGCCCTGTTCGCTTGGCTGCTGGAGGCGCACGGGATTTTCGTGGCGGCCCTGCTGCTGCTTATGCTCGGTGCCGCGACCCTCGCGCTGGCGCTGCTGGTGCGCGAAGGGCGCGACGATGCCAGGGTTTCGCTGCGGTATGGGCGGGAGCGGGA
>JBBRWI010000019.1:0-31142 GCA_038249305.1 Acetobacterales bacterium
CGGCGGCGGGCCGTTATGCCCATGTGGACGCTGCTGCCGTACGCATTTTCTGTTGTGAAGAAAGTGAAGCTAAGTCAATTGTCTTATAATAAAGACAATTAATGCTTTTTGAGCGTTTATGATCGGGCGATTCTCGCAAAGGGTGGATCACGAGTCCGTCAGTTGGAATGGATATTGGAGCTGACCGTTGCTCGCCCCAGGCGGGAAAGTTAACGTGGAGTTTCGCCGTTGTGGCGAATTTTCTCGAGTGGTGCGGATCGGATTGACGCCCGAGGCCGTGGCCGCACCAGTCCGTGGCCGGTTTCATGATGGATTCCGGCTCATTTGACCGCGATGGTTGAATTGAGACGGAAACCACAACGAAATAGCGGCGCGCGCCGGTAGCAAATTTCGCAGCCTCGCCATCATTGCGCTTTGCACCCCCGCCCCGTCATGTATTTTTACGGTCGTAGGTGGTGGCGAAAAGCCTCCACCAGGGGCTGGTCCCCGCCCACGGAGTTTGGAGAAACGCAGATGGCACCGAATCCGAACAGTTTCAGCGGCACGATCCGGCTTGCGTCTGGCCTTCGCCCGATGGCCAGAATCGATTCGAAGCAAATCGAATCGGCGCGAAGCGAGTCGGCCCGAACCGAAGCCAAGCCCGCTACCATCGCGCATATCGGTCTCGCGACCGCCGTCGCCAGCAATGGCGCCGAGACCCAAGGTTCTTCGGTCGAACAAAGGTTTCGGATGGCGGCCTTCGCACCCGGGCGCCGCGCCGCCATGGGGTCCGATTCCGCGGTCGGTGGCGAAGTCCGCCGCCTGCGCCGCGCGCAAGGCAAGACGCAGAAGGAATTGGCGGAACGTGTCGGGGTGACTGGTGCGCAGTTGCACCGCTATGAGACTGGCGCGACACGCATCGCCGCAAGCCGGTTGATCGCCATCGCGGATGCCCTTGGCGTCCGGGCCGATATCCTGATCTCCGCGGGCGGTTCGTCGCACGAACCTTCCCCGCAGGCACCGCCCGCCAGTGAGGACGACGACATCGTCGAACTCATCCAGGTCTTCGGGACCCTCACCGATCCGCGTCACCGCAGCGCACTGGTCGCCGTCGCCCGGATGATGGCGAGCCATTACCAACGCCGTGGCGGGCCGGGCAGTCCCGACTGACCCTGACCGGTTCGGCCTCCATGTGGGGCAAAGCGCTCTGAACAATCACGCCGGGCGGACGACGCCCGGCGTGAGTTTCGTATTGGGCCAGAGCCACCATCGAGAACCTTTTTGTTTACCGCGATCGGCATTCCCGTATTCGCGCTTCCTGGCGGGGCGCCGAATGCATCGGACGGACCACCGTGTCCTACCGATCGCGGGACAGGGACGCTGCTTGTCGCGTCAACCCCGCCGCCTGCGCTTCCAGAACCTGGCGCATCAGTGCCCGTTCGCGTTGTTCGCCGGGATTGTCACGGGGGGGCGCCACGGCCCGTAGCGACACAACGCCCAGCACAGGGCGGCCATGCCCGCCCCTTACGCCATTCCAGGCCTGCAAGGCGCGGCTGCGCAGACCATCGCCGGCCGGTCGCCCGTCGAGCCACGCCGCGACCGCGACAGTTTCCGCACTGCCCCTGTTGCGGCGCACCTGCCAGGACGCGCCTTCGGTCGTGACAGTGAAGACGGCGGCCTCGTCGTCTTCACCGGTAGCCCGATTGCGTTGCGCCGCAACGGCCGCCCAGGTCACGCGGGACGAAAACGACAGCAGACGGACCGAAACGACCGCGTCGCCACAGCGCAGAATGTCCTGCCCGGGGCCGACCGTGCATCCCGGCGGCGCGATCAGATGGGCCGCGACCGGTGACGTGCCTGCCGCGCCGGCGGCGCTGGCCCAACTCGCCAAGGCCAGGGCAGAGCCGCCCATCAACAGAGGCAAAGCGGCGGCCGCGAGCAGGCGGGCGGCACGAAAGTCGGAGCCGGGGCGCGGGCGCACCACGGGTGCCTTGAACCGATCGGGTCCGTCCTGCCGGAACGGCAACCCCGCCAAAACCAACAGCAGGATCACGACCGAGAAGAAGCCCCAGCCGTAGATGACGTGATCGGCCGCCGCCGCCTCGGCGCTGCCCAGATGATGCCCGAGCAGGACAATCCCCAGCGCCCGCAAACCATTGGCCAGCACGGGCACGACGACCGCCAATACCATCACCACAAGCCGCCGTCCGGGGCTTTGGAACATCACCAAGGCGTACAGCGCGCCGAAGGCCAGTGAGGCGATGATGAAGCGCAGCCCCGCGCAGGCCTCGGCGACCAGAAACGTGCCGGCCGGGATTTCGATGATCAGGCCATCGGCGAAATGCGGAATGGCGAAAAGCCGAAGGCCGAACAAGATGATCTCCGCCGTAACCACCTGCAACTGCGGCACGAGGAAGGCCCCGAACGGCACGAGGAAGACAAGATAGGCCAAAGGCGCCGCCATCGCCCGCCCGACGCGCCAACCCAGGATCGCAAACACCAACACCACCATGATGCCCAAGGCTGCGAGTTGTCGGCCTTCCATGATGCCCAGACGCTCGGCCACCAGCCACGCAAGCGCAAAACCGATCGCCGGCAGCGCGAGCAGCGCCGAGGGTTCCGGTCGAAGCCCTATCAGGCGGTGGCGGCGGGTCCAAGCCAGCCAGGCCGAGATTGGCAGCACCAGCCAGCAGTGGTTGTAGGCGGTGGAACGGTCCCAGGTCACGACCGCGGCCAAGGCTTCCTGCCGGAACAGAAATCCCGTGAGGCACAGGGCCGCAGCCAGGACCCATAGCGCGCCGGTCCACGCCGCATCGCGCCCAGGGCTGGCAACGGCCGCGGGCAATCCGGCGACGCTCATGCCGCGACGTCCAACCCAACCGCCGTGGCGCCATCCGGCGGCAGCAACCGGTCAAGCCGCCGCAACGTCGCCGCCCAGTCGTGGTTGAGCACGACCGCGTCACGTCCCGCCTGACCAAGGTCCGGATGCGCGCCGCGCAACACCTGTGTTACCGAACGCACCGTCTCGCCAAGCCCGTCGGCGACGAGTATGTCGCGACCGCGCTCTGCGCGAATGCCCTCAAAAGCCTGGGGGGAGGCGACCACCGGGCGGGCCATCGCCATCGCCTCCAGCACCTTGTTCTGGATGCCGCGCGCGATCTGCAGGGGCGCGACGGCGACGGCGGCATGGGCGATGTAGGGGCGGGTATCGGCGACCTTGCCGGTGACATGCACGCCCGGCATCGCGGCAAGCGCCATGACCGCCGGCGTCGGGTTGGCGCCGACGATGTGAAACGTCGCGTGTGGACCCTGGCCGCTGCGCAGCAAGGGCATGGCCTGGGTCGCGAACCAACAGACGGCCTCCACATTCGGCCGGTAATCCATCGTGCCGGTGAAGACCACTGGCGCCGCCGACCCGTTGTACGGGCTCGGGAAAATCTGATGTGGATCGAACCGCGCGAGGTCCACGCCATTGTCCACCCACCCCACGCGGTCAGAGCACCCCGGGGCGAGATCGACGAAGCGGCGCCGCTCCTCCTGCGAGACCAGGATGGTGTGATCGAACAGCCCCGCCATGCGCCGTTCGAAGGCCAGCAGCGTCCGTGCCTCGCGCTGCCAGATCTGGCGCATCGGCGGTCGTGCAGTGGCCGCATAGGCTGCCCATTTTTCGGAATCGACATCGACCAGGTCCAGCACGCGCGCTGGTTCCGGGTGGGAGCCCACGGATTGCAGCGCATAGGGCGCCATCGCCGCCGAATAGGCGAAGACCGCATCGTAGCGCCCGGATGCCAGGCTGCGCCCGGCCCAGGCGTAGAGATCGGACGAATGGAACCAGCCCAGGGTCAGCGGCTGCCCCGGGCGCAGCCGCATCAGCGCGCGCGCGGCCGCGGTCGTCCGGCTGCCGGTCGTCTCGCAGACCACCTGGTCGCAGACCGTGCGCAGGTGCGGCAGGAATGCGAGGTCCGCTGGATCATCCACCAGGCAGCCAAGATCGACATCCCAGCCTTGCGTCAGCCGCTCCAGCATGTGCCACGCGCGAATCTTATCGCCCTTGTCGGGGGGATAGGGAATACGGTGGCAGAGGAACAGCAATCGGCGTCTCATCGCTCAGCCCAACCCTCTGACGATCGGTGGACCCAACAGGTTCGCCAGCCGCAGCGGCAGGCGCCGCCAGCCGGCGATCATCAGCCGGTATTTCGGGTTGGTCGGATTGTGGTCGGCTAGCCGCGCACCCTCCCGCAGCTGGTAGCAATAGTGCAGCGGCTGAGCCGTGAATCCCCAGTTCTGCTTGAACGCGAAGGCACCCGTGCCCGACTTGCTGCGCCCGAAATCGAACAGCCGCGCGCCGCGCTCGGTCCCCGCGCGGCGCATGACCTCCCAGTACATGAAGTCGTTCGCGGCCAGCGCGCGTGCGGCACGGGTCCCACCGCCGTAATACGGCAGAACCTCCTTGCGAAAATGAAAGTTCAGGACGGAGGCGACCGGCTGGCCTTCGTGCAGCACCGTCGTCACGTCATGCGCATCCGGAAAGGCCTGGGCCAGCAAACGAAAATACCGCCGGGGGAAAACCGGCGTCCCAAGGTTGAGCATGCTTTGCGCATAGACCGAGAAGAGCGTGTCGGTGTTGCTGTCACTGATCGAGGTGAGGCCGTTCTGGATCCCCTTGCGGACCATCGCGCGCTGCTTGCGCGGAATGGCCTTCATGTCGGCTTCAGCATCGCCGGTGATCGCGCGGCGGAAGGTGTTGTACAGCGCTGGCCTTTCGGTCCAGCCGGCGTCGGGCGCCGACAGGCGGCGGAACTCAAGGGATGGCACCGCCAGGGTCCGCATCAGGTCGCGGGCATGGCTTTCCAGCGCCGCCGCCGCGTCCGGCGTCACCGCGATGGGCCCGCCATAGACGCAGAAGGGTGTCGAAATTAGCGCATCGCCGAATAGCCGCGTCCGCATCCGCGCCAGTGGCAGCACGCCGATGATCGCACCATCCTGTTCGGCGTAAGCAAAATAGGTCTTGTGGCCGAAGGCGTCCTCAATGACCTGTCGCCAGCCGGACAGATGGAAGAACGTCGCATCGGGCGTTGCCTGTACGAAGGCATCCCAGGCGGGCCCGGACTGGTCATCCAGGGCGCGGATACGGAGCGACATCTAGTGCACACCCGGCCGTGCGGCGATGTCGCCGGCATGGACCTGATCCATACGGCCCCAGTCGAAGTCGGAAAGCAGCCGATCGATGCGGCGCGTCATGCTGGACAGGCGCGAATAATGCCGGAACCGCGACAGCGGCGATGCTGCCGTCACGCGTGGCTGGTCCGGATCGACTTCCCACGGATGAAAGTAGAAGGTTCCGGGCCATTGCTCGACCGCGTTGACGCGGCGCAGTCCGGCGCGGAACAGACCATAGGGCAGCAGCCGGAACCAGCCGCCGCCGGCGCAGGGCAGGTTGCGGCCGAGCGCGCGCACCGTGGTCATCGGCAATTCGACCACGCCATCCGTGAACGGGCGGTGCGGACCGCGTGGCGCGTCGGGTTCGCCGTACAGATCATGCCGGATCGGAAAGATCGAGGAACTGTAGGCGTAGCCTTCCTCGGCCAGGACGCGGTGCGCCCAGGGCGTCGTGCGGACCCCCATCGAAAAGGTCGGCGCGCGATAGCCGATCACGCGTGCGCCCGATACATCCTCCAGCACCGCCTTAGCGCGCCGGATATCGTCGCGGAACGCATCCTGGCCGATCAGATCGACCCGTTCATGCCCGAAGCCGTGGCTTGCGAGTTCATGGCCCTCGGCGACGATGCGACGCATCAGGACCGGGTCGCGCTCAGCCACCCAGCCCAGCGTGAAAAAGGTCGCCTTCACGCCGACACGCGCGAAATGGTCCAGCACCCGCCCTGTGTTGGCGCCGACCCGCGGTGCCAGGCCATCCCACTCGCCCCGCCCAATGACACCGGCAAAGGCCTGGACCTGGAACCAGTCCTCGACATCGACACTCATCGCATTGCGCACGACGGCGGACATCACTGCACCCGGCGATGGTCGGAGAAGAGCTCCGACATGCGGAAGAACACGCGCTCGCGGCGCGCGACCATGCGCTCCAGGGAATCGACGCGCCGTGACAGTTCGTCGATCAGATCGGTATTGCCCAGGTCGCGCGGCGGCGGGTCCTGGTGGGGCAGGCCGCCCAGGTCATCCTCAAGCTCCAGCGCCGTCGCCTCGACCATCGGCGCGGTCAGTTGGTCGGCGTGTTCGAGTGCGCCGCCGAGCAGTACGCGTGCGCACAGGCGATTGATCCGGCGCGGGATGCCGCCGCTGTGGCGATGCACGCGATCGAGCGCCGCATCTTCCCACGACGGCCAGCCATCCCAGCCGACGGCGCGCAGCCGATGTTCGACATAGGCGTGCGTCTCCTCGCACGACAGGCCACCGAGATGGTAGGATGCGAGCACGCGCTGGCGCAGCTGATCGAGGTCGGGGCTTGCCAACATGCGGCGCAGCTGGGGTTGGCCCATAAGGATCGTCTGCAGCGGTGCGTGCCCCTGGTCCGTCACGTTGGAGAGCATGCGCAGCTCCTCCAGCGCCGAGAGCGAAAGGCCCTGCGCCTCGTCCACGATCAGCAAATGGCGCCGGCTGGCACCCCGCAGCATGGCGGCGATGCCGATCAGCACGGCCGCCTTGGTGCCGTCGGTAGGCGCGCCGAAGGCATCGGCGACAAGCCGCAGCACATCGTCGCCGGAAACCTGCGTGGTGGCCACACGCGCAACCGCGAACCCGTTCGGGTCGATCTCCGCGCACAGCTTCTCGATCAGGGTGGTTTTGCCGGCGCCGACCTCGCCGGTCACAACGACGAAGCCCTCGCATTGCGCAATGCCATAGGTCAGGTGCGCATAGGCTCGGCGATGCCCTTCACTGGCGAAGAACAGCCGTGCATCGGGCGTCATCATGAACGGTCGTTCACGGAACCCGTAGAAATCGACGTTCATCACCAATCCTGGAAGGTTTTGCGCAGGCCAACGAGCAGGACGTTCTGCGTCGCGCGGCCGCTCGCGGAATCGTCGTCCCGAATGGTGGTGCGGGCCTGCAACAGGCCGTTCAGGGTCGGGGTCAACTGGTGCACCAGCGACACGCTGCCCGAGAACAGGTTTCCGCTGCCAACTGCCGGCGTTTCGTAGCTGCCGCCCTGCACTGAGACGACAGTGCTGGTCCTGTCCGTCAGGTTGTGCGACCAGGTCAGCACGCCGTAGGTGTTCGTCTGCCCGGAGGAGATGGTGCCGGGCGCCGACGAAATCGGGGTCATTTCCTGGCGCGTCACCGTGAAGCTGACCGTATCGCGCGGCCAGGCTTGGCTGATCGTGACGGACCCGCCACGCACGCGCATCAGGCCGCTTTGCACGCCGGTGAGGGAGTTGTTGAAAGGCTGCGCCACCGGCGCGCCCGTCGCCGAATCGATCGGGTTGCCCAATTCATCGAGCGTGGTCGTGGACAGAAGGTCCAACGCGGCCTGGCCGGCCGTCGAGACAGTTTCCGAATAGTTCGCAAACAGCGTCGTCCGGCCACCCAGCGCGACAACCGCCTGAACGAAGGCGGAATCGGCACCGTCTCGGTGCCCATATTTCAGGATGATGCGGCTTTGCTCCGACAGCGTGATCTGGGTGCCAACCGACCAGACCGGCTCATCTACCGTGAAGCCCGGCGTGCCGGCGTAGTTCAGCGACTGGTAGCCCCCCTCAAGCAGCGCGGCGACCTCACGCGTAATGGCGTAACGTCCCTCGACCGTGGCGATCCGGCGATACGCCCCATCGAACACGCCGCTGCCCGAATAGTCGGTCCAGACGGCGCGACCCTCCATGGCGAAGCGGCCGAAATCCTCACCCGTTCGCGCGACCGCGTAGAATTCGTTGCCAGTGAAGTCCTGGTTCGTGAAGAACGCCTGTCCCGTCGGGGTAAGTCCGCCGCTGCCGTCGCCACCGATATTCTGGGTGACCTGCTGGTACGCATAGCCAACCTGCACTGTTGCAGCGCTGGCGAACCGGTACACGTAATACGGCGAAATCTGCACGCTGGTCGTCTGCACCTGGTTCGTCCGGTTCACGACAGCATCGCCCGCCGGCGCGAAGCCACCACCGGCCGCCTGCACACCGGCGGCCCCGCGCATGTCCAGGAACACCGCATCCGGAACCAGGGTCGCGAGCAACTGGCCGTTGAAGATCCGGTCAATGCGGTTCTGGCTGCTGTCGGAGCCATACACCTGCGCGGTCGGGGCGAGGTTGACGGTGCCCCTCAGCCGCGATGTGTCCACCTCGATCAGCAGCCCCGGGGTCACGCTGCCGATCAGCTCAGATCGCCGGTTCGACGGCGTCTGGTTGACGTTGTCGTTGGCCTGGCCCTGGATCCCAAGGCTTGGCGTCAGGCGCCATCCGCGCGCCAGTGCGTCGGCCGGCGGTGCCGCGGCCGAATACGGGAAGCCGAGCGTGCCGATCCGGGCCGCCGACGCCCGCGGCCCCGCCAGCCCGGGACTGGCACTGGCGCCGGTTCCCGTCGGTCCGCCCAAGTTCTGGCCCAAGTTCGGCGCGGCTGTGTCGCTGGGTGCACCGAACGAAGGCAGCGGTGGCGTTGGCTGGGCCACGGCCGGCAGGGCGGCCGTGAGCACGGCACCCAGGCTCGCGATCAGCAACGCTGCTTGAGACTCAGGTCGCATACGGCGCTCCGTAGTTCCCGTGGGCACCGAAGGTATCGTTGGCGGTGAGTTGCACCCGGTTCAGCAGCAGTTGCAGGACCGGGCAGGCATCGAGCATGTCGAGCGCGGCCTCGACCTCATTGCGCTGGGTGCGTTGCGCGGAGACCACAAGCACGACCTGCCCCGACACGGCGGCAAGCGCGCTAGGTTCACTCGTTGAAAGGCACGGCGGCGAGTCCAGCACCAAAATCGTGTCCGGCAGCGCCGCGGCCAGGCGCAACACCGCCGCCGCCATTGTGGCGCCCGAGGGCAGGTCAGGCTGGCCGTCGGGGCAGGCGCCATAGGGCAGTACTTGAAGCTTTTCGATCGCGGTCGGTAGCGGCATCGCCGCCGCGCGGCTGCCGGTGTCATGCGCCAGGGCACGCAAGCCCAAGGCCCCGGCGACGCCCAAGGCATGGCTTATCCCGCCCAGCCGTCCGTCGGCATCGACGAGCACAACCTGTCGCGCGCCGCTGATCGCGATGCTGGCGGCGAGGTTCAGCGAAGTAAAGGTCTTGCCTTCATTCGGCATGGCACTGGTCACCAGCACGACGCGGGCGCGCGGTCCCGTGCCTGGTGCCGCATCCCTGATTGTGCGCAGCACCTGATGCTGGACGATGGTCATCTCCTCCCACGGGCGGCTGCGCAGCGGCCCATCGGGACTGTGGATGAGCCCCGCCTCCACGAGCGTTGCTCGTGGAATGACCGGCACGGCCCTGGTGGATGCCGGCGCAGCCTGGGCCGGGCGGTCGGGCCGCGAGGTCGTGCCGGCGGCCGGGAGCGGGACCGCCGGCGTAGCCAGCCCACCGGCAAGGCCACCCATCATTTCGGCGGCACGCTCGACCAGGTGGGCGCGCGGATTGGCGGGAGCGTTCATGCGATCATCCGAAACAACATGCCGGGCACGCCGGCGAGCACCGCGCCGAAACCGGCGAACAACAGGGTAAACGCGCCCGCGAAACCGAAGACCGGCGCCAGGCGTCTTGGAGCCTTAGGTGCCGAGACACCGCCAAGGACCGGCAATCCCAGTCCCCTGAGATCATGCACCGAATAAAAGGCGCCATCCAGCCGTACCAGCAGAATCGCCACCATCAAACCCGCGCCAATACCCGCGATCAGCACCCCCGCGGAGAGCAGCGGCCGGTTCGGCGCCACAGCGCTCGTCGGCATCGTAGGCGGGTCGATGACTTCCAGTTTGACACGGTCCGAGTTCGTGCGTGCGGCGCCAGCGATCTGGATCGATTCGCGGCGCGTCAGCAGTTCTTCGTAGTTGCGGCGCAAGACCGTGTAGTCGCGGTCCAGGTTCATGAACTGGGCCTGGATCTCCGGCTCACTTCGGGCAACCGCATCCAACCGCGTGATCTCTGCCCGTCCGTCACGATCCTGGCGTTCCAGCGAAGAGATCTGCGCCAGGACATCCACCAGCCTGACCCGCAGCTGTTCGAGTTCGGGGCTGGAGCGTGTGGTCCTGGTCCCGGTCGGCGCACGCGGCGCGCCACCGCCACCGCCACTGCTGCGAAGCTGGGCCACGACCCTTTGCGCCGCCGTAACCTCAGGGTGTTGATCAGTGAAGCGCGTGCGCAGGTCGCGCAGATTGCGTTCCGCCTCCGCCACGCGCGGATCGCCACTGCCACCGCCGCCACCTTCGGCCTGCGTAGGCATGGCGTCGATCTGCTGTTGCGTCAGATCGCGGCGCATGCGCGCATCCTGCAGCTCGCCCTGGACCTGCTGCAGCCGCGCGCGCGCGGCTTCGAGGCGCGAAGCGCCACCCAGCGCCACGGACGGCAGCAGGTCGATGTATTGCGCCTGGAACTCTGCCCGGCGGCGCTCCGCCTGCCGCAGCTGGACCTCGTAGCTGGTGATCTGTTGGGCGACGAATGTCCTTGCGCTGGCCATCTGCTGCCGATCGGTCGAGACGGCGGCTTCCATGAACAAGGTGAGCATCGTCTGCACCACGTCCCGCGCCACACGCGGGCTGACGTCGCGGTAGTCGATCGTGAACAGGCCGCGGGTCTGCGGCGTGATGCGGATCTCCCGCGTTAGCCTGGTGATGAGCAGATCCCGTTCCGCGGCGTCAGACACGCGCTGGTCGAGATCGGTGCGCGTGATGACTTTTTCCAGATTTGGCCGGCTCAGCAGCGTGCGCTGGAGAACCTCGACTTGGCCGGCTGGGCTGCTTTCGACTGCGATGCCCCGCAGTAGCGTCGCCAGGATGGCGTCCGGATCGGCATAGATGCGGGCGCTCGATTCATACTGGCTCGGGATCAGCTGCACGCCCATCCAGCCGAAGATGCAGACAAGCCAGGTGACCAGCAACGCCTTCCAGCGCTGCCCCCAACCCGCCGAAACATAGCGCTGGACGACCCCACCGAGCTGCATGGCTCAGAACCAGCCCTGCGGAATGACCAGCGTGTCGCCGGGCCGCATCGCGATGTCCTGCGATACGTCGCCGCCCCGCATCAAATCGGCCAGACGGACCGGGATCGACACCTGGCCACTGGGTTCGCGGCGAATGATCGAGGCGCGGTTGCCGGCCGCATAACGCGTCATGCCCCGGGCGCTGATAATGACGTCCATCACCGTCATGCCTTCGCGGTACGGCATGGCCATTGGCGTCGCGGCCTCACCGATGACACGAATTTGGCGGTCGGGCGGACCCTGGAACGTGCGCACCATGACAGTGACGTTGGGTTCGAGCACGTAGGCGCGCAGCCGGTCCTCGATCCGCTTGCCGAGTTCGGTCGGCGTGATGCCGGCGGCTTCGACATCCGGCACCAACGGCAAGGAGAGGCGCCCGTCAGGCCTGATCGGCAGTTCGGACGCGCTGAGTTCCGGCGATCGGTACACGAATACCGTGATCGTATCGCCCGGTCCGAGCACGTAGTCCGAGTTCGACGCTGCCTGCACGCCTGGGCTCGCTGCCGCGCCAGGGGCAAGCGATGGCGTTGCGACCGGCTGTGCGGCACATCCCGCCATCACTAAAATAGACAGTAACGAAATGGCTGCTGTTGGCATGCGGAGCATGTGGGTGCCTCGTGTCGTTGTGCGGCCGATCGGGCCACGTTGCTGCGCCTTCTGTTCGTCAGATTACCGGACAACCCAAAAACATCAACGAAATCATGCGGCAAAAATCTGACCCTGTCCGCGATCATCGAACGCAAAGTGTAAAATTTTAGGAAAACTTGCGCCGTGTGTTGAATCTATGAACGAATCATCGCAAATATTCGTATTTGTTCCATATTTTCGGAGAGAGAGATTTATAATTCCTATTCTTCGGCCCGCTCGGATTCTATAACCCGAAGGCGCCACTGGCATTCATTGATACGACTGGAGGGTCGAATGACGAGCATGTTCGGCCATAACGTACGGTCAGACCTTTTGTTCATGTATGTGTGCGAGGCCCTCGTCGTGTTTCTGGCGATCTACGGCCTCATGGCCTGGGGCGCCGGCTCCGGCGCATCGACCGACCTCGTGCATGCGGCCATGGTGGCGGCGATCCTGGCGCTCTGTTCCGGACTGGTGTCTGGTGCAAGCGGGCTGTACCAGCCGCCAGGCCATGCCTTCCTGGCACGGATGTTGACCGGGACCCTGGTGGCAGCGGTGCTCCTGCTGGCGATCGCCTGGCTCAGCCTGCTGGCCTTTCCGGCGGCCGGCGAAGGGAGCGCCTCATCGCTGCTGCTCGGCCAGATCCTCTTGGGCTGGCTCGGCGCCGTGACAGTCGCCCGCTTTGTCTGCATCGGCGCCAATCGGACGGGGCTGGTCCGTCATCGCATCCTGGCATTCAGCGATGATCCGCGCCTCGCCGGGGCCGAGGCCAGCCGTCCCGATCCGTTTGAAATCGTTCACCTGCCCGCCGCCGCGATGAGCATCGCGGATGCGCTGCGGCCGGACGCATTGCGCGCGCAACGCATTTGGGCCGTGGTTTCGGCCGACCCGGCGGCCATGACGCCGGCGCTGCGCCGGCACTGCCTGGACGCCAGCGTGCGGGTGCTGACCGAGGATGAACTGCAGGAATGCCGCCTCAGCCGCGTCGCCAGCGATCGGTTGTCGTTCGATTGGCTGAACACGGCCCGTGGGACGCGGGAGGGACGGTCGAAGGCCCTACTCCGGCGTGTTTTCGATATTGCGGTCGGCCTCGCGCTCATCCTGATGACCTTGCCGATCACGATGGTGACGATCTTGTTGATCCGCCTCGACAGCCCGGGCCCCATCTTTTACCGCCAGGAACGCTGCGGCATTGGCGGGCGCGTGTTCACGCTGTTCAAGTTCCGCAGCATGTGTGTCGATGCCGAACGCGGCGGCACGGCCGTCTGGGCCGTGCGCCAGGACCCCCGGGTCACCCGCGTGGGCCGCTTCATCCGCCTGACGCGCATCGATGAGCTGCCGCAGATCCTCAACGTGCTGCGCGGCGACATGTCCATCGTCGGGCCGCGGCCGGAGCGTCCCTGCTTCGTCGCCGAACTTGGCATCATCATCCCGCATTATAACGACCGTGCCTGCGTGCGGCCCGGCATCACCGGCTGGGCGCAGGTCAACTACCCCTACGGCGCCTCGGTCGAGGACGCGCGCATGAAGCTCGCCTACGACCTGTACTACGTGCGCAACCGGAGTTTCTTCCTCGACCTTCTGATCCTGGTCGCCACCGTGCGCGTGGTGCTTTTCCAAGAGGGCGCCCGGTGACCGGCATCCGCCAGGATCGTCGCGCGTGACCATGGTCACCTCCACTCTTCTCCATGCCGGCTGCGCCGCCATCTGCGCGACCTGGGCCGTGCTCGTTCTCGTCGCCGGTCGCAGCCCGACTGCGGTGCTGCTGGCGGTGACCATGGCGGCGACCGCGGTCTGGGCGCTCGCGGTCGCACTGGCACCGGCCACCCCGCTGGAAGGCGGCGCCGGAATGCTGGAGGTCGCCCGCAGCGCGGTCTGGTTCGCGGCCTTGCTGGTGCTTTACCGCCGGACCGCCGGGGCGCGAGCGGCCCTGGTCTGGCGTTTCGCCGGGATCGGGATGGTCGTCACAGGTCTTGCACTGGCCAGCCTGCTGCCGGCGATCGCGACCACGCTCACCCTGCCCACGCTGGGTTCGCCGGCGGTGCTGGCCCGTCTCGGGGTCGCGCTGCTGGTGGTGCTGCTGGCCGAGAACCTGTACCGCAGCGCGCCAGAGGCAGCGCGCTGGCACATCATCCTGCCGTGCATCTCGCTCGGCGGCCTGGCCGCCTTTGACCTTGTACTCTACGCTGAAGCGGCCCTGTCGCGCAGCGTATCAACCGGCATGATCGATGCGCGCGCCGTGTTGACGGCCGCCGCAGCCCCGTTGCTCGCGATCACCGCGGTCCGCGACCGCCGCGCGCGTCGCGACCCGCCGGTGTCGCGGCAATTGGTGTTCCACGGCACCACGCTGATGGTCGCGGGCACGTTCCTGCTCGGTGTCGGCGCGGTTGGCGAGGCTCTGCGCCACCTGGGCGATCCTTGGGCGAATGCCCTGCAGATCGGGCTGGCGGCGGGGGCGGTCATGGCCTTGGCCGTCGCGGCCACGGCGCGGTCGGTACGGTCCCGGCTGCGGCGAATGCTGGTCGATCACTTTTTCCTCGCACGCTACGACTATCGCCGCGAATGGCTGCGCTGTGTCGCGACCCTGTCGTCGCGTGACAGCGACACATCGGCCGATGTCCGTGCCATCCGCGCCATCGCCGATGCGGCCGACAGCCCGTCCGGCCTTCTGCTGATGCGTGACGCCGAGGATGCCACCCTGCGCTGGGCCGGTGCTTGGAACGGGCCGGCCCGCACCTTTGCCCTTTCGGCCGACCACGCGTTGCTGGGCGCCGTGCGCGACGGCGACTGGGTTGCCGAACCCAGCCCGGAGGAGTTGGCCGATCTGCGCGCCTTGTTCCCGGCGCTCTGGATCATCGTGCCCCTGACGCACCACCGCGAAGGGTTGGTGGGCGCCGTGCTTCTGGCCCGGCCGCGCGCCGCCTTCGTCCTGGACGGCGAAGTCTTTGCGCTGCTGCGGACACTCGGGCGGGAGGTCGCCATGTTCCTGGCCGAGCGGCGCAACGCCGAACGCCTGACGGATCAGGAACGGCTGGCGACCTATGCGCGTCGCTTCGCCTTCGTCGCGCATGACGTGAAGACGGTGGCTGCACAACTCAGGATGCTGACGGCGAATGCCGAAACGCATATCGGGGATCCGGCCTTCCAGCGCGACATGCTGATCACGCTGGGCGCTGCTGCCGACCGTATCGACACGCTGATCGCCCGGCTGAGGGCGCCGGAGGAAGCCGCCGCTGCTGGTGCGCCGTCGGTCGAGCCCCTGTCCCGCCTGCGCAGCCTCGCGGCCGGCCGCCACCCGCTCGTTGCGGTCGAGGACGACGGCCAACCGCCCTGTCTGATCCCGATGGCGCCGGACGCCTTCGACGCCGCCGTGACGCATCTGCTGGACAATGCGGTGGAAGCCTCGGCGCCGGGGGAGAAGGTCAGTGTCTGTCTGCGGCGTGACGGTCCGCAGGTCGTGGTCGATATCCGCGATGGCGGCCAGGGCATGACCGCCGCCTTCATCCGCGATGCGCTGTTCCGCCCGCTGGCCACGACGCGCCCGGGCGGTAGCGGCATCGGTGCGTGGCAGGCGCGTGCCCTGCTGCGCGCGGCGGGCGGCGAAGTCATCGCGGTCAGCGCGCCGGGTTGCGGTACGACCATGCGACTGACACTTCCGGCCATCGGCCACAAGGGCGACGCGCGCCGCGAAGCAGTGGGGTCCGCGCCATGAGCAAGCCAAAACTTCTGATTGTCGAGGACGATCCCGGCCTCTGCGCCCAGTATCGCTGGGCCTTTCCCGAATGCCGTGTGCTGCTGGCTAACGACAGCGCGCAGGCGCGCGTCCTGGCCGCCAAGGAGAAGCCGGCCGCCACCCTGCTCGACCTCGGCCTGCCGCCCGATGAGGAAGGCGTGTCCGAAGGCTTCGCCACCCTGGAAGCGCTGCGTGTGCTCGCGCCCGGAATGCCGATCGTGGTGGTCAGCGGACAGGGCCAGCGCGAGCACACGCTGCGCGCGATCAGCCTCGGCGCCTACGACTTCTGCGAGAAGCCGGTCGATGTGGCCGTCCTGCGCACCATCATCGACCGCGCGCTGCGTCTGCGCGCCCTCGAGGACGAGAACCAACGCCTCGCATCGATGCCGCGGGCCAGCCCGATCCGCAACATCATCACCGGCGACGAGGCGATGCTGAAGCTGTGCCGAACGGTTGAGCGCCTGGCGCAGGTGTCCGTGCCGGTGCTGTTGCTGGGTGAGAGTGGCACCGGCAAGGAAGCGCTGGCGCGCGCGCTGCACGACCTCGGTCCCCGTGCGCAGGAATCCTTCGTCGCGATCAACTGCGCGGCGATCCCCGAGGCTTTGCTGGAAAGCGAATTGTTCGGCCACGAACGCGGCGCCTTCACCGGCGCCATCCGCCAGGTGGCGGGGCGTATCGAATCGGCCAGCGGTGGCACGCTTTTCCTGGACGAGGTGGGCGACCTGCCGCCGTCGTTGCAGGCCAAGCTGTTGCGTTTCCTGCAAGAGCAGGTGATCGAACGGGTCGGTGGCCGGGTGCCGATCCGGGTCGATGTGCGCGTCGTGTCGGCGACGAACCAGCCGCTGGAGAGCCAGGCCGAGGACGGAAGATTCCGGTCCGATCTGCTGTACCGGCTGAATTCGCTGACCCTGCGGGTGCCGCCACTGCGCGATCGCGGCGATGACTGCCTGCTTCTGGCGCGCTGGTTCCTCGCCCGGCATGCGCAGGAACTCGGACGGCGCATGCGCGGGTTCGACCCATCGGCGACCGAGGCCATCCTCAGTCACCAATGGCCCGGCAATGTGCGAGAACTTGGCAACCGGATGCAGCGCGCGGCGCTGATGGCCGACGGGCCGTTGATCACCGCGGCTGATCTGGAACTGGCGGCGACACCGGCCGCGCCCGACACCGACCTTGACCTGCGCGCTGCGCGCATGCGCGCCGAAAGGTCGGCGATCGAACGTGCCCTGGCGCGCAGCAACGGCAGCCTGTCGGTCGCGTCGCGGTTGCTCGGCATCAGCCGGCCGACCATTTACGCGCTGCTGCACGCCCACGGCATGGCGGCGGGCCGGATCGGCTCCGATGCCGGGTCCAGCAGCACCGTTCCATCCAAGCCCGAATGATCGGAGACCTGCCATGAGCCGAGCCCGCACGCCGTTCTCCCCGCCCCGGCCGTGGCGCGCGCTGCGACACGGCCTGCTGGTCATGGGCCTGATCGGCTGCCTTGGGGCGAGCAACGCCGATGCCGCGGCGATCGACCGTGCCAGGGCCGCCTTCGCCCGCGGCGACCTTCGCGCGGCCCAACTCGAATGGCGCAACGCTGTGCGGGAGAACCCGGCCTCGGCCGAGGTGCAGGCCTCGCTGGCCATCACCAGCCTTGAGATGGGTGACGGAGAATTGGCGGAACGCGCGGCGCGCGCGGCGATGGAGCGCGGTTACGACGCCGCCGCCGGCACCGCGCTGCTGGTCCGCGCCTTCCTGGTTTCGGGCCGCCACGACGCGCTGTTGCGGGCCTTCCCGGACCCTCAGCCGGAAACTCCGGCCGGCGGCCAGGCCGCTGCGGGGCGAGCGCTCGCGCTGATGGCGCTGGGCGAGTCCACCCCCGCACGGGAGGCCGTGGCGACAGCGCAGCGGCTGGCGCCGCAGGCCGCGGAACCCGATCTGGCGGCGGCCCAATTGGCACTCCTCGCTGGCGACCGTCCGGCGGCGGAGGCCCTGGTCGATGGCGTTCTGGCGCGGTCCCCCAACGCCGTCGAAGCCATTTTGCGCAAAGGCACGCTGCTGTTCGAGAAGCGCGAGCCCCGGGCCGCGGCGGAGATGTTCAGCCGCGCCTTGGTCCTGGTGCCCGGACAACTCTCGGCGCGGTTGCGCCGGGCCGAAGCCCTGATGTTCCTGAACGAGACAGCACCGGCGCGGACCGACATCGATGCGGTGCTCGCGGTGCTGCCGAACATGCCGCCCGCGCTGTATCTGCGCGCCCGCCTCCAGGTCCAGGCGCGCGACTGGACCGGGGCCGACGCGTCGCTGCAACGCATGGGTAACGCCGTGGCCAGCTACCCCGATGGCTATCTGATGCAGGCCATTGCACGGCGTGGCCTGGGGCAGACGGCACAGGCCGAGGACGCGGCCCGCCGGCATGTCGCCCGCCAGCCGGGCGAACCGCGCGGCGCCAAGCTGCTTGCCTCCTTCGCAATCGCGGCAAACCGGCCGGATGACGCGGTGGTGACGTTGAACCGTCTCGTCGATCTTGGGGGCGCGGACGCTGAAGCACTCGATATGCTGGGTCGGCTGCAAGCCTCTGCCGGCCGCCGCCGGGAAGCCCTGGCGGCGCTCCAGCAGGCGGCGAGCCTGGCGCCGCAGGACGCCGGCATCCTGGCCCGCCTGGCCGCCGCGCGACTGGCCGCGGGGGATGTCGCCGGCACCGCGGCCGCCGCCGAGGAGGCGCTGCGGCGCGACCCGAACCGGGTCGGCGCGCGGGAAATGCTGGCTTTCACTGCTCTTGCGCGCGGCGACCTGGCCGCGGCGAGCGCGGAGCTGGATCGCCTCGACCCGGCCGCACGGCGCGGTGAGGCTGCCGGCGTGCTCGAGGGCACGCTGCTGGTGATGCGCATGCAACTGCCCGAGGCGCGGGCGCGCCTCATGACCGTCCTTCGCGATTTTCCGAACTCCGTCGCAGCGCGGCTGGGTCTCGTCCGCGTCGCCTGGATCGACGGCCAGGGCGCGGATGTGGACCGCCTGCTGGGCGAGGTTCTGCGGATTGAGCCCGGCAATATCGAAGCGGCCGGGCAACTCGGCCTGGCCAGCCTGCCGGGCGCGCCCCGCGCGGCGCAGGCACGCGCGATCCTGACGGCGGCGCAGGCGGCCGCACCGGCCCAGGCTTCGCTCGCCATGACCCTGGCCAACGTGATGATCCTGCATGGCGAAGGCGCGGCGGCCTCCCGTCTGCTGCAGAGCGAGCCGCTGCGCGACAATACTGCCCCGGCGCTGCGGCTGGCGCGCACGGAAGCGCATGTGGCAGCAGGTGAATGGGCCGAGGCCGGGGCGGCCAGCCGGCTTGCCCTGGCGGAGACGCCGGATTCGATACAGGCGCGCCGGCAACTCGCGGGGCTGATGGTCCGCGAGCGCAATTTTGCCGGCGCCGAGACGCTGCTCCAGCAGGGGCTGCGCGCACAACCGGGCGATGCGCTGTTGCAGCAAAGCCTGGTGCGCGTGGTGATGGAGGCACGCGGCCCGGATGCGGCGCTGGAGCAGGCCGATCGCCTGGCACAGCAGCAGGCGGCACAGCCGGCGTCACGCATGCTGCGTGGCGATCTGTTGATCGCGTTGAACCGGCAGGAAGATGCGGCGCGCGCTTTCGCGGCGGCCAATGCCGAAGCGCCTTCGGCCATGCTCGCGCATCGCACGGCACGCGCCTGGCTGGCCGCAGGGAGAAAGGACGACGCGGCGGCCGTGCTGCGCGCCTGGACGGCGCAGGATCCGACGGACAACGTCGCGCAGCTGATGCTGTCGCAGTTCGACATCGATGCCGGCCGTTTGGCCGATGCCGAAACCCGCCTGGTGGGTGTGGTGGAGCGGCGGCCGGACGATGCCGTGGCGTTGAACAACCTGGCTTGGCTGGTCAGCCAGCATGCTGGGGAACCGCGCGCGGGCCGGGCGCAGGGGCTGGCAGAGCGGGCCTACTTCCTCTCGCCCAATGCCGACACCGCCGACACGCTGGGCTGGATCCTGGCGCGCGATGGCAAGGCGGCCGCGGCGTTACCATTGCTGCGACAGGCAGTGGCGGGGCGGCCGCCGGGCCGAACCGATCCCGGCGCTGCCTATCATCTGGCCTTTACGCTGAAGGCGACGGGCGCGCGGGAGGAAGCCATGGCGGTGCTCGGCACCGCGCTGGCCACCACCGCGCCCTTTTCTGAGCGTGCGGCGGCCGAAAGGCTGATGCTGGACCTGCGCGGCGGGCGTTGAATGCAGCCGATGCACGAAGCAGCGTTTCCCTTCGGCAGGAAGCCGGCGTATTCGGCCCCGCGTGCTGGCGCACAGCCCACAGGCCCGGGTCGATGAGCGCCGCGCTGCACCTCGACGTGGCCCCGCCACCACGTTACCCGCGGCCGCCGATACGCCTGTTGACGTTCAGCACGCTTTACCCGCATGCGGCGCGGCCCAACCACGGCGTCTTCGTTGAAAACCGCCTGCGCCACCTGGTCTTGGGGGGGGAGGCCACGAGCACGGTGTTGGCGCCGGTGCCCAGGCGTCCGCTCGGCGCCGCGCCGGTGCCCGAGGCGGCTCGGCATGGGTTTCGCGTCTTGCACCCTGCCTTCCTCGCGCTGCCCGGGCTCGGCCTGCTCACCGCGCCCGCCAGCCTGTATGCCGCCGCGCGCCCGGCTATGGCACGGCTGTTGGCCGAGGGCTGCGTGTTCGATGCGATAGATGGACATTACCTTTATCCCGACGGCGTGGTCGCCGTGCGCCTGGGGCGGGAATTTGGCCTGCCCGTGGTGCTGACGGCCCGGGGATCGGATGTCAGCCAACTGCCCGATCACTGGCCCGCGCGCGGCGCGATCCTCCAGGCAATCACGGATGCCGATGCGCTGATCGCGGTGAGCCAGGGGCTGAAGGATGGGTTGGTCGCGTTGGGCGCGCCAGAGGCCAAGGTCACGGTGCTGCGCAACGGGGTCGATCTGGACGCCTTTCACCCGCCCGCCGACCGCGCCGGCACGCGGGCCGACCTGGGGCTGGGTGCCGGGCCGGTCCTGCTGTCGGTCGGCCATCTGATCGAACGCAAGGGCCACGACCGCATCATCGCGGCCCTGCCGGCCCTGCCCGGTTGTACCCTGCTGATCGTCGGCGACGGACCTGACTGGGCGGGGCTGGTCGCCCTGGCCGGAAGACTGGGTGTGGCGGATCGCGTGCGCTTCGAGGGCGCGCGGCCGCATGCCCTGCTGCCGGGCTATTACGGCGCGGCGGACGCGCTCGTCCTCGCCTCCAGCCGCGAGGGTTGGGCCAATGTGCTGTTGGAGGCCATGGCCTGCGGCACCCCGGCCATCGCCAGCCCGGCCTGGGGCAGCCGCGAAGCCGTCCGGTCGCCGGAAGCCGGACTGGTCCTGCCCGATGCCAGCCCCGCGGCGATCGCGGCCGGCGTGCGGCAGTTGCTTTCGGCGCCACCCGACCGCGCCGCCACCCGCGCCTATGCCGAGGGCTTTGGCTGGGATGCGACGACGCAGGGCCAACTGGGTGTGTTTCGCCGGGTCCTGGGGGCGGCCGCGCCATGAAGCGCCGCGTGCTGCTGGCCGCCGGGCTGGGCGTGCCGCGCCTTGCTGCCGGCCAGGCGCCAGCCGGCCCCCAGGCGCCGCCCGGCATTGCCTGCGTGGCCCGCCCGGGCGACATCGTGCGCCTGGTGCTGGAGGGTAGCGGCACCCCCGCCGCTCGTATTGCCGTCTTTGGCCAAGCATTCCGCCAGGGCGACCTGCCGGCGGGCCGCGGCCTCGTTGCCCGGATCGACGGCGGCTCGGCGCTGCCGGTGCAGATCGACGTCGGCAACCGGCACCCCGATGGATCGGTTCGGCTTGCCGTCATCGCACTGTCCTGCCCCGCGCTTGCTGCGCGTGCCACCGCGACGGTGGTGCTGGCGACTGCGCCCCCGGCCGAGGCGCCGGGGCTTGACCTGCCCACTGCGCTGGCCGGGCATCGGGCGGAAATCCAGGTCGGATCCGACTGGCGAGTCGATCTGCTGGCGCAATTCCAGGCGGCGATGGCCGCACGGCCCTGGCAACGTGGCCCGTTGGCGGCCCAGGCACGGATTGCCATGGCGGTGCCGCCCTCGGCTGCCGGTGGGGTCGCCTCACTTCGCCTGGTGGCCGATGTTGCGCTGCGGGCAGATGGCTCGCTGTGGGTCGATGCGTGGCTGCGCAACGACGTCGCCATGCAGCCGAATGGCGGCGAGGCGGCCTATGCCATGCGCCTGATGCTGGACGGCACCGTGGCCTTGCGCGCTGACGTCGGCCGCCAGACACACTACACGGCCTGGGGGCGGCTGGTCGGGACGGCTCTGCCGCCGCCGCGCGTCCGGCATGACGCGGCCTATCTGGCGGATGTCGGCGCCGTCGCGCGCTACGACCTGTCCACCGGGGTGGACGAGCAGGTGTTTCGTCGCATGGCCGATGCGATGGCGGCCCCGGCCTGGAATGCTCCGCTCGGTCCCCGCCACATTACGCAATACATGCCCATGGCGGGTGGCCGGGACGACATCGGCCCCGCCACCACGTCCCAGGCCGCCTGGCTGATGACGGGTGACCGTCGTGCCGCGCTGTATGCCGAAGGCCAGGCCGAGGCCGCCGGCAGCATCCCCTGGCATTTCTGGGATGCCCGGCGTGGCGGTTGGATCGATGCCACGCTTTCGCGCCGGCTTTGGACGGACTCGCGCGGCGGCCCCGCACCCGGCGGCCTGCTCCAGCCCATCGCTACTGACACCGGATGGGCGACCGATCGCGCGCACCAGCCGGACCTGTCCTTCGTGCCGTATCTGCTGACGGCGCGGCGAGCCCTGCTCGACAATCTGCAATCGCAGGCGGCCTTCAGCCTGGTGTCGTTTTGGCCGGCCGCCCCGGCACGCGGCGCGCCGGGCGCGAGCGGTCTGGGCGAGGGCGTGAACGTGGTCCGCGGCAACGAGGTGCGCGGCGGGGCCTGGTCGTTGCGGCAGTTGGACAATGCCGCCTGGGCGACCCCGGATGGCGACCCGGCCCTGCCCTGGTTGCGCGAGGCCTCCGCCGGCAACTGGGGCTGGCTGCGCGCGAGCCTGCCGACCTGGACCGCGCAACAGGGTGAAGCGCACGGTTGGATTCCTGGCGAATACGGCACGCCCGGCGTGTTGCCGCCCTGGCAGCAGGACTACTTCGCGTCCACGGCCGCCAACGCCGCCCGGCGCGGTGATCCGGATGCCCGCGTTGTGCTTGGCTGGATGGCAAACTTCCTGATCGGGCGGTTCAGCGTGGGTGCGCGCGGCTTCGCACCGCGCGACGGCGCGGCCTACGTCATCGCGATTCGTGCCGAGGGCGGGCAGGTGCTGCGGCAATGGGCCGATATGGGCACGGCGACGCGCGCGCGGGGCCTGTCCAACGGCAACGGATGGGCCAAATCGGAAGGCAACTTCGCACCATGGGCGCTGCAGAGCCTGGCGGCGCTGTCAGATGTGTTGGAATTGCCCGAGGCCCTCTCCGCCTACGCGTGGCTGATGGCGGTCGGCGCGCCATCCACCACCGCTCTGGCGTTTGCCCGCGACCCCAGCCTGAACATCGTGCCGCGCGGGCGGCCGCGGTTGGGTGCTGCGCCGCGTTGCCGCACGTGAAAAATTGTTTGGACGGCGGTCCATCGCTTGGCCGGTGCGGACAGATGGGCGGGAGTAGCCTTGGCATTTGCGTAAGAGGCTCGACAATTTTTCCAGTCAAATTTTCTGCGGAACGGTATTTTGGATGAGCTATTTACTTTCTGCATTTCAATCTGTGATAAAGTTTGAATCCGAGTGAAGAAATTAAATCAGTATAAATTGAATAAAGTATTGATTCTGGCGGGCTTTTTGGTCTAATTAAATCAGTGATGGGCCATGAGGAGGGGGTGCGCGATGACGGGGTTCGCGGAGTCGGGTCGGGCGGGCCGCTGGGATGAGTGGACACCGGCGCGAGTCATTCCGAGCGGCCCGCGGTCGCGGGCAAGCCGGGCCATTGGCGGCAGCGACCCTCAGCGCCAGAAAAGCGAGGCAACCAGCGCGATAATGAGCCAACCCAACAACGAAAGCGCGAAGATGAGCATGGTCGCGGCACGCCAATCCATGCGGTCCGGCGCGCGCACGCGACGGCTTTGGTCGCTTTCGTCCGACTGCATGCCTTGACCCTTGCCACCATGTCCGGACCGATTCCCGCCAGCCGGCCCGATCCGATTTCGACACTAGCACAGGGCGTACCGGCACCGGCGAGCGCCCCATGCGACGGGAGCAACTGAACATGTGCGCCATCGTCGGCCTGTTTCACGCAACCAGCCCAGCCCGGCCCGACACGGGCTTGCTGCGGGGCATGGCGAATGCGTTGCGTCATCGCGGCCCGGATGGCGAAGGCTTCCATGCCGAGGCGGGGCTTGCCTTCGGCCATCGGCGCCTCGCCATTGTCGATCTCGCCGGGGGTGCCCAACCGATGGCCAGCGAGGACGGCAGCCTCGTGGTGACGTTCAACGGCGAGATTTTCAACCACGTCGCTTTGCGGCGGGAGTTGGAGGCGCTCGGCCACCGCTTCCGCACCCGCAGCGATACCGAAGCCATCCTGCATGGCTGGCGCGCCTGGGGCATTGGCTGCCTCGACCGCCTCAACGGACAGTTCGCCTTCGCGCTTTGGGACCGCGACGCTGGCACTTTGCTGCTGGCACGCGACCGGTTGGGCGAAAAGCCGTTGCACTACGCCCACATGCCGGACGGCACCTTTGCCTTCGCGTCCGAGATCGCGGGGCTGCTCGCCATTCCGGCCTTGCCGCGCGGGCTGGATGCGGCGGCCCTCGATGACTATCTGGCACTCGGCTATGTGCCTGATCCCAATACGATTCATGCAGCCATCAAGCGCCTTCCGCCAGGCCATTACATGCTGATGCAGCGCGGCGGCAGCAACATGGTGTCGCCGGGACGCTACTGGCAGGCGCCACGGTCGGGGTTGCCCGCGCCCAGGCATGCCGCCGAGGACTTGGCCATACGATTGCAGGCGGCGGTCGAGGCCCGGCTGATGTCGGACGTGCCGCTCGGCTGTTTCCTGTCGGGGGGGCTTGATTCCAGCGCGGTCGCCGCGCTCGCAGCGCGGTTCGGCCGGCCGCTCGACACTTTCACGATCGGATTTCCCGGCGGGGCGGACGAGCGGCCGGAGGCAGCCCTCCTCGCCGCGCGCCTGGGGGGTGCGCATTACGCCGGAATGGCGGATAGCGACCCCATTGCCGCGGCGCGGCAGCAGGCCGCGCTGTTCGGCGAGCCGTTCGGCGACCCTTCGGCCGTGCCGACCTTGGCCGTTTGCCGCCTGGCGCGGCGACACGTCACCGTCGCCTTGTCGGGCGATGGCGGCGACGAGGTCTTCGCCGGCTATCGCCGCTATCGATGGCACCAACTGGCAGAGGCGGTGCGGCGTTTCATCCCCGCCCGCATCCGGCGCCCCCTCATCGGTCGGATGGCGCGTGCCTATCCGAAGCTCGACCGCGCGCCGCGCTGGATGCGCGCCAAGACCACGCTGAACGAAATCAGCCTGGAAAGCGCGATGGGCTACTACGGCACCGTCTGCCGCATGGCGGAGGAGCAGCGCCGCGGACTGCTGTCGCGGGGTATGCGGGCCCGCGTCGATGGCCATGATCCGGCCGAACGCTTCGCCAGGCTGATGGACGAATGCGATCCCGATGAGCCGTTGTTGCAGGCGCAGTATGCCGATCTGCACACCTATCTGCCGGGTGATATCCTGACCAAGGTGGATCGCACCAGCATGGCCGTTTCGCTGGAGGTGCGGCCACCGCTGCTCGACCATGAGCTTGTGGCCTGGGGCCTCGCGCTGCCGGCCGCGCTGAAGCTGCAGGGTGGGCAGGGCAAGCATGTGTTGCGCGACGCCATGGCCACCTTCCTGCCGGCGCAGATCATGCAACGGCCTAAGCGCGGCTTCGCCAGCCCGCTGGGCCAGACCATGCGCGAGCAAGCGGCGGTGGTGCGCGCCCGGTTGCTTGGGGCGCCCATGCTCGACAGCCGACTGTTCGATGACGCAGCGCTTGGGGCCTTGCTCGACCAGCATGAGTCCGGCCGGTCCGACCATGCCCAGGCGATCTGGCACCTGCTGGTGCTGGAGGGCTTCCTGGCCGGGGCCGACGGCGCCGAGCCCAGCGCCGCTGCGCCGCGCCAGATGGCCGTTGCCGGATGACCGGCCTGCCGGACAGCCTGTTGGTGCGCACCGCTCGCGGCGCGGGCTGGGTCGTCGCCTGGCGCGTGTTGAACCGGGTGCTGGGAATAGGCAGCATACTCGTCCTGGTTCGCCTGCTGGAACCGGCGGATTTCGCGCTGGTGGCGCTGGGCACGGGCTTGGCCGTCTCGATCGATACATGCCTTGCGATCGGGGTGGAGGAGCAGATCATCCGTGCGCGCGATCCGCAGCCGTCGATGTACCACACGGCGTTCACGCTGAACCTGATCCGCGGCCTGTTCCATGCGACGCTTATCGCGGCCGCTGCGGCACCGGCGGCAGCCTTCTTCGGCGACGAACGGTTGGAAAACATCATGTTTGCCCTGGCCGCCTCGGCCGCGATCAATGGCCTGAGCAACATCGGCGCTGCGGATTTCCAACGCCACCTGCAGTTCGAGAAGGAATTCCTGCTGCAGGCCCTGCCACGCTTCACCGCCATCTGCGCGGCAAGCCTCTTCGCCTTCCTGACGCACAGCCATTGGGCGCTGGTCATCGGCATCATGACCTTCCGACTGGGCAAGGTCGCCATGAGCTACACGATGCACCCGTTCCGGCCCAGGCTGTCGCTGGTCGGCTGGCGCGACCTCGCCGGCGTCTCGGTCTGGAGCTGGGCCATCGGCGTCGCCTCGGTCCTGCGTGACCGTGCCGACGGGTTCCTGATCGGGCGCATGCTGGGGATGACGCCGCTCGGCTTCTATGCCGTCGCTTACGAAGTCTCCTCGCTGACGACCAGCGACCTGGTCGATCCGATCTGCCGCGCCTGCATGCCGGGCTTCGCCACCGCGCTGCGCGGGGGCGACGATGAGGGTCTGCGCGGCGCTTACCTGCGCATTGTCGCGCTGGTGGCGCTGCTGACGATCCCGATGGGGATCGGCGTCTCGTTGATCGCAGCGCCGCTGATCGCACTGGCCTTTGGACCAACCTGGGCGGACGCCGCCCCGGTCGCGATGATCCTGGCTGCGGCCTGTACGACGACGCTGTTCGGCAATGTCAGCGGCGCCTTGCTCAACGCGAAGGCGATGCTGCGCACGCTGTTCAGTGTGACTGCCGGCGCAGCGTTGCTGCGCGTGGCGCTGCTGGTGGTGCTGGTGCCGTTGTTCGGCCTGGTCGGGGCCGCCTTGGCTGTCGGCGCCGCGTTGATCGCCGAGCAGCTCGTCCTGGTCGCCTTGGCACTTCGCTTGACCGGCGTACGACCGGGAACCGTGCTCGCCCGCATCGGGCGGCCGGCCGTGGCGACCGCGGCCATGGCGCTGACACTATGGGGCGTTGGACTGGGCTGGGCTGGGGCCCCCGCTGGCGCGATGAGCGCGTTCTGGGATCTGCTGGCGGCGGTCGCGCTGGGCGCTACCGTCTTCGTTGTCGCCATCGCCGCGATGTGGCGCCTGGCCGGCTCGCCGGTGGGGGCCGAGACCGATCTGCTGACCCTGGTTTCACGGGTCGTCGGTCGCCTGCGGATGCCGCGTGTCACCCCGTTCGCGGCGCCTGGCGGCTGAGATGGAGGCCGGTCACGGCAGCACCGGGCCGATGGCGGTATGGCCGACGCGGCGCCTTCGCGGCCGTGGATCAGCCGCGCGGCGACAGCCACCCGGCCAGTTGCCGCAGCGCGGCGACCAACCCAGGCGCGGACAGCGTCGGCACCAACTCGGCCCAGACCAACGGCACCGTGTCGTTCGCAAGGCTGGTCTTGTACTGTGCCGCCCCGCCGAGGAAATCATACACCCGCTCACCCCCGGCCAGCGCGCGGGCGATGGCCAGCGCGTGGCAGGTCAGGCCGGGCTTGCCATGGGGTGCCGCCCCGGCGTGGTCCAGGCCGCTCTGGTAGGCATAGACCCGCCCTCCGAGGCGAAAATTATACAGGTAGCCTACGTCCCGGGCCGCCGTCGTGACCCGAAGCATGTCCAGTTCGCCGCGTGCGACAGTGGTGGCGATCAGGGCGCGATGGAAATCCAGGAGAAAGGGGGTGGCGAAGGCGCCCGCCGTGCCGCGATCCCGCCAAGTGCGCGTGTGCAGCAGCACCAGCGCGCCGAACCAGTCCAGCGCCTCCGCGGCGCTGCGCGCAGCGTCCAGGCGCAGCCGGCCGCGTGCGTCGTAGGCTCGCATGGAACGGCGCAGCGTGTAGCGCGTATTGGCGCTGCGCGTCGCCAACCAGTCACCGCCGGCGGCGCGCACCGCGTCCAGGTCGACCAGCGGCGCGGGCCGTTCCTGCACCCGCCACGCCCGCCCGCCCGCGGCCCCCAGCAACCGGGGCGCCACGCCGCTCAATATGAGACGGCCTACCCTGGGCGTGCCCCAGGCCGCGCGCAGCAGCGCCGCCTCGATCGCGGTGGCCCGCGGACCGGCCGCCAGGGGGGCGTTGTGTTCGATAAAGGGCGCATCAAGGCCCGGGTCCCCGGCCTCGGCCAGGCACAGGCGCCCGGCGTTGCGATTGAACAGCGCCAACCCGATCGTGCGCCCGCCGTCCATCGCCCTGATCAGCACGGGGTCGCGGAAACGTTGCTCGGCGAGGCAGCCGACCCAACTCCACGACTGAAAGAAGGAACGCCCGGTCGCATCGGCTTCGAGCCTGCGCCATTCCCGGCCGAGGCTTTCGAAACACGGAACCGTTTCTGTGCGAATATCCACGCGCCCCAGTCTGCCGCCAATCGGCCCGGAGCGAAACTGCCCGGAATGAATTGGCATTGATGTCCCAGCCATGAAGATACCGCCATGACCGATCGATCCCGCTGCGTGCTGCATGTGCTGAAGGCCTATCGGCCCGCCTTCAACGGCGACGGCGCCTTCCTGGAACGGTCGAGTACCGTGATGCAGGAGATCGCCGGGCCGGTCGCGCATGACCTGCTGGTGATAGACACGCCAGGGGGAGACGGCCACGGCGCGGCCGGCTTCTGCTCCACAATCAACCGTGTTGCCTACCTGACGCACGGCCCGGTCGGCGCCCTGCGGCGGGAGGTTCTGTTGTGCTGGTGGTTCATGCGCAACCTGCATCGCTATGACACGGTGCATTTCGGCAGCCATGCCGACTTGTACTTCCTGACTTACCTGATGACCAAAATCGCGCGGCGGCGGCTGGTGCTGTCCGCGACCCTGGACGACAGCCCGCCGGCGCTGATCGAGCATTATCCTCCGTCGATGCGCTGGCTGGCGCGGCGCGGCTTTCGCCTGTTCGACGCCTTCGTCGGCATCAACGTCAGGCTGCGCGATCAGACGCTAACCTTGGTCAGGGATCCGGCTCGATGCCATCTCGTCGGCTGTGGCGTAACCGTGCCGGCCGATGTGCCCGGCGCACGAGAGCGCTTGCGCGCATCGTTCGGCATCGGTCCCGATGACCCCGTGCTGCTGTCTGTCGGCGGGCTGTGCGCGCGCAGGGACCCGCTGTCGCTGATCATGGCGATGCCCGCGGTGCTGGCGGCGCATCCTGGCGCAAGGCTGCTGCTGGTCGGGCCGCCGCGGGACGGCGATTACGTCGCCATTCTGCACGCCGCCGTTGCCCGGGCCGGGCTTGGCGACGCGGTGATATTCACCGGCGAACAGCCGAACCCCGACGGGTATTTCGCGGTTGCCGACATGCTTGTCTCCGCCTCACGGCTTGAAGGCTTTGGCACCGTGCTGCCCGACGCGCTGGCGCATCGCCTGCCAGTGGTCGCCCGACGCCTGCCCGACGTCACCGAAGCCTTGGTCCGGCATGGGGAGACCGGCTTCCTGTTCGACGATCAGGGTGGCTATCGCGACGCCGTGCTGCGACTGGCGGCGGACCCCGCCCTTCGCCAAAGCATGGGGGCCGCGGGGCAGGCGCTGGTGCAGCGGGATTTCGCCATGCGGGACGTGGCCGCGCGTTTCCTGGATATCTACGGCATGGGATCGGCGATCCGGCTGCTGCCAGCCGATGCCGCCGAAAGCGGACTCGGCGCCTCCGCCTCGATCGTCGATCGGCGATTCCACACGCCGGCCGCCCCCGCCGCCGACGCGACCCCGCTGCTTGTCACGATGGTCGATGCCGAGGAAGCCTTCGACTGGTCGCAGCCGTTTTCGCGCGATGCCCGGGATGTCTCGTCCATGCGCTGCCAGCACCTGGCGCATCGCGTGTTCTCGCGGCACGGCGTGGTGCCGGTCTATCTGGCCGACTACCCGGTCGCGTCCCACGACGATGGGCGCGCGCCGCTACGGGAGATGTTGCGCGACGGGCTGTGCGACGTCGGCGCGCAGATGCACCCCTGGGTGACCCCGCCCTTCACCGAGATGGTGGGCGAGGACAACAGCTTTGCTGGCAACCTGCCAGTCGGCACCGAACTGGAAAAGGCCAAACGCCTGACCGGCGCCCTGGAGGAGGCCTTCGGCGCGGCCCCGCTGATCTGGCGCACCGGCCGCTTCGGCATGGGGTTGCGCACCGCCGATATCCTCAAGCACCTGGGCTATGCAGCGGACAGCAGCGTGTCGCCCTGTTGGCCCGCGCCGCAGCAGTTGCGCAGTCCGGAAGCCTGGCACAGCGCCCCGGCGCCCTATTGGGTGGACCGGGAACGCAGCCTGATGGAGATCCCGGTTTCGGCAGCGCTGGTCGGCCGATTGGCGTCGCCGATCGGCAGCCGCCTCGCGCCCTTCCTATACCGCCGGCGGCGCTGGTCGTCCATTCTGGCCGGCGGTGCGGCGCGGATGGGCCTGCTGGAACGCATCCGGCTGACGCCCGAGGGGATGACCATCGACGAAGGCAAGCGCCTGACGCGGGCGATGTATGCGGCTGGGCACCGCATCTTCGTGCTGACCTACCACTCGCCGTCGCTCGCACCGGGCAACACGCCCTATGTGCGCGACATCGCACAGCGGGACCGGTTGATCGCCTGGCTCGACGAATACTACACCTTCTTCCGCGAGGAGATCGGCGGCCGGCCCACGACTTGGCGCGACGTGCGGTTCGGCCCAACGGCGCCAACGCGCAGCCTGCTGTCGAGCATCAAGGAGACTGTGTGATCGCAGCATCTGCACGGGGAGGCTGGTTTACGCGCTCCGCGACCGACACCGGCGCCCGCTTCGTGCCGCTGACCGGGACGTGCCTGCCCGATTGGTGCGATACTTTCCTTGCGGCGCCAGGGGCTGACTTCTTCGCCGGGCGGGCCTGGTACGACACCGTGCTGGCTGGGGCGATCCCGGCCGGGGCGCAGCCGGTGCTGGCGGTCTGCGGTGCCGGGGACGCGGTGCTGCTGCCGTTGCTGCGCCAGGCGGGGCGGCTCAGCAGCCTGGTGACACCCTACACCATCGGCTGGGGTCCGTTGCTGGCGCCCCACGCGGACGCTGCCGCGCTGCGTGATGCCGGGCAGTATTTCGGCAGATTGCTGCACCGCCACGCGCCAGCCCGGCTCGCCGCCATGGACCCCGATGCCGCGGGCGTCGCCGCACTGCTGGACGGGGTGCGCGCGGCGGGGCTGTCGCTGTCACGCTTCCGGCACTTCGGCAACTGGCGGGCGCCGCTGCGACC
>JBBRWI010000020.1:0-30420 GCA_038249305.1 Acetobacterales bacterium
ACGGCGGCGGTGGTCTTCGGGTCCTCGATCCGCCCGTTGGAATCGCGGAACGGATACCAGCCCCCGGCCGGGTAGCCCTGCATATGGACGATGCGATGCGCCGGCACCGGCAATTTCGCCAGCACGATATCCGTCACCGCGCGTAGCCGCGATGGCCGGCCGGACAGCAGCAGCACGTCGCAGTCGAAGGCGTGCGCCGCCTCGCACAGATCGGCCAGCACCGGGCCGAGCGTGCCGCGCACCAAGCCATCCATGGCCCCGGCCTCGGCCGGGACCTCGACCGCATCGAGCAGGAAGCCCGTGGCCCCGGCATCGGCGGCGGCGCGTTCGAAAAACGCAATGGCCCGGTCATGCCGTGCCCGCCCGGGCCCCGCGGTCAGCGGCAGGCGGGCAAAGGGGCCGTCCTCGGCGGCGGTCAGCGCCTCATAGGCCGAGAGCAGCGCCAGCGCGCAGGGTTCCAGCACGCGGGCGACGAATTGTCGGGTCAGCTGCCGTTCGGATTCCGCCTGGCCGCCGCGCGCCCCGCCCAGCACGCGGCGCAGGAAGGCCTTGGGTTCACGCAGCCCCGCCTGCCCCAGGGCCTGTTCCAGCGGGGGCAGCACCAGGCGTTCGATGACGGTCTGCAAAAGATCATCGCCGGCGATCTTGAAGCCTTCCCGAAAATTCTGCGTCGGCCGGATTTCCTGGTCCTGCGCCAGGGCAAAGGTCGTCACCGCAAGGTCGGTGGTGCCGCCGCCGATGTCGATGCTGGCGATCCGCAGGGAAGGCGTGGTGCCGTAGCCCTCCCGCATCCGGCCCATCAGCGCGAACAATTGGCGCGCATCGGCCTGCAGGCGGTGGATCGCCTCGGCATAGAGCCAGACCAGTTGCGTCGCCGTCGCTTCATCAAGGTTCGCCGTCACGCGCGGCGGCGCGGGGGCGGCGGCGGCGCGTTCGGGGGCTGCGGTGGACCAGCCCATCAGGTCCCAAACCAGCTCCACCGCATGTTCCGCGCGGCGGCGCACGATGCGCTGTTCGGCCACCGGCATCGCCGTCGGCAAGGTCAGGATCACGCGGCGCAGGCGGCGCGGCACATCGGCGTTGCGCCGCGCCGCGCGCGTCGCCGGCGCGTTGATCTGGCTGATCGCCTGCGAAAAGATCTCGGCCAGCATCAGCGTGTAGAGCGAGGAACGCGAGAACCGCGCCCGGATGCCGGGCACCGCGTTGCGGCTGCGGGAGACGACATCCCCCGTCTCGGTCAGCGCCATCATGAAGGCGCCGGTCACGGGCGGCTCCGGCGCTGCCCCCCGCGCCCCCGCAAAGCGCCAGCCGAGCACGGCCGGCCGCTCATCCCACAGATACCGCTTGGGCGATGACAGGCCCGTCGCGCCCTCGTTGCCGATCGACTGCCCGGCCAGGCGGACTGCCTCCGGCCCCACGCGCAGCGGCGAATGCCAGGTGAAGGCTCCGGCACGGCCCGACCGGCGCGACAGCGCGTCGTCGCCGAAACTGGCGCGGGAGAATTCGACGCGGCTTTCGAACGGCTTCTGCCAGGTCAGTTCCGGCCGGGTCAGGTCACGCAGGGCCAGCGGGTAGGAATCATTCAGCGACAGCGGCCCATCGGGGGCGCTTTCCACCAGGATGCCGCAGGTGCGCGCATTGCCGATGTCCAGCACCAGATCGACATCGACCATCGGCGTGCGGCGCCCCGAAACGCCGGCATCCACCAGACGCACGCGGGGCGCGGCGCTGGCATTGCCCAGGACCTCCAGCAGCGTAAGGAAGCGTGCCCAGGGTTCCATGCGATAGGGCAGGTCCTCGGCCTTCACCTCCCGCCCGCGCCGTTGCGCGCGCTTGAGGTCGAGGAACATCGCCTCGACCCATTGGCCGAACCAGCCCTCGGCCAGGAAGCCCGCATTGTCGGCCATGCGGGCGGCGAGCGCGAATTCATGCTCCTCGGCCGCATCGGAGGGGCTCGGCGCGCAATATGGCCGGCCGTCCTGGCGCGGCAGCAGGCTGGTGTCGAAGGCCAGCACGGCGCGGTGCGACACGCCGCGCAGCCCGGCCATTTCCACGACCCGCACCCGCGCCCAGTTGGTCGGCCCGGTGTCGAACACCACGACGCCATCGGCGCCGCGCGACTGCACGCGCAGATACGGCAAAGGGACCCAGCGGCCCAGAAATGGTTCCAGCGCCTGGCTGCGGGTGATGCGGTAGACTTCTTCCTCGGGTGGGTGCTGCTGGCCGACCGGGTCGAACAACTCGCCTTCGTCCGATTCTTCCAGGACGCGCAAAAACACCTGCTGGTCGCCGGCCGCGTCGCGCATGTGCAGCGGCTTCTCGTCCCAGAAGGCGCGGCCGGTGCGCGGCAGCGACTCGATGTCGAAATCCACATCGAGGAACTGGATCCCCGAGGCGGGGATCAGGCTCAGCAGAGGCAATTGGGCGCTCATGGTGGGGGGGATCGCATTGGCTCCGCAACGTCACCGTTACTATCGGCGGAAGCGGTGCGGCGCAGCAAGGCGGCGTGCTTCATCGCTGAAACGTCACCCGCGACCGGGTGCCCTGGCCGGGCTGGGTGGTTTCGCATTCCGCGCGGCTGTCGTTGGCCCGTTCGCAGCGGCTGATGCGGCGGTAGATATAGGACTGGTCGTCGCATTGCAGGTCGCTGACGTCGTCGATCAGCAGGTTGCGGCCCTCGAAACTCCCCCGCGCCGGGCCTTCGCAGACCGCGCCATTGTCGAATGTCAGGGTCTGCCGGCCCTGCCCGGCGCGGTCGAAGCACACCCGCCAGGCGCGCACGGTATTGACCCGCCCGGTGCGGACATCGCGGGTGCGGTAGTCCGACGCCAAGTTCCAGCAGCCTTCCAGCAGGGCCAGGTCGCCGCGGTTCCAGCGTTCGGCCGGCAGGTCGGTGCGCGGCGGCGGCGGGGGTGGCGCCGGTGGGGGCGGGGTCGGCCGGGGCGGCGGCGCCGGGGTCGGTGCCGGTGGCGGTTCGGGCGGCGGCGGTTCGGGCGGTGGCGGTTCGGGCTGGCGCGGCGGCGGGGCCTGCGGCAGCGGGCAGTCCTGCTGCTGCCGGCCGCGCGACAGGCGCCAGGCCTCCCGCTCGCCCGCCAGCGCCCGCCCCTGCTCGCGCAGCAGGTCCAGGTCGCGCAGCGCCGCCAGTTCCTCGGTGTTCACCTGGCAGGCGGGCAGCGGCGGTTCCAGCATCCCGCGCAGGACAGGGGCGGCGAACAGCGCCGCCGCGCCAAACGCGACCAGCGCTGCGGCCGCGAGCCACATGGCCGTCCGGTCCCGCGCCACCGGCGCCGCCCCCGTGGCGTCGTCGAACCGCGCCAGGGCGGAGACGACCGGGCCATCGGCGGCGGCGAAGCCCCAGGCCGCCAGCACCGGCACGCCATCGACGGCGAACACCGTATCCTGGGTCGGCACCATGCGCGCGAGGTCGAGCAGCGCCGCCCGGTCCGCGTCGCCCTCGGCGCGCGCGGTCTCGGCGGCGCGGCGGATATCGGACAGGAGCAAGGTCAGGCTGGCGGCGAACACCGCCCGGTCATGCCGGTTCAGCCCTGGCAGGCCGCGTTGCGCGTTGCCCGGCGCATCCCAGGCGATCGCCTCCGCGCCCTCGGCCGGTGTGGCCAGCAAGGCTGCGTGATGCGGGCCGAGGGCGGCCAGCAGGGGCCGCAACCGGGCCAGCGCAGCGGCCGGCGCCAGCCCCGCGGGGCCGGTCCAGCGCAGCCGGGCTTTGGACAGTTCGGCGAGGCGCAGCATCCCCGTCACCTCGGCGGTATCGTGAAGCGGTCAACCACCCGGGGCGGCCCCGGACGGGCAGTGCCGGTGATCACGCGTTCCGGCTGGCCCTGCACGCGGATGGTGACGCGATAGGGCGTTTCACCGCGGTCCACGTTGTCGAACTGGTGGACGCGGACCTGGTAGGTGCCGGGTTGCGGGTTGTCGAAGAACACGTTCTCGACCGGCGTGCGGCTGCGGTCGCCGCCGACGTTGCGGTCCACGTCCAGTGTGCCGCCGCAAGCCTGGCGCCGCTGGTAGGAGATGACCTGCCCATCCGGGCAGATGATCGACAGGTCGAGGTCATCGCGCGTGTCCCAGCCCAGGATGATCTGGGCGCGGCCTTCCTGGGCGCCTTCGCGGCGGGCGCGGTCGGCGTCGTCATTGCGCGCCGGTGGTGGTGTGGGCGTGGGCGGCGGGATGGGCGGCGGGTCCGGCCGCCGGGGCGGTGGTTCGGGTGGGCGCGCCGGTGCCGGGGCCGGCGCGGGTGGCGGTGGCGGCTGGCAGGCCAGGCGGCGGCGGCCCATTTCCTCGGCGATGCCGGCCAGGCGGTCGCGCAGCGTCGCTTCCTCGGCCCGCACCGCATCCAGGTCCCGCAACAAGCCGAGGTCGGCCGGATCGACGGTGCATTGCGCATCATTGGTCGCGAGCCAGCCGAACGGGTCGCGCCAGGCGACGAAGGCCCCGATCGCCAGCAACAGCGCGAGCAGGGCCGCCGCCAGCAAGGCCCAGGGCCAGATCGGCCGGCGCGGCGTGGCGCCAAGCGCCAGCATCGCCATCGGTGTCGCGGTGTTCGGCAGGGTACGCAGCAGCGCCGCCCCGTCGGCGCGGCCGGCGAGGTGATGGCCCCAGGCCACCAGGAACACCGCGTCACCCCGCACCCTGATGTAGCCGCGGTCGGGGATTTCCAGGGCGAGGCGTATCAGTTCGCCAAGCAGCCGCAACCCTTCATCGCGTTCGGCCAGCAGGCGCTCGGCCTCGACCCTGATCGCGGCGGCCAGGGTTTCAAAGGCGGCGACGCGGTCGGGCGCGGCGTCGTCCAACGGCTTCGCATCGCCCGACCCCTCCGCATACCAGTCGATGGTGCCGCGGGCGGGGTCGGGGTTGGGTTCGGCCAGGATCGCGGCATGCGCGGGCGACAGCCGCCGCGCCAGATGCGCCGCAATCTGCGCCCAGGCCGCGACCACCGGCTGCCCGCCGGTGGCCAGCGCGTGCAGATCGGCATCGCGCGTCGTGGCGGCGAGGCTGCGCGCCATGGCCTAGGGCGTCCGGGCCGGCGCGGCAGGGATGGGGGCAGCCGGGTTGGGGGCAGCCGGGGGAGCGGTCGCCGGGGGGCCGGTCGCCGGGGCGGGGACGGCCGGCGTTACGATTTCCACCGGCACCGGCGCGGCCTGCGGGCTGCAGGCGCCATCGGCCAGGGCCGGCGTCACCCCGGCCCCCGCCAGGAATTCCAGCAGCGCCTCGGTTTTCTGGGCGTAGGACACCCGTTCGGCCAACTGTGCGTTGATGAAGTTGAAGGTGTTGACCCCCACCACCCGCCCGCAGCGGTCCACCAGTGGCCCGCCCGAATTGCCCGGGCTGATCGAGGCCGTGTGCGGCATCGCGACCAGCCCGCTCTGCAAGGTCTGGATCGCCGAAATGCGCCCGTCGGTGGTCACAAGGTCGGGCAGTTGGGACATGTCGCCCTGGACCACGGCGCGGAACCGAGTGTCGTTCTGCACGATATTGGCCGGGAAACCCGCCGCCACGACTTCATCCAGCCGCTGTGCCTGGCGGGTCAGGGTGAAGGGGGTCAGCGAGGGCGCGCCCTCCACCTGCAACAGCGCGAAATCCGGCTGGCCCGGTTCCGCAGCCGCGGTCGTCTGCACCACGCGCGCCGGAAAGGCACGCCCCAGGTGTCGGCTGGTCACCACCACCTGCCCGCCCGCCGCCGCGACGACATGATTGTTGGTTACGATCTGGCCCGGACCGATGAAAAAGCCGGTGCCGATGCTGGTGCCCTCCGGCCCACCCCCCTGTCCAGAGTTTTGGCCGATGACCAGCACCACGGCCTGGTCCAACTGCTGCAGCAGGTTCGATGGGCGCGGCGCCAGCGGGGCGTCCGGCGTGGTTGCGGGCGTCGGCCGTGCCGGAAGGTCCTGCGGCATCAGGGTGCGACCCGGCGGGGCGAGCGTATTCGGCTCGGCACGGCAGACATTGCCCTGGGCGGCGGCGCGGGCGCGTTCCACCTCCTCGGCGAGGGTTTCGTTGCTGCGGCGCTGGAGTTCGATTGCCTGCCTGACCCGGTCGCGATCGACGAATTCGGCGGTCAGGCGGCGGTTCGCCACCTGGTCGGCCAGCGCCCGCCAGCCGAGCCAGAAGCCAAGCGCCAGGAACACCGCCGCGATGGACAGCCCGACCGGTAGCAGCCACCAGCGGCGCGGCCCGCCCGGCGCGGACCCGCCCGGCGGTGGTGGCGGTGGGGCCGGCGGGGTGGTCGCGCCGCTCGGGCCGGCGGCGCGCGGTGCGGCCGTCGGACCCGAGCCAGGCGCCATGCTCGCCCCGGCGCCGGGCAGCCAGGGACCAAGGGTTGCGGCCAGCCGCGCATCGACGCCGCGCGTGTCATTGGCGGGGCCGAGGCCCCAACCGGCCAGCACCGGCCGTCCGTCCAGAACCAGGATGGTGCCGGCATCCGGCAGGGTCAGGGCCGCGGCCAGCAGCGCGGCATCGCCGCCCGCCCCCTTCGCGCGCGCGGCCAGGGTTGCCAGGGCCTCGCGCAGCAGTGCCTCGGCGGCGGCGCGGCGGGGTTGGGGCAGCGCGGTCAGCGGTTCGGGTTCGGCGCCACCCCCGCCCGGGCCGTACCAGGCGAAGGAGACGATGGCCCCCGACGCGTCGCGCGTCGGTACCGGTTCGGCAAAAAGCCCGGCAAAGGCGCCGGCGGCGCGCTGCACATCGGCAAAGCGGGTCTGCACCGGCTGGCCGCCGACGAGGGCGGGGGATGCGGCCCCGGTCTGCAGCAGGAACTGTGGTGCTGCCATGGCGTGCCTCCCGACGCATCAATCCCGCGATGCGGCGCGGGCGGATGATCAGCGGCGATTGCGCCACCAATGCGGCGGCGCGGCAAGGCTTTGGCCGGGTGCGGCGCCGGCCGGCTAGCTTGCAGACGGCGACGGTGGTCGAGGCCGTGCGCGCCACCCGGCCGATCCCGCTACGCGAAGCCGCCTGCAAGCCCCGGGTGCGGAGGTCACGACCGGGTAGGTCATGCCGCTGGGACGCGGGTTGCCGATGATCGGGCATCCTTGCGCTGCGCGGTCGCCGTGGCGGGCGTCAGCCTGGACTCGTCAGCGCAGCGCCAGCCACAGCAGGATCACGCAGCCCAGGCCGATGCGGTACCAGCCGAACGGCGTAAATCCGATCCGCCCGATGACCGCCAGCACCGCCCGCACCGTTACCAGCGCCACGACGAAGGCCGCGAAAAACCCGATCGCGATCTGCCCCAGGCCCGAGGCATCCAGGTCCGCCCGCGCCTTGAACAGGGAAAACGCCGTCGCGGCGAGCATGGTCGGGATCGCCAGCAGGAAGGAGAATTCGGCCGCCGTCCGGCGCTCCACCCCCAGCAGCAGCGCCGTGATGATGGTGGCGCCCGACCGCGACGTGCCCGGGATCATCGCCAGCGCCTGGCCAAACCCGATCAGCACCGCGGCCATCGGCCCGATCTCGGCGACCGAGGCGATATTGGCCGGCCGCGGACGTCGCTCGATCACGATGATGGCGATGCCGCCCAGGATCAGGGCGATGGCCACCACCAGCGGGCTGAACAGCAGCCGGGTGATCGGCCCGTGCAGCACCGCCCCGATCACTGCCGCCGGCAGGAAGGCCAGAATGATGTTGGTTGCGATAAAGCGTTCGCGGGTGGCCGGCGCCCACATGCCGGTAGCGACCTGCCACAGCAGGCCGCGGTAGATCCAGATGATTGCCAGGATCGCCCCCAGCTGGATCGCGATTTCGAAGGCCTTGCCAGGTGGCCCCTGGAACCCGAGCGCCTCGCCGATGACGATCAGGTGCCCTGTGGAGGAAATGGGGAGGAATTCGGTCAGCCCCTCGACGACGCCAAGGAGCAGGGCGGTGAAAACGCCGGACAGGTCCATGCGAGAAAGGCTCCGTCGCCTGGCTGTAGGGAGGGCAGGCTTAGCGCCGGTCGCGCGACCCCGCCAGACTCCAGATCAGACTGGCCTTCAGACTGGCCTTCAGACTGGCTCAAGCCGCCGATACGGCGGCGCCGGCAGCGCCACGCCGATGATGTCCCCGGGCAGCACATCGCCGCTGGCCAGAACCACGCCCATGATGCCGGCGCGGCGGATCAGCCGGCCGTTCGCGTCGCGGTCCAGGGTCGCGGCCATCAGCCCCGTCTGGAACCGGTCGAGTTGCAGGCAGGGGTTGCGCAGGCCCGTGATCTCGACGACCGCCGCCGCGCCGAGATGCAGCCGGGTGCCGGTCGGCAGGCCGAGCAGGTCGAGGCCCCGCGTGGTCACATTCTCGCCCAACAGCCCCGGGGCGACACCGAAGCCGGCCGTGACCAGTTCAGCCAGCATCTCGGCATGCAGCAGATGCACCTGGCGCAGGTTGGGCCTGGTCGGGTCGGCGGCGACGCGGGACCGGTGCTTGACGGTGACGCCGGCATGGGCATCGCCCTCCACCCCCAGCCCGGCTGTCAGGCGGATGCTCAGCGACACCGTCTTGCTGAAATGATGGCCGGGCGCGCGGCTTACGGCCGCGACAACCCCGCTCACCAGCGTTCGGACCTCAGCCCTCGGCCGGGCCGCGCGAGCCCTGGATCATCGCCAAAAATTCGCGCCGCGTCGCCGCATCGTCGCGGAAGGCGCCGAGCATGCGCGACGTCACCATCGACACCCCGGTCTTGTGCACGCCGCGGGTGGTCATGCATTGGTGCACCGCCTCGATCACCACCGCCACGCCCTTGGGCTGCAACACCTCCTGGATGGTGTTGGCGATCTGCGCGGTCAGTTTCTCCTGGATCTGCAACCGCTTGCCGAAGGCATCGACCACCCGTGCCAGCTTGCTGATCCCGACCACTCGCCCGGCCGGCAAATAGGCGACATGCACCCGGCCGAGGATCGGCGCCATGTGGTGCTCGCAGACGCTTTCCAGGCGAATGTCGCGCAACACAACCATCTCGTCGTAGCCCTCGACCTCCTCGAAGGAACGGGCCAGGAGTTCGGTCGGATCCTCCTCATAGCCGCAGAACCATTCGCGATAGGCCTTGGCGACGCGCTTCGGGGTGTCGAGCAGGCCCTCACGCAGCGGGTTGTCGCCCGCCCAGAGCAAAAGCGTGCGGACCGCTGCTTCCGCCTCGGCCTGCGTCGGACGGTTGTTAGCAGCATCGGGCGTGATCGCCGCCTGGGGGTCGGCGATCGATGCCGTCGGGGTTTGGATGTTCACGCGGTCTTTTTCCTCAAGCGCACATGACAGGACGAGGTTATCGATCATGCAAATGGGGCCGGCCGGGGCGCTGGCAAGCCGGCGGCACCATGCCTGCGGCGACCCGAAGGGTTGCCGTGGCACGATGCGGCTTCCGCAAGGGGGGTGACCGTGCTGGCCCTGGCAGCGCTATGCTGCCAATCGCTCGCCCCCGCCGCCAGATAAGGACCACCGCGTGCCCGACGGTGCCCCGATCCGCCCAGACCGTCTGCCAGACCGTCTGCCAGACCGCCTGCCAGACCGCCGGCCAGACCGCCTGCGCCCCGATGCTGGCCTGCCGCCGGCCCCGGCGCGGCCCGGCTTCCGCGGCCGCGTATCGCCGCTGCTCAAGCGCATCCTGCTGCTCAACGCCCTGGCGCCGGCGCTTTTGGCCGCGGCGCTGCTGTATCTCGACCAATACCAGAATGGCCTGCTGGGCGCGGAGGTGAACGCGCTGCGGACCCAGGCCCGCATCTATGCCGGGGCAATCGCCGAGGCCGCGGTGCGGGTCCAGGACGATCGCCCGGTCCTGGTGCCCGAAGCCGCCCGCCCCCTGCTGCGTCGCCTGGTGGAGCCTTCGCCCAATACCCAGGCGCGGCTGTTCGACAACACGGGGCTGGTGGTGGCCGACAGCCGCTTGCGCGAAGGCCCGGGCGGTGCCGTCGCGACCGAACCCCTGCCGCCACCCGAGCCGCGTGGTGCGCTGGCCGGGTCGGTGGTGGGGTTGTACGAAAAACTGCTCTCGGCGTTTCCACGCAGCGGCACCAACTTCGGTGCCGGGCCCGTGGTGGTGGACCAGGCGCCGGATGCGCCCTCCTTCGACTGGCAGCCCGACCTCGGCCCCGACCGGCGGGAGGAACTGCGCCTCGCGCTGGAAGGCGGCGTTGCCCCCTATGTCCGCCGCACCGCCGAGGGCCGGCTGTTGATCTCCGTCGCCGAACCCGCCCGCCGCGCCAACCAGGGCGTAGGCATCGTGCTGCTGACGCGGGAGGCGCGGGACGTGGACCAGCGGCTGATGGAGATCCGCGTCTCGATCCTGTTGCTGTTCCTGATCTCGCTGGTGCTGACCGTCGCGCTGTCGGTCTATCTGGCCCGCACCCTGGCCACACCGATCCTGGAACTGGCGCGCGCCGCCGGGCGGATGCGCGCCGGTGAGGGCCGGACGGGCAGCGTGCCGCCCGCCCTGCTGGCACGGGATGATGAGATCGGCGTGCTGGCACGCGACCTGCAGGATGCGGCCAATGCGCTGTGGGCCCGGGTGGACAGCAACGAACGCTTCGCTGCCGATGTGGCGCATGAACTGAAGAACCCGTTGACCAGCGTGCGCAGCGCCATCGAGACGCTGCGCCGCATCGAAAAACCGGAACAGCGCCAGCGCCTGCTGGCCATCATCGCCGAGGACGCGGTGCGGATGGACCGGCTGATCAACGACATCGCGGATTCGTCGCGGGTCGATGCGGAGCTGTCGCGCACCGCGGTCGAACCGGTTGATCTGGCGCCGATCCTGGCCGCGCTGGCCGACTTGCACGCGGCCACCCTGGCCGAGGACGATCCGGTGGTGGTGCTGGATGCCCCGGCGGAGGGGCTGGTGGTGCGCGGCGTCGAGGGCCGGGTGGTGCAGGTGCTGCGCAACATGCTGGGCAACGCGGTCAGCTTCAGCCCGGCCAACGGCACCGTCTGGCTGTCCGCGAAGCAGACGGGAGCCGGGGTCGAGGTCTTGGTCGAAGACGAAGGCCCCGGCATCCCCGAAGCCAACCTGGAAAGCATCTTCGATCGATTCTATTCCGAACGCCCACGCGGCGAGCGGTTCGGGCAGCATTCCGGGCTTGGCCTGTCGATCAGCCGGCAGATCGTCGAGGGCTTGGGCGGCCGGATCGGCGCTGAGAACCGCCGCGACGCGTCGGGGAAGGTGTCCGGCGCGCGGTTCGTGGTGCGGCTGCCGGCCGCGTGAAACGCGCGGGACGCTGTGGCGTTGAGTTCGGCGAGCAAGCCAAGGAACCCGCGCCATGTCCCGAATTCTCATCGTGCTGACCAGCCACGCGACGCTGGGCGATACCGGCCGGGCCACCGGGTTCTATTGGGAGGAACTGGCCATCCCCTACATGATGTTCGGCAAGGCCGGTCATGCGGTTGACCTCGCCAGCATTGCGGGTGGCCAGCCGCCAGCCGATCCGGCCAGCCTCGAAACCAGCGCGCCCGATGTCGCGGCCTTCATGGCCGATCCGGTTGCGGTGGCGGCGCTCTCCAGCACCCTGGCGGTCGCGAGCGTCGATCCCGAGGCCTATGACGCCGTCTATCTGCCGGGCGGCCATGGCACGATGTGGGACCTGCCGGGCAATGAGGCTTTGTCCCGGCTGCTTGGCCGCATGTGCGACAGTGGCCGGGTGATCGGGGCGGTCTGCCACGGGCCGGCCGGGCTTCTTGGCGTGTTGCGGGCCGATGGCCAGCCGATCGTCGCCGGGCGCAGGGTCAGCGGCTTCACCGACTCCGAGGAAACGGCGGCTGGGCTGGCGAAGACCGTGCCTTTCCTGCTGGAAACACGGATGCTGGCCGAGGGCGGGCTGTTCAAGGCCGGCCCCGACGGCGCCCCACAGGCCGTGCGCGACGGCACCCTGGTCACCGGTCAAAACCCGGCGTCGAGTGCCCTTGTCGCGTCGTTGATGCTTGAGGCGCTGGCGCAAGTCGGCGGTGCTGCCTGACCCGGTCAGGGCAGCTTGGTCGTCTTGGCCGCCCGGACGATCGCCTTCGGCCTTGCGGCCTTTTCGGCGATGCCCGAAATGCCTTCGCGGCGCGCGAGTTCGGCCCAGACTTCTTCGGCCTTGATGCCCTGGTCCACCCACAGCACCACCAGATGATACAGCAGGTCGGCGCTTTCCAGCACCGTGGCGCGTTGGTTGCCCTGCATCGCCTCGATCACCAACTCAACCGCCTCCTCGCCCAGTTTCTGCGCAACCTTGGCCGTGCCGCGCGAAAGCAGCCGGGCGGAATGGGATGACTCGACATTGCCGGTGGCCTGGCGTGCCCGCACGGTCTTCTGCAAGCGGTCCATCACCGATGCATCCGCCCCCGACGCGCCGTTCACCGCAAGACGCAGCGGCACCGACGCGGCGCGCTCGGCGCGGCGCACCGCCTTGGGTGCGGTGGTGGCGATGGCGTGGCCCGGGATCGACGCAGGCATCGGCAGGGTCACGGGCGCGCCGACGCCCTTTCTCATCTTCGTGATCTTCGTCGTTTTCACGGCCTTGCCCATTGCGATATCAACCCTTCGATCGGTCGGGGGTGGTGAAGGCCGAAGCGTCACGCACCGGCAATCCGGCAGCGGCCAGGGCTGCCTTGGCCTCCGCGATCCGCAACTCGGCGTAGTGGAAGACGCTGGCGGCGAGCAAACCCGTCGCACCGGCCAGGGCGCCGGCGACAAAATGTTCGGCCGTGCCGACGCCGCCGCTCGCCACCAGCGGCAGCCGCACTGCGGCCCGCAATGCGCGCAGCAGGTCGAGGTCGAAGCCCTGCCGCGTGCCGTCGCGGTCCATGCTGGTGACCAGCAATTCCCCGGCGCCGCAGTCGGCCATGCGTCGCGCCCAGCCGACCGCGTCGATGCCGGTGGCGCGCCGCCCACCATGGGTGAAGATTTCCCAATGATCCTCCACCCGCCGTGCGTCGATCGCGACCACGATCGCCTGGCTGCCGAACGCCTCGGCACAGCGGGTGACGAGCGTGGGGTCGGCGACGGCCGCGGAATTGATGCTGGCCTTGTCGGCGCCAGCCAGCAGCAACCGGCGAACGTCGTCCACGCTGCGCACGCCGCCGCCGACGGTCATGGGGATGAAGACCTCGGCCGCGGTGCGCGCGATCACGTCCAGCATCGTGTCGCGGTTCTCGTGCGTCGCACCGATGTCGAGAAAGGTGATCTCGTCCGCGCCCTCGGCATCATAGACCGCCGCCTGCTCGACCGGGTCGCCGGCGTCGCGCAGGTCGAGGAAGTTCACGCCCTTGACGACGCGACCATCCTTGACGTCCAGGCACGGGATGACACGCAGGGCGAGCAACGGATGAATGCTTTCGGATGTCGGTTATCGCACTGGTTGACGACGTGAAATCGCGCGATGCGTCCGATCCGCGTTGCGGTCAAGTGTCGATTGTGTGTCGGTGCGGCGACGGAACGCGCCAGCGCGCCCCATCCCGACGCGCCGCGCCGCGGCGTCAGGCAGCCGCCAAAAGCGCCTCGGCGGCCGTCACCCGCCCGTCGTACAGCGCGCGCCCGATGATGCAGCCGGCGATGCCCGCGCCCGCCGTGCGCAGATCGGTGATATCCCCCGCCCCCGCGACGCCGCCGCTGGCGATCACCGGGACCGGCACCGCCCGCGCCAGCGCTGCCGTCGCCGCGACATTCACGCCGCCCAGCATCCCATCCCGCGCGATGTCGGTGAAAATGATCGCCGCCGCACCGCTGTCGGCGAAAGCACGGGCGAGGTCGAGCGCCGTCATGTCGGAGGTTTCGGCCCAGCCCTCGGTCGCCACCATCCCGTCGCGTGCATCGATGCCGAGCGCGACGCGCCCGGGGTGCCTGGCGCAGGCGGCCCGGACAAAGGCCGGGTCCTTCACCGCCGCCGAGCCGATGATGACCCGCGCGACGCCAGCCTCAAGCCAGGCTTCCAGCGTCGCCATGTCGCGCACCCCGCCACCCAGCTGCACGGGGGCGTCGGTCGCGGCAAGGATCGCGCGCACGGCATCGGTGTTGGCCGGGCGGCCGGCAAAGGCGCCGTCCAGGTCCACCACATGCAGCCAGCGGAAGCCGGCCGCGGCGAAGGCCGCCGCCTGGGCGGCCGGGTCATCGGCATAGATCGTGGCGCGGGCCATGTCGCCACGTTGCAGGCGCACCACCTGGCCGGCCTTGAGGTCGATGGCGGGATAAAGGTCGAAGCCCATCACTTGTCGCCCGGCAGCAGGGCGCCGGTGGCCCGCCCGCGACCCGGTTCCAGCAGTTTGTAATAATGGTGCCCGGCGACGGTCTGGCCGTTCACCCGCGCATAGGCCGGATGCGTGCCCCAGCGCTGGTAGCCCAGGTGTTCGAACAGCGTGATCGCGGTGGCCTGGGTTTCGCGCACATCCAGGTTCAGCACCCGGTGGCCCAGGGCGGCGGCGCGTTCCTCCACCCGCGTCACCAGCAATCGTGCCAGTCCATGGCCGCGCGCATAGGGCGCGATGAAGGCATGGTTCAGCGTGGCCGCCCAGGCCTGCGCCTCGTTGTGCCGGGGCGGGCGGACCAGCAGGGCGGAGCCGACGCAGGCGCCGTCCAGGCGGGCCACGAACAGTTCCCGCTCCGGCACCAGCAGCAGGCCGCGGAAATGCCGCGCCAGGGCGATCCGGCCCTGGGGGGTGACCCAGCCGAAGCCGCCGCCCTCGGCGATGGCGGCATCGGTGGCTTCGGCCAGGTCGTCGAGGTCGGCGTCGGACAGCGCTTCGGGCCGCTCGATCAGCAAATGCCGCAGATGGGCTTCGGTCATGGGGCCCATTCGAGGAAGTTGGTCAGGATGCGCAGGCCGACGGGGCCCGATTTCTCGACATGAAATTGCGTGCCGACGATGTTGCCGCGTCCGACCATGGCGACGATCGGGCCGCCGTAATCGGTGGTGGCGAGCACGTCGTCCGGGTCGGCGCCGGTCCAGGCGTAGGAATGCACGAAATAGGCCTGCGCGCCGGGCTTCAGCCCATCCAGCAGCGGATGCGCGTCGGGCGTGAAGTCCAGCCCGTTCCAGCCCATCTGCGGCAGCGGCAAGGGGCCGCCGTCGGGGCCGCGCGGGTCCATCGGCGCCATTTCGCCAGGCAGCCAGCCCAAGCCCTCGGTCACGCCGTGTTCCAGGCCGCGATCGCACAGCAACTGCATGCCGACGCAGATGCCAAGGAACGGCTTTCGGTCGAAACGCACGGCGCGTTCGATGGCCGTGACCATGCCTGGCAAGGCCTCCAGGCCACGGCGGCAGGCAGCAAAAGCCCCCTGGCCCGGCAGCACGATGCGGTCGGCGATGTCCAGGTCCGGCGCATGGGTGGTGACGCGAATGGTGGCCGCGATCCCAGCCTCGGCCGCGACATGCTCCAACGCCCGCAGCACCGAGGCGAGGTTGCCCGACCCCGGATCGACGATCGCGACGCGCATCAGCGCGGGCCGGCCGGGATGAGGTCGGGGCGTTCTGACAGCAGGCGGAACAGCGCGTCTTCCCGGTTCCGGCCGGCAACCACGGCGATGGTGGGCGCCCCGGTGGCCGCCAGGCGCTGGCGCCGGATGTCCTGCGCCGACAGCCCGATCAGGATATGCGCAGCCAGCACCAGCCAGGCCGCAACGGTCACCGGCGCCAGCAGCCCGATGGCCAGGGCCGCCGCCACATAGACTGCTGCGGCGATCCAGCAGCGATGCCACAGCAGCCAGGGCAGCGGCACCAGCATCGCGATGAAGGACATCCGTTCCTGCACCAGCAACACCGTGTCCAGGTCGCGATGCGGGCCCGCGTGGGCGGTGAAGATACGCATCAGCCGTCCAGCGCCCCCTTGGTCGATGGGATGGCGCCGGCCGCACGCGGATCGGGTTCCACCGCCGCGCGCAGCGCCCGCGCTACCGCCTTGAAACAGGCCTCGGCCACGTTGTGGGCGTTGGTCCCGGCGCGCTGGGTGATGTGCAGCGTGGCGCCGGCGTTGAAGGCCAGGGCGCGGAAAAACTCCTCGAACAATTCGGTGTCCATCTCGCCCACCTTGTCGCGGGTGAAGCTGGCGGCGAAAGCCAGGAAGGGGCGGCCCGACAGGTCGATCGCGGCCTCGACCAGCGCCTCGTCCATCGGGATGGTCGCCTGGCCGTAGCGGCGGATGCCGCGCTTGTCGCCCAGCGCCTGGCGGATCGCCTGGCCGATGACGATGCCGACATCCTCGGTCGTGTGGTGGAAGTCGATGTGCAGGTCGCCGGTGGCGGCCACGGTCAGGTCGATCAGGGCATGCCGGGCCAGCGCGGTCAGCATGTGGTCCAGAAAGCCGATGCCGGTCGCGACCTCCGCCCGGCCGGTGCCGTCGAGGTCGAGGGCGACGCGTATATCCGTCTCCGACGTGGTGCGGGCGATGGCAGCGCGGCGGGCCTCGGGGGGGGCAGGGCTCATGCCTGTGGTTTTAGTCCCGCAAAGGGGGTTTGGGCAAAGTGCGGCGTGACAGGCGGCGGGTGGGGCTGTAGCCCCTGTCGCGCCATGATCCGTATCGTCCCCCTGCTGGTCGTCCTGCTCGCCGCCTGCGCGCCGACCTACAATCCCGACACCTACGCCACCCGCGCGGTGCAGCAGGCGAACCCGGCCGACAGGGGAGTGATTGCCGGGGTGCGGCCGGTACGGATTGCGGCCGATGGCACCACCGGGGGCGCCACGGGCGCCGCGGCCGGGGGGCTGGTGGGGTCGCAGACGCCGGGCGGGGGCCTCGGAGCCGCCGTCGGTGCCCTGGGGGGTGCCGTGTTTGGTGGTCTGGTCGGAACGGCGGTGGAACGCGCCAGCGGCGACACCACGGGTTTCGAGTATATCATCCGCAAGGGTAACGGTGACCTGGTGGCGGTGACGCAGCGGGATGTGGAGCCGCTGCGGGTGGGCATGCGGGTGCTGGTCATCGCCGGGACGCAGGCGCGGGTGGTGATCGATTACACCGACGAACCCACGCCGCCGCCTGCCCCGCCACCACCGCCCGACCCGGCGGCACTGCCGGATGTGCGGACCTTTTCCCCCGCAGTGCCGGAGGCGGAGACGCTGCCTCTGTAGGGCGCGTCACCCGTAGATGAGTGTCGCCTCCTGCTCCCGCCCGCGCCCTGGCGCCGGTGGCCGTCCGGTGATGACCCGCGCCACGGCCTCGGCCGTGCGGATGCCGTCCATCCCAGCCGACATGATCCCGCCCGCGTAGCCCGCACCCTCACCGGCCGGGAAAAGGCCCCTCGTATTGATCGACTGCCCATCCGCCCCGCGCGTGATCCGCAGCGGAGAGGAGGTGCGGGTTTCCACCCCGGTCAGCACCGCATCGCCCATGGCAAAGCCCGGGATTTCGGCATCGAAGGCCCGCAGCGCCTCGCGCATCGCCACCACCGCGAAGTCCGGCAGGCAAAGCGCGAGGTCGGTCGGCGTCACCCCGGGGCGGTAGGAGGGGACGATATCGCCAAGGGTGGTGGAGGGGCGGCCGGCCAGAAAATCCTCGACCCGTTGTGCCGGCGCCGCCCAGGTGCCGCCGCCCGCCGCAAAGGCCGCTTCCTCCCAATGGCGCTGAAACGCGATCCCAGCCAGCGGCCCGCCCGGGAAATCCCGCGCCGGGTCGATGCCGACCACGATGCCGGCGTTCGCGTTGCGTTCGTTACGGGAATACTGGCTCATGCCATTGGTCACGAGGCGCCCCGGTTCGCTGGCGGCCGCGACCACCGTGCCGCCCGGGCACATGCAGAAGGAATAGACCGACCGCCCGTTGCTGGCGTGGTGGACCAGGCGGTAGTCGGCCGCACCCAGGATCGGGTGGCCGGCAGCGGCACCAAAACGGGCGCGGTCGATCAGGGATTGCGGGTGTTCGATCCGCACGCCGATGGACAGCGGCTTGGCTTCCATCGCCACGGTGCGCGCGTGCAGCATGGCAAAGGTGTCGCGGGCGCTGTGGCCGATGGCCAGCACCACGTGGTCGGCGGCGATGCGTTCGCCGGTCTGCATCACCACGCCGCGCACCGCGCCGTCCGCGATGTCGATGTCATCAACCCGGCTGGAGAAGCGGTATTCGCCGCCCAGCGCCTCGATCTTGCGGCGCATGGCCTCGACCACCTGCACCAGCCGAAACGTGCCGATATGGGGTTTTGAGACGTACAGGATCTCGTCCGGCGCCCCGGCCTGGACGAATTCCGTCAGCACCTTGCGCCCGTGGTGCAGGGGGTCCTTGACCTGGGACCAGAGCTTTCCGTCCGAGAAGGTGCCGGCGCCGCCCTCGCCGAACTGCACGTTGGACTCGGGGTCCAGCACGCCGCGGCGCCACAGGCCCCAGGTGTCCTGGGTGCGTTCGCGCACCGCGCGCCCGCGGTCGAGGATGATCGGCCGGAAGCCCGATTCCGCCAGGATCAGGGCGGCGAACAGGCCGCAAGGGCCGGTGCCGATGACGATGGGGCGGTGTTTCATGTCCGCCGGGGCGGTAGCGACCGGGCGATAGGCGGTGTCGGGGCTGCGCGGCACGGCATGGGCCGACTCGTCCGTGACCTCGGCATCGATGGTGTAGGTCAGAACCACCCGGCCGCGCGCCCGGGCGTCATACCCCCGGCGGGCGATGCGCCAGGACAAGGGGGTTTCGCCCAGCCGGGCGGCGATGGCGGCGGCCAAGGCGTCGGGGGTGTGGTCCAGCGGCAGGCGGAGGTCGATGAGGCGGAGCATGTCATTCCTGCATACCGGAAAGCGGGGCCTGCTTGCCACAAGCCTCCACCCCGCCCATTTGGCGGGCATCATGCACAACACATCCCCCTCCGCCGCCGATCCGCTCGGCTGGCATGGCACCACCATTCTCTGCGTCCGCAAGGACGGGCGCGTCACCATGGCCGGCGATGGCCAAGTCAGCCTCGGGCAGACGGTGGTGAAGAACAACGCCCGCAAGGTGCGCCGAATCGCTCAGGGCCGGGTGCTGGCGGGCTTTGCCGGCGCCACCGCCGATGCCTTCACCCTGCTGGAACGGCTGGAGGCGAAGCTCGAACGCTTCCCCGACCAGTTGGAACGGGCCGCAGTGGAACTGGCCAAGGACTGGCGCACCGATCGCTACCTGCGCCGGCTGGAGGCGTTGCTGGCCGTCGCGGACAACAAGCGCAGCCTGCTGATCACCGGCCAGGGCGATGTGCTGGAACCCGAGGATGCGGTGATCGGCATCGGCTCGGGCGGCAATTTTGCCCTGGCCGCGGCGCGCGCGCTGCTGCCGGTCGAAGGGCTGGATGCCACCCAGATCGCCGAACGGGCGATGAGGATCGCCGCCGATATCTGTGTCTATACCAATGGGCGTTTCGTCATGGAAACGCTGGAGGCGGAAAGCCTGTGAGCGAGACCGTGAACCTGTCCCCCCGCGAGATCGTGTCGGAGCTGGACCGCTACATCATCGGCCAGGGCGACGCCAAGCGCGCGGTCGCCATCGCGCTGCGCAATCGCTGGCGCCGCCAGCAACTGGCGACCGGCCTGCGTGAGGAGGTGGTGCCCAAGAACATCCTGATGATCGGCCCGACCGGCTGCGGCAAGACCGAAATTGCCCGCAGGCTGGCGCGGCTGGCCAATGCCCCTTTCCTTAAGGTCGAAGCGACCAAGTTCACCGAAGTCGGCTACGTCGGCCGCGACGTGGACAGCATCGTGCGGGACCTCGTGGAGATCTCGCTGAACCAGATGCGCGAGACGGCGCGGCGGGACGTGGAGGCCAAGGCCGAACTCGCCGCCGAAGAACGGCTGCTGACCGCCCTGGTGGGCGAACACGCTGCCGGCGACACGCGCCAGAAGTTCCGCAAGATGCTGCGCGAGGGCAGCATCGAGGCGCGCGAGGTCGAGGTCGAACTGGCCGACCCGCAGGGCACGCCGCTCGGCATGATGGACATGCCGGGTATGCCGCCGCAGCAGATGGCCGGCATGCAGGAGATGCTGGGCAAGATGTTCGGCAACCGGTCCAAGAAGCGGAAGGTGACGGTGGCCGAGGCACGCATCGCCCTGACCCGCGACGAGGCCGACCGCCTGCTCGACCAGGACCGCCTGACCCGCGATGCCGTCGCCAATGCAGAGAACAACGGCATCGTCTTCCTGGATGAGATCGACAAGGTCTGCGCGCGAACCAGCGAGGGCGGCTTCCGTGGCGGCGACGTGTCGCGCGAAGGCGTGCAGCGCGACCTGCTGCCGCTGATCGAGGGCACCACCGTTTCCACCAAATACGGGCCGGTGAAGACGGACCATATCCTGTTCATCGCCTCGGGCGCCTTCCATTTGGCCAAGCCGTCGGACCTGTTGCCGGAACTGCAGGGGCGGTTGCCGATCCGGGTGGAACTGGCGGCGCTGACGCGCGATGATTTGCGCCGCATCCTGACCGAACCCGAAAGCAGCCTGATCAAGCAATATGTGGCGCTGCTGGGCACCGAGGGGGTCACGCTCGACTTCGCCGATGACGCGATCGAGGCGGTGGCCGACCTTGCCGCCGATATCAACGCGCGGGTGGAGAACATCGGCGCGCGGCGGCTGGCCACGGTGCTGGAACGGCTGCTGGAGGAGATTTCCTTCACCGCGTCGGACCGCCGGGGCGATTCCGTACGGGTCGATGCGGCGCTTGTGAAGGAAAAAGTGGCGCCGTTGGCCAACAGCGCCGACCTGTCGCGTTTCATCCTGTGAACGTGACAGCCGGACTGCTTGACCGGGCCTGACCCACCCGCCAAGGCTTCGACCACCCACCGGAGGACTTCGCCATGCGTGCCGCCATTTTCGCCCTTTTGCTGATCGCCGTCACCCCCGCCTGGGCGCAGGATCGCCCGGCCGCCATGCAGCCGACCCGCGATGTCGCGATCACCTACCGCATTCCGACCGGCGAAATCATGCGGATGGCTTGGCAGGCTGCCGAGGGCCGCATGCGGATGGACATGCCGGGCCAGGGAGCGGCGATGATCGTCGATACCCGCGGCCAATCGGCGCTGATGATGATGGAGGGGCAGCGGATCGCGATGCGTATGGCCTTCGATCCGGCCAGCCTGCCGTTCAACCCCATGGCGCCCAGCGCCAATACCCGGTTCACGCGCGAAGGCACGGCGACCATCGCCGGGCTGAGCTGCACCATCTGGCGCATGGCCGGGCCGAATGCGCAGGGCAGCGCCTGTGTCACCGCCGATGGGGTGATGCTGCGCGGCACCGGTCAGTCCGGCCGCAATCAGGAAACGATCGAGGCGACCGAGGTTCGCTACGGCGCGCAGGATGCGGCGCTGTTCCGTGCGCCCGCGGGCTATCAAGTCATGGACATGGGCAATCTCGGCGCACTGGGTGGCGCTTTGGGTGGCGCCCCGCGCCCGCCAGCCAAGTAGGCCGCCCTGCCGATGACGCCTGCCCTGGCGCGGCGCGCGCTGGTTGCCGCGATCTGCGGCGCGCCAAAGCTTGCGCATGCACAGGCCGGCGTCGTCGCGCGCGTGGAAACCTACCTCAACGCCATGACGACGTTCGAGGCGCGCTTCCTGCAAATCGCGCAGAATGGCGGTGCGGCCCTGGGCACGGCGATGATCTGGCGCCCCGGGCGAATGCGCTTTGACTATGACGCGCCGGAACCGACGCTGCTGGTCGCGGCGAACGGGCAGATGATGCTGCTGGACCGGGAGTTGAAGCAGCCGACCATCGTGCCGATCGGCTCCACCCCGCTGTCGGTGTTGCTGCGCAACCCTATACGGCTGTCCGGCGATGTCACCGTGTCAGGCATCGAGGAGGCGGGCGGGTTCTCCCGCGTGACCGTGCAGCGCACCGGCAGCCCGGCGGAAGGGCGCATCACCCTCGTCTTCGCCACCGACCCGATGGAATTGCGCCAATGGCTGGTGGTCGATGCCCAGGCGCGCGAAACCCGGGTCACCCTGACGCAGATCCGCACGGGGGTGCGTTTCGATCCGGCCTTGTTCGAGATGAACGACCCGCGGTTCCTGGAACGGGAAAACGCCATCCGCTGATCCTTCGCCCGCCAGCCATGCGCTGGGCGGGCAGCCGTGCAGCCAGGGGCGGGGGAACTGTCACGTCTTTGTCGCCTTGATATGGCCATCAGGGAACGGGAAACTATCCTTGGCGCAGCGTTTGCTGGGCTTGTCCGGGCGCGGCATGGCGTCACGCCCGCGGACAGGGTTCGACACGGGACATTGGCATGCGGCCGCTGATTGGCATTTCCTGTTGCGTCAAGGCCTTCGGGCTGTTCGCCACGCCCAATCACGCGGCGTCCGACCATTATGTCACGGTCGTCATGGGGCCGGTGTCCGGCGTGCCGGTGCTGCTGCCGGCCGGTGGCGAGGCCTTCGTCGATGAAATCCTGCCCAGGCTGGACGGGCTGATGCTGACCGGCAGCCGGACCAACGTCGGCCCGCACCACTACGACGGCCCGGCCCATGCTGAAGGTACGCCCGAGGACAACCACCGCGATTCCACCACCCTGCCGCTGATACGTGCGGTGATAACGGCCGGCGTGCCATTGCTCGCGATCTGCCGGGGCATGCAGGAATTGAATGTGGCGCTCGGCGGCAGCCTGGATCAGCGCATCCAGGACCTGCCCGGCCGGCTGGACCATTCGACGCCCTCCGACCAGCCGATCCCGCTGGTCCGGACCGGCAAGGCGCATGCTGTCCGTGTCGCCCAAGGCGGCGTGCTGGACCGGATCTGGTCCGAGGCCCCCGCCGCCCTGCCGGTGAACAGCCTGCACAACCAGGGCGTCGCGCGCCTGGCCTCGCGCTTGATCGCCGAAGCCTGGGCGCCCGATGGCACGATCGAGGGCGTGCGGGTGGCCGATGCGCCGGGCTTCGCCCTGGGTGTGCAATGGCATCCTGAATACGATTGGGACCGAGATGCCCATTCGTTGCGCATCTTCCATGCGTTCGGCGCGGCCTGCGCCGCCTTTGCCGGGCGGCGGTCCGCAGGGCCTCTCGCAGTGGCTGCGGAATAGGCGAATACAGGCCCGCACGGGGGACCGATTCGCTTTGCGCTCGCCCTGCTCTGGCGCTATTCTTTATCTCATCGGTGGCCCCACCACCGGTGGTCGAGTTCCGGTTTCCCCTACCGGCTCGCCCGACCCGTTTCCGGACGGAAGCGGCGCCCGGCCACCCCCCTGGCCGGGCGCTTTCGTTTGCGCGCCTTGCGCCACGCACATCAGTGGCTATGGTCCCGGCGCTCTACGGAAAAGGAATGCCGCCATGGCCAGTTATGTGATTTCCGCGCCCCCGCAGGCCAGCGTGCCCGTCGCCGGCGGCGGCGCCTTCCCCATTCGCCGCATTTTCTGCGTTGGTCGGAACTATGCCGAACATGCCCGCGAAATGGGCCACGATCCCGACCGTGAGGCACCGTTCTACTTCTGCAAGCCGTCCGATTCCGTGCTGACCGGCGGGGCCGACATGCCCTATCCGACCGTGACCAAGGACCTGCACCACGAGATGGAACTGGTCGTCGCCATCGGCACCGGCGGCAAGAACATCGCCGTGGCCGACGCGCTGAAGCACGTCTGGGGCTATTGCGTCGGGCTCGACATGACGCGCCGCGACGTTCAGGGCGAAGCCAAGAAGCTTGGCCGCCCCTGGGACATGGGCAAGGGTTTTGATCATTCGGCACCGATGGGCGACCTGATCCCGGCGGGCAGCTTCGACCCCGCCCACGGCAAGATCGAACTCAAGGTCAACGGCCAGGTCCGCCAGACTAGCGACCTGTCCAAGCTGATCTGGTCGGTGCCGGAAGTCATCGCGAACCTGTCGGAACTGGTCGAATTGGCCCCGGGCGACCTGATCATGACCGGCACGCCCGAAGGTGTCGCCGCCGTGGTCCGTGGCGACCTGCTGGAAGGCATGGTCGAGGGTGTCGGCACGGTCACGACCAAGATCGTCTGATGTCGCTGCGCATCGCCACATGGAACATCAATTCCGTGCGGCTACGCGCCCCCCTGCTGGCGGAGGTCGTGGCGCGGCTTTCGCCCGACATACTGTGCCTGCAGGAGACCAAGACGCTCGATGAATTCTTCCCGCATGACGCGGCCGACGCGCTGGGATTCACCCATCGCATCATCCGCGGCATGAAGGGCTACAACGGCGTCGCCATCCTCTCGCGCCTGCCGATCACGCTGCGGGACGGCGAACCCAACTGGTGCGAGAAGGGCGATTGTCGGCACCTGGGCGTCGATGTCGCCACGGCCTCGGGGCCGGTCGAGGTCCATAACTTCTATGTGCCCGCCGGCGGCGATGAACCCGACCGGACGATCAACCCGAAGTTCGGCCACAAGCTGGATTTCCTGGCGGAAGTCACGGCCTGGCAGGCGGCGCGCGGCCCGGCCCGGCGGTCGGTGCTGGTCGGCGACCTGAACATTGCGCCACTGGAACACGATGTCTGGAGCCACAAGGCGCTGCTGAAAGTCGTCTCCCACACCCCGGTCGAGGTCGCGGCGATGGGCCTCTGGCAGCGCGCCGGCGCCTGGGTGGATGCGCCGCGGCGCTTCGTGCCCGATACGGAAAAACTGTATTCGTGGTGGTCCTATCGGGCCAAAGACTGGGAAGCCGCCGATCGCGGCCGCCGCCTGGACCACATCTGGGTCAGCGAGGATTATGCCGATCGCCTGGTGGCGCATCAGGTGCTGAAGGACGCGCGCGGTTGGACACAGGCGTCGGACCATGTGCCGGTGATGGTGGAAATACAGGTCTAGCGGTGGGCGCGGTGGGCGCTATCATCAACGCACCATGCACATCACATCCCCCGCCTTCAAACAGAACGCCCATGACGCGCTGAACGACGCCAGCCTGCAAAAGGCGCTGAAACACGCGCGCCCGATGTTCACCGGCAGCCGTGCCCGGGCCGTGGCGAACCTGCCGGAGTTCGAGCAGCTTCGCGACATCGGCCGGGACATCAAGAACCATACGCTGGCCAACCTGGACTGGTATCTTGAGGCTTACGCGGCCCAGGTCGAGCGCAGCGGCGGTACGGTCCATTGGTGCAGCACGGCCGATGACGCGCGTGCCACGGTGCTCGAGATCTGTCGCCAGGCCGGCGCCCGCACCGTGACCAAGGGCAAGTCGATGATCTCCGAAGAATTGGGGATCAACGATCACCTGTCGAAACACGGCATCGTCCCGGTCGAAACCGACTTGGGCGAATACATCCTGCAAATCCGTGACGAAGGCCCGTCGCACATCATCGCCCCAGCCTTCCACCTGAACCGGGAGGATTGGGAAAAGACCTTCAGGGAGGTCCATACCGACCTGCCGGCCGACCGGGTATTTTCCGATCGCCGTGATATCCTGGCCGAGGCCCGCACCCTCCTGCGCGCGAAATTCCTGGCTGCCGACGTTGGCATCACCGGCGCGAATTTTCTCATCGCCGAGACCGGCAGCAGTGTCATCGTCACCAACGAAGGCAATGGCGACCTGACGCAGACCCTGCCGCGCGTTCACATCGCGCTGGCCAGCATCGAGAAGGTGGTGCCGACGCTGGAGGATGCGACCAGCCTGCTGCGGTTGCTCGCACGCTCGGCAACGGGCCAGGATTTTTCCGTCTATACGACGTTTTCCACCGGCGCCCGCCGGACGGCCGACTTGGATGGGCCGCAGGAATACCACGTCGTGCTGATCGACAATGGCCGGTCCAACATGATGGGCACGGACTTCCAGGAGATGCTGCGCTGCATCCGCTGCGCCGCCTGCATGAACCATTGCCCGGTCTATGGCGCGACCGGCGGCCACGCCTATGGCTGGGTCTATCCGGGGCCGATGGGTAGTGTCCTGACCCCCACCCTGATCGGCGTGGACAAGGCGGGGCACCTGCCCAATGCCAGCACCTTTTGCGGCAAGTGCGAGAGCGTTTGCCCGGTGAAAATCCCGCTGCCCAAGCTGATGCGGCATTGGCGCGAGCGCGAGTTCGAGCGCCACCTGTCGCCCGCCGCGGTGCGTACGGGCCTGGGCGTCTGGGGCTGGTTCGTGCGCAGGCCCGGCGCCTATCGGTTGGCGACGCGGGCGATGATCGGGGTGCTGACCCTGCTCGGTCGGCAAAAGGGCGCCTTCCGCAGCCTGCCGCTGGCGGGTGGTTGGACCGAGGGGCGCGACCTGCCGGTGCCGGAGGGTGGCACCTTCATGGACCGCTACGCCGCGCAGCAACGGCGACGACGGTGAGCCGCGAGGCCATCCTTGGCGCCATCCGTCGCGGTCTGCGGCGCGGACCGCTGCCGGCCGACCAGGCGGCTATGCTCGTCGGGCGGCTCGCGACCCATCCGCGCCATCTGATCCCCGCCCGGTCGCGGGTGCCGCGCCCGGACCAGATCGCGCTGTTCGTTCGCAATGTGGAGAAGGAATACGGCACTGTCCTGCGCCTGCCCGATGCCGCCGCCGTGCCGGTTGCTGTCGCCGACTGGCTCGCCGCGCAGAATCTACCGCCCGCATTCGTCATGGCGCCGCACCCCGACCTGATTGCCCTGCCCTGGTCCGACCGACCCATGTTGGCTTTCGAGGCACGGCCGGCGATCGGCAGCGACACCGTATCGGTCCAGCACGGCTGGGCCGCAGTGGCCGAAACCGGCACCATCCTGTTCCCCTCCGACCCCACCCGCCCGACGACGCTGAACCTGCTGCCGGAGTCGGAAATCGTCGTGCTGCGAACCAGCCGCGTGGTCGGCGCCTATGAGGAAGCCTGGGACCTGCTGCGCGCCGAACGGCAGGATGCCGAAACCGGCGGCTTCATGCCGCGCAACCTGATGCTGGTCACCGGCCCCAGCCGTAGTGCGGATATCGAGCAGACGCTGGAACTGGGTGCGCACGGCCCGCGCAGGCTGCACGTACTGCTGATCGAGGATGACCCCGTAGCGCGATGACGCGCGGGCAATCACAACGCCCGGAAATGGCAGGCAAGAACAACCGGTAGGGCATCATTGCGACGCCACCAAACTTGCAACCCCCGCGACCGTTTCGCCAGGTCCGCGGCCACCTGTGCAAACGTGCCGCCGATGATGTCGCTGCCGTCCTGACGCAGGCGCTCCGAGACGGTGTGCTGGGGCCATTGCGCGGGTAGCGCCACGCGGCCCGGTGCCTTATTTGCGGACCATGCCACCCCGCCCCCGCAACGTCTCGCCGCAGGAGGTGGCACTCTGGGGTGCCTGGGCCGAGCGGGCGGGCGTTGCGCCGATGCCCGGCAAGGCATTGCCGGCGCCTGCCGCACCGCCCGCGCCCGCCGTCATCGCAGCCGCCCCGGCGGCGACGGCTCTCGCCCCACCGCGGCCGCCAGCCTGGGACATCGCGGTCGGCGCCCCGCCGCCCGGCATCGACACCCGCCGCTGGAAGGACCTGCGCCGCGGCCGCACCCGGCCCGAACGCACGCTCGACCTGCACGGCCGCACGGCGCAACAGGCGCATGGCGCGGTGCGGGCCTTCCTGGCGGCGGCACAGTCGGATGGGCTGCGCTGCGTCTGCATCGTCACCGGCAAGGGGCCGGTGCCGCATGGCGGGGTGCTGAAGCGCGAATTGCCGTTCTGGCTGAACGCCGCCGACCTGCGGCCGCTGGTGCTGGCGCTTGCCCATCCCCACGCCGCCAATTCCGGCTCGGTGCATGTGCTGTTGCGGCGGCGGCGGTCGTGACGCCGTTCGGCGAAAGGCTGCGCGCGCTGCGCCTGGCACGCGGGATGCGGCAGAAGGACCTGGCCGAGGCGCTGCAGATTTCGGCGGCCTACCTCTCCGCCCTGGAACACGGCCGGCGTGGCACCCCGACCCCGGGGCTGATCCATCAGGTCAATGAGGTTTTCGGCCTGATCTGGGACGATGCGGAGGAGATCGCGCGATTGGCCCGCGAAAGCCGACCTCGTGTGACGCTGGATACCGGTGGGCTGGACCCGGCCAAGACCGCGCTGGCCAACCGACTGGCCCGGTCGCTCGGCGGTTTGTCGGCCGATGCGGTGGCGGAGATCGCGGCGGTGCTGGACCGCCACGCGGCCCCGCCGCACGCGACACTTCCCGCTTTCGGTGACGCGCGGCGGCGGCGTTAGAGCAATATCGGATCAGATGGAATCATCTGATCCGATTTCTTGCTCTAGATTCAACGGCTTCTAGAGCACGAGATCGATCCACTTGGATCGATCGTGCTCTAGTCGGTCCCGGCGACGCAGATCAGCGTCTGCGACGCGGTGGCGCAGAGATGTTCGGTCCCGTCGCGCAGGGCCATCACCCGCACCTCGGCGACGGTCAGCGTGCGGCCGTGGCGCAGCACGCGGCCGATCGCGCGCAGCGCCTCGCCGCGCGACGGCGCCAGGAAATTGACCTTGTACTCCACCGTCAGCACGGTCGTGCCGGGCGGGAACAGGGTGAAGCCGGCATAGCCGCCCGCCGCATCGGCGATGGCCCCGACGGCGCCGCCGTGCACATGCCCGTGCTGCTGCGTCACATGCGGCGCGCAGGGCAGTTCGATGACGACGTGCCCGGCTTCCACCAGCGTCATTCGGGCGCCCAGATGCGCCATCAGCGGCTGGCGCGCGAAACTGTCGCGTACCTTGCCGGCGAAATCCGGATCGCGCGGCGTCAAGCCGCGCGCTTCCGCAGGTTCAGCGCGACCAGGCCGGCCAGCAGCGCGAAGCCGACCCAGTGCGGTGCAGGCAGCACGCCGTAAAAGACGTTTTCCAGCAGTGCCGGAAACACCAGCAGCAGTCCCGCCAGGGTGAAGCCGCCGCGTTCCCAGCCCGACAGGATGCGCCAGGCCATGCCCTGGCAGGCAGCGGCCAGGGCCGCCAGCCCGGTGGCCGCCAGCAACACCTGCCAGGCGACATCGCCCCAGCCCATGCCCGGCAGGAAGGACAACAGCAGCGCCACGCCCTGCGGATCGGTGACAAAGACAAAGGGCAGCACAAAAGCCGGCAGCGTGTATTTCCACGCCATCAAGGTGGTGCGGTACGGCCCCGCCCCGGTGATCGCGGCCGCGGCGAAGGGCGATAGCGCGGTCGGCGGCGAAACCTCGGACAGCACGGCGTAGTAGAAGACGAACATGTGCGCGGCATAATCCGGCACGCCCAGCTTGATCAGCGCCGGCGCGGCCACGACCGCACAGATGATGTAGGAGGCGGTGACCGGCACCGCCAATCCCACGATCCATACGATCATTGCCGTGAACAGCGCCGTGACAAGCAGCGACCCGCCCGCCGCCTGGATCGCGATGTCGGAGAATTTCAGCCCCAATCCGGTCAGCGTGATGCAGCCGACGATGATGCCCGCCGCGGCGCAGGTCGCGGCAATGCCGACGGCCTGGACCGCGCCATTGGCCAGCGCCGCCATCAGGCGGCGCGGCCAGAGTGCGCCTTCCTTCGACAGGAAGGACAGCGCGATCGCGACGCCCATCGCGTAGAGCACCGACGTTGTAGACGAATAGCCGAGCGCCATGAACAGGATGATCGCGATCAGCGAGGAGAAGTGGAACCAGCCGCGAGCGAATAATTCGCGCAGCGGCGTCACCGGCACCGACACATGGCCCAAGCCCGCGACGTTCATCCGCCGCTGGTCCAGTTCCACCATGAACAGCAGGCTGGCGTAGTAGAGGACGGTCGGGATCGCCGCCATCTTCAGCACGTCGAGGTAGCCGATCTTGAGGTATTCGGCGATCAGGAAGGCCGCAGCCCCCAATACCGGGGGCGAGATGATGGCGCCGAGACCACCGGCCGCCAGCAAACCGCCCGCATCATCGGGGCGGTAGCCGACGCGCTTCATCATCGGCCAGGCGACGGTGCCGATGGTCACGGTGGTCGCAACCCCCGACCCCGACGGTCCCCCCAACAGGAAGGACGACAGCACGACCGTTCGTCCGGCGCTGGCCGCCTTGCCGCCCGTGGCCGCGAAGGAAAAATCGACGAAGAACTTTCCGGCCCCCGTGGCGGACAGGATCGCGCCATAGATGGTGAACAGGATGATCAGGGTCGCCGACACATCGACCGCGGTGCCGAAGACGCCCTCCAGCGTCGTCGTCAGATGCGGGATGAGGCGTTCCGCATCATAGCCGCGATGCGTCCAGGGTGCCGGCAGAAAGTCGCCGAAAAACGCATAGAGCATGAAGCACGCCGCGACGAAGGGCATGATCCAGCCGGTGGTGCGCCGCGTCGCCTCAAGCACGAGCCCGATCAGCAGCCAGCCGACGACGATGTCCATCGGCTCGGGAAATACGTAGCGGTCGAGCAGGTCGTCCCCGCCGGTCACGAGGTACCACAGCACATAGAGGCTGGCCGCGATCAGCACCGCATCCCAGGCCATGAAGCGGTCGCGATACCGCCGCGCCACCGGGAACAGGAAGAAGGCCAGCACCAGCGCGAAGGTGACGTGCACGAAGCGCAGTATCGTCGTCGGCACAATGTCCCACGCGGCCCAGAGGTGGAACAGCGACATCGCCAGGGCCACCGCCGTGCCGGCCACGCCAAGCCCGCCGGTGAACCGGTTCTGGACACCTTCCTCGGCCTCGATCAGCCGGACCACCGTCTCGGCGGTCCGGGCATCCA
>JBBRWI010000021.1:0-29610 GCA_038249305.1 Acetobacterales bacterium
CAGCGTCTATTCCCAGAACCGCGACAACCAAGATGTGGTCAAGTCGCGGCTGAAGGCGCTGGCGCGATGGAAGGTCGGGCAGTTTCCCGGCGTGGGGGTAAAGGTTTTTGTGGATACGGCCCCCGTCGCCGAAAAGCCGCTGGCGCAGGCCGCCGGGATCGGCTGGCAGGGCAAACACACCAACCTGGTCAGCCGCGAACACGGGTCGTGGCTGTTCCTGGGTGAGATATTTTGTACCCTGGACCTGGCCCCTGACGACGCGGAGGCCGATCACTGCGGTTCCTGTGCGCGCTGCCTCGATGTGTGCCCGACCAAGGCCTTTCCCGCACCATACCAATTGGATGCGCGGCGCTGCATTTCCTATCTGACCATCGAACATCGCGGCCCGATTCCGGAGGAGTTCCGGGTCGCGATGGGCAATCGCATCTATGGCTGCGACGATTGCCTCGCGGTCTGCCCCTGGAACAAGTTTGCCTCGGCCCACGACGAACCGGCCTTTGCCCCCCGCGCCGCGCTGACCGCGCCGCTGCTGGCCGATTTCGCCGGGCTGGATGATGCCGGGTTTCGCGCCCTGTTCAGTGGCAGCCCGATCAAGCGCATCGGCCGCGACCGCTTCATCCGCAATCTGTGCATCGCCATCGGCAATAGCGCGACACCCGCGCTGCTGCCCGTGGCGCAATCCCTGTGCGAGGATGGGGATGCGGTGGTCGCTGAGGCAGCGCGTTGGGCAGTGGACAGGCTTCGATGACCGCAGCGCTCGTGTTGTTCAGCGGCGGCCAGGATTCCGCCACCTGCCTTGCCTGGGCGCTGGCGCGGTTCGACCATGTGGAAACGCTCGGCTTCGACTACGGCCAGCGGCACCTGGTCGAACTCGCCTGCCGCGACGCGCTGCGGGCGGGCATGGCATCGGCAAAACTCGGCCCGGACCACACGCTGGCGGTGCCGACCCTGGCCGCGATCGGTGGCTCCGCCTTGACCGAACCCGCCGCCATGGCGCTGCGGGACGACGGCCTGCCGAATACTTTTGTCCCCGGCCGCAACATCCTGTTCCTGACCCTGGCCGCGGCGCTGGCCGCCCGGCGCGGCATCCGCCATCTGGTGACGGGCGTATGTGAGACCGATTATTCCGGCTACCCCGATTGCCGCGACGATACGATCAAGGCGGTGCAGGTCGCGCTGAACCTTGGGATGAACGCGCGCTTCGTCATCCACACGCCGCTGATGTGGCGCGACAAGGCGGCGACCTGGCGGCTGGCCAAGGCTTTGGGCGGCCCCGCGCTGGTCGCGCTGATCAATGCCGAAAGCCATTCCTGCTACCTCGGCGACCGCCGCCACCGGCACGCCTGGGGCTTTGGCTGCGGCGCATGCCCGGCCTGCGACCTGCGGGCTCGTGGGTGGGAGGCTTTTGTGGCATTGCCCCCCGCATGATGACCAAACGCACCGAGGGCCTGTTCTTGCTCGCGGCCTTCGCCTTGACCATCCCGGCCGCCAATTGGCTGATCGGCCATGCGGGCACCGTCTGCGTGCCGCAGGGGCCGTGCCTGATCCCGGTCGCGCCAGGGCTGATGGCGCCATCCGGCGTGCTGATGGTCGGCCTTGCCCTGGTGTTGCGCGACATGGTGCAGCGCCGGCTTGGCGTCTGGGCGGGCGCGGGGGCGGTGCTGGTCGGTGCCGCCTTGTCGGCGACCCTGGCCCCGCCGGCGTTGGTGCTGGCCTCGGCTTTGGCGTTTCTGTTCAGCGAGGCCGCCGACATGGCGGTCTTCACCCCGTTGCAAAAGCGCGGGTTGTTGCTGGCCGTCATCGCCAGCAGCGCGGTGGGTCTGGTGGTGGACAGCCTGATCTTCCTGTCCGTCGCCTTCGGCAGCCTGGAGTATCTGTCGGGGCAGATTGTCGGCAAGGCGCTGATGGTGGCGCTGGCCCTGCCGCTGATCGCCCTGGTGCGGCGGCGGGATGTTGCGCGCGGCTGGTAGGCCGCGTCAGCCGCCCAGATAGGCGTCCCGCACCTCCGGCCGCGCCAGCAATTCGGCGCCGGTGCCCTGCATCGTGATCCGCCCGTTCGCCAGCACATAGCCGCGATGGGCCAGGCGCAGCGCCTGGAAGGCGTTCTGCTCGACCAGCAGGACCGTCAGGCCCTCTTCCTGGTTCAATCGCCGGATCGCCGAGAAAATCTGGCGCACGATCAGCGGGGCGAGGCCCAGCGAGGGTTCGTCCAGCAGCAGCAACCGCGGCCGCGACATCAGTGCGCGGGCGATCGCCAGCATCTGTTGTTCGCCGCCAGACAGCGTGCCGGCGCGCTGGTCCGCGCGCTCGGCAAGCAGGGGGAAAAGGTCATGCGCGCGGGCGAAGCCCGGGGCCGGATCGATGCCCGTGACCTCCGCCCCCATCAACAGGTTCTCCGCGACCGACATGCGGGAAAACACCCGGCGACCTTCGGGCGATTGCGCCAGGCCGCGGCGCATGATCGCGTGCGTCGGCAGCGCGGTGATATCCTGGCCATCGAACAGGATGCGACCCGACCGCGCGCGTGGATCGCCGCAGATGGTCATCAGCAGGGTGGATTTTCCGGCGCCATTGGCGCCGACCAGGGTCACGATCTCACCGGCCGCGACGGTGATCGAGACGTCGCGCAAGGCCTCGACCGGGCCGTAGTTGGCGGAGATGACTTCGAGCGCGAGGAGGGTCACGCCGGCTCATCCTCGCCGAGGTAGGCCGCGATCACCGCGGGGTCGGCGCGGATGGCGGCGGGTGGGCCCATGGCGATCCGTGCGCCATGGTCGAGCACGACGACGTGGTCGCTGATGCCCATGACCACGCCCATGTCATGTTCGATCAGAAGCACGGAACAGGGCGGCGCCTCGGCCGCGGTGCCGTCGCGGATGGCCACGATCAGCGCCGAAAGAGCCGTCGATTCGCGCGGGTTCAGCCCGGCGGCCGGTTCGTCCAGGCACAGCAAGCGCGGCGTGGTGCACATGGCGCGTGCGATTTCGAGCCGCCGTTGCGCGCCATAGGGCAGGGCACCGGCCGCGTCATCCGCGCGGTCCAGCAGGTCCGTCGCGACCAGCCAGGCGCGGGCGCGTTCGATCGCGCGGCGTTCGGCGGCCGGATACCGCGACAGGCCGAGCACGGCGCCGATGCCAAAGCCGCTGGCCGCCATCAGCGCGCGATGCTGCGCGACCAGCAGGTTCTCCAGGCAGGTCATGCCACCGAACAGCCGGATATTCTGGAAGGTCCGCGCCACCCCCGCCAAGGCGATGCGATGCCCCGGCAGGCGGTGCAGGGCGGTGTCGCCCAGCATGATCGTACCGGCTGATCCACGATAGAATCCGGTGATGACGTTGAACAGCGTGGTCTTGCCGGCGCCATTGGGGCCGATGACCGCGGTGATCCGGCCGGGTTCGGCGGCGAAGGACACCCGATCCACCGCGACCAATCCGCCGAAGCGCATGGTCACGTTGCTGACGACCAGCGCGCTCATCCCTGGCCGACCATGCTGCTTTCGATCGCCGTCTTGCGACCCCCCAGCGTCACCGTTGGCGCGCGATCCCCAACGAGACCACGCGGTTTCAGGATCATGATCACGACCATGGCGCCGCCAAAAAAAAGCATCCGCCATTCGTCCAGGTCGCGGAAAAGTTCAAAGCCGCCGATCATCACCAGCGCCGCGATGGCGACCCCCAACTGGCTGCCGAGGCCGCCCAGCACGACAATCGCGAGGATGATCGCCGATTCGCCGAAGGTGAAGGATTCCGGGCTGATGAAGCCCTGCCGCGTCGCGAAGAACGCCCCGGCGAACCCGCCGAACAGCGCACCCAAAGCGAAGGCCGTGAGTTTGGTGGTGGTGACATTGATGCCGAGCGCACGGGCCGCGATCTCATCTTCGCGCAGCGCTTCCCAGGCGCGGCCGAGCGGTTGCCGTCGCAGCCGGATCGTCACCCAGTTGGTCAGCAGGGCCAGGCCGAGGATCAGATAGTAGAGGAAGATCACCCGATGGATCGGCGAGGGCTCCAGCCCGAAGGTGGCGGCGAAACTGCCGGGGCCGCCATCGGAGGAGAATGGCAGGCCGAAGAACGACGGGCGTGGAATGCCGCCGATGCCGTTCGGCCCGCCCGTCACGGTCGCCCAGTTCAGCAGAATGATGCGGATGATCTCGCCGAAGCCGAGCGTGACGATGGCCAGGTAATCACCGCGCAGGCGCAGCACGGGAAAGCCCAGCAATACCCCCCAGAACGCGGCCAGGATGCCCGCCAGCGGCAGGCAGACCCAGAACGACCAACCAAAAGTCTGCGCCAGCAGCGCGTAGGAATAGGCCCCGATCGCATAGAAGGCGACGTAGCCGAGGTCGAGCAGCCCGGCGAGCCCGACCACGATATTCAGTCCCCAGCCGAGCATGACATAGGTCAGCACCAGGATGCCGATATCCAGCTCATACCGCCCGGTGAAGGGCAGCACGGGCAGCAGCACCGCGAAGCCCAGCAGGGCGGGTGCCAGGAACCGCCCAGCCCGCGGCAGCCCTTTTGGTGGCGCAAGGCGAGCCTTACGCCGCGTCTGCCAGGCCAGGATGGCCAGCCGCCCGCAAAAGACCAGCCCGACCAGCAGCGCCACCAGCCCCCAGCGCGGCCGCAGGATCAGCGCGCCCGCCGGGCCGACATCGGTCCGCAGGCCAACCATGGGCGCGAAGAGCAGCAGCGCGACGGCGGCAGCGATCCCGGCATCGCGCAGGGCGGCGCGCAGGGCGGCGCGGTTCATACCTTCTCGACCTCCTGCCGCCCCAACAACCCGGTCGGCAGGAAGATCAGCACGATGATCAGCACGGCAAAGGCCGCGACATCCTTGTACTGGACGGAGAAGTAGGCGGACCAGAAGGTCTCGATCAGCCCGATTAAAAGGCCCCCCAGCACGGCGCCGGGCAGCGAGCCGATGCCGCCGAGCACAGCGGCGGTAAACGCCTTTACCCCGGCGACGAAGCCGATGAAGAAGTCGATCACCCCATAGCGCATCAGGTAGAGGCACCCCGCGACCGCAGCCAGCGCCGCGCCGATGACAAAGGCCAGGGAGATCGTGCGATCGGTATCGACGCCGAGCAGGCCGGCCATCTTGCGATCCTGCTCGACCGCCCGCATCGCCCGGCCGAGCGGCGTCTTCGTCACCAGCACGGTGAAGCCGGCCAGCACGGCCAGCGTGGTCACGATGATCAGCACCTGAATGGCGCTGATGGTGACGGCAAAGCCCGAGGCGTCGCGAAAGAGTTCCATCCCCCCGCGCACCACCGGCTCGATCGGCTTGACCCGGGCGCCCTGTGCCAGTTGCACGAAGTTCTGCAGCACGATGCTCATCCCGATGGCCGAGATCAGCGGTGCCAGGCGGAAGGACCCGCGCAGCGGTTTGTAGGCGATGCGTTCGACCGCGAGCCCGTACATCGCGGTGATGCCCATGGCAAAGGCCAGCACCAGCACGATCGCCGCCGGGCCGTCGATGCCGCCCGCCAACAGCAGCAACCCGATCAGCGAGACGAAGGCACCGACCATGAACACATCGCCATGCGCGAAGTTGATCATGCCGACGATGCCATAGACCATGGTGTAGCCGACCGCGATCAGCCCGTAGATCATCCCCAGTGACACGCCGTTCACCAGTTGCTGCAACGCATAGGCCACGCGACTACCCCCTGCCTGACGGCGACGATGCTAGAGCAATATCGGATCAGATGGAATCATCTGATCCGATTTCTTGCTCTAGATTCAACGGCTTCTAGAGCACGATCGATCCACTTGGATCGATCGTGCTCTAGGCGCGGTGGCGCCGCCTGCGCCAGCGGATGGTGCGCCGCGACCAGCGCCCGCAGCCGTTCTTCCAGAACCTTGGTGTAGATCTGCGTCGTTGCGATGTCGGCATGGCCCAGCAGCACCTGCAGGCTGCGCAGATCGGCGCCATGCGCCAGCAGGTGGCTGGCGAAGGAATGGCGAAGTACATGCGGGCTGACCCGCGCGGGGTCCAGCCCCGCCGCCAGCGCCGCGTCCTTCAGCAGCAACGCCATCCCCTGCCGCGTCAGGTGCCCGGCGGCCCCGCGTGAGGGAAACAGCCAGCGGCCGGGCGCCTTCTCCTCCGGCGGCCTGGCCGCCAGCACGGCCTGCCGGGCGCGGTTGGAGATCGGAACCAGCCTTTCCTTGCCGCCCTTGCCGCGCACGGCGACCAGGATTTCGCCATCCCGCAACGCGCCGGCCGGCAGGGTCACCAATTCGCTGGCGCGCAGGCCGGAGGAATAGAGCAACTCCAGCATCGCCACCGCCAGCGGGCCCCGTGTGCCGGGCAGGCCGGCAGCACCGGCGATCAGCGCGGTCACCTCCTCCTCCCGCAGCGCGCGGGGCAGGCTGGCCGGCGTCTTGGGGGCGGTCAGCAGGGCTGTCGGATCATCCTCGCGCAGGCCTTCGCGGGCCAGGAACAGAAAAAACTGGCGCAGTGCCGACAGCCGCCGCTGCGCCGTGCGGGCAGCCAGGCCCGCGGCGTTCAGGCCGCGGAGGTAGCTGGCCAGTATGTCGGGCGTCGCCGATTCGGGGGCTTGGGCGAAGCGGCGGGCGTGGGCCGCGAAATCGGCCAGGTCCGCGCCATATGCCGCCAGCGTGTTGCGGGCCGCACCGCGTTCGGCGGACAGCATCTCCAGGAACGCCTCGACGTGCCGGCCGTCGGCCACCGGTCAGCGCGTGCCAAAACGGTCGTTGGGAATGCTCCGCTCGACCGGGCGCGGCTCGACCGACGGCGGAAAGGCTCCGATCGCCAAGAGAGCGGCCAGGATGACGCCCACCACCACCAGCAGGACCGAGAGCACGGGGCGGCGGAACATCGGGATTGAGGCATCCTGTTCGGAGGGTGCTTGTGTGCTAGCCTTGGGCACTGTGTCACGCAACCTCGACCTGGCGGCATCCCCGCCAGACCAAGCCCATCACCCCTTGCGGCAATCGCTGCCTGCGGCGCCGCCTGCGTATGGCCGCAGCGTGGTGCTGATCGGCTTGCCGGGGGCCGGCAAATCCTCCATCGGGCGGCGGCTGGCGCATCGGCTGAACCTGCCGTTCCGCGACGCGGACACGGAAATCGAAGCCGCCGCCGGCCTGCCCATCACCGAGATTTTCGCCCGCTACGGGGAGCCGCATTTCCGCGACGGCGAACGCCGGGTCATCGCGCGGCTGCTGGCCGGCCCGCCGGTGGTTCTGGCAACCGGCGGCGGCGCCTTCATGGACCCCACGACCCGCCATGCGGTCCAGGCCTCGGGCGCGCTGTCGATCTGGCTGCGGGCCCGGGCGCCAACCTTGCTGCGCCGCGTCGCCGGGCGCGAGCATCGCCCGCTGTTCCATGGCCGGGATCCTGCGCAAGTGCTGCGGGATCTGATTGCCATGCGCCATCCTGTCTATGCCGAGGCCGATGTGATCGTGGACTGCACCGACGAAGCGCCCGAGGGCACCACGCGCCGCGTCCTTGACGCCGTGGCGACCCATGCCACGCCGTTGCTGCTCACCGTGCCACTCTCGACCCCGTACGACATCCTGGTTGGCGGCAATCTGCTGGCCCGGTCGGGCGCGTTGCTGCACCCGCTGCTGCCGGGCCCGCGTGTCGTCGTCGTTGCGGATGCCGCGGTCGCGGCCGCGCACGGACCTGCGCTGCGCGCCGGGCTGGAGGAGGGGGGGCTGACCGTCCTGGCCGAGATCGTGCTGCCGCCTGGCGAGGCGACAAAATCGCTCTCTGCGTATGCCGAGACGATGGAGGCGGTGCTGGCCGCCGGCGCCGACCGGCGCACCACGATCGTGGCCCTGGGCGGCGGGGTGGTCGGCGACCTGGCCGGCTTCGTTGCGGCGACCACGCTGCGGGGGCTGGCCTTCGTGCAGGTGCCGACCACCCTGCTGGCCCAGGTGGACAGCAGCGTCGGCGGCAAGACGGGCATCAACCTCAAGGCCGGCAAGAACCTGGCCGGCGCGTTCCACCAGCCGCGACTGGTGCTGGCCGATACCACGACCCTCGCCACCCTGCCGCCGCGCGAACTGCGCGCAGGCTGGGCCGAGGTCGCCAAGCACGGCCTGCTGGACGGGCCGCTGTGGGACTGGTGCGAGGCGAATGGCCCCGCCGCCATGGCGGGCGACCCGGTGGCACTGCGCCATGCCGTGCTGGAATCCTGCCGCCTGAAGGGCGCCGTCGTCGCCGCGGATGAAAGGGAGGAAGCGCCGGACGGCGGCCGTGCGCTGCTGAACCTGGGCCACACCTTCGGGCATGCCTTTGAAGCGGAGTGCGGCTACGACGGCAGCCTGCTGCATGGCGAGGCCGTGGCGATCGGGCTGGTCCTGGCGGTCGCGCTATCCGCCCGGCTCGGACATGCCGAGGCGGGGCTGCCGGCACGGGTAGCGCGGCATCTGTCGGCGGTCGGGCTGCGGGCGCGGGTCATCGACCTGCCACGGGCGTTTTCCACGACCCGGCTGCTGGCGCGGATGCGGGCGGATAAGAAGGCACGCGAGGGCGTGATGCGCTTCGTCCTGCTGCGCGAACCGGGTGATTGCTTCACCAGCAGCGATGTGCCGGAGGAGGCAGTGGCGAGCCTGCTGCGGGATGCCGGGTGCGGGGACTGAGGGCACCCGTGCCGCCTTGTGACGCTGGACAAGCATGCCAGCCCTGAACGCAAGCGAGGGCGATGGCGGGCTGACCAAGACCTTTCAATGGGTCACGGTCGGGCTGTTCGCGTTCCAATTCGTCTCGGCGCTGGTCAAGACTCGGCACGCCTTGGCCGAGGGCACGCGCATGTTGCATCTCGGCACCGCCATCGGTCTGGCGCTTTCCGCGCATCTCGGGGTGGTGTTTCGCCACGCCGTGGTGCTGCGGGACAGATTGCTCCGGCGCATGTTGCCGGGGCGGCGGTAGACGGCCTTACGTCGCGTAGGAGGTATCCACCCGGTCCAACTGCCGCAGCAGCGCCGGCCATTCCTGCACGCCATAGGCCCGCCGGGTCTTTGGCTGGTAGTTCCCATAGGTGGCCTCGACCACGTCGGGACGCGCGTGGCGGATCGGCGTGTTGCAGGCCATCGCCGCCAACTGCGCCTTGCACGACAGCTCCAGCCGGTGCATCGCGTTGAAGGCTTCGGCGATCGTATTGCCGACCGTCAGCAGCCCGTGATTGTACATGATCATGGCATTGCAGTCGCCCAGATCGCTGACCAACTCGGCCTGCATCGCCGTATCCAGCACCACGCCCTTGTAGTCGTGATAGGCGATATGGGCGAAGCGCATCGCCGTCTGCGTCAGCGGCAGCAGCCCGCATTCCAACGACGACACGGCCATACCCGGCCAGGTATGGGTATGGATGACGCAGCCGATTTCGTGCTTGGCTTGGTGGATGGCGCTATGGATCACGAAGCCCGCGCGGTTGATGCCGAAGTCGAAGCCGCCGAAATCGGTCTTGTCGATTATGTTGCCCGCATGGTCGATCTTGACCAGGGAGGAGGCGGTGATCTCCTCGTACATCATGCCATAGGGGTTGATCAGGAAGGTATCCTCGTCCGGCACGCGGACCGAGACGTGGTTGGCCCCCATGTCGGCCATGCCGTAAAGCGCCATCAGCCGGTAGCAGGCGGCAAGGTCCACGCGGGCCTGCCATTCATCGGGGCTGACGCGGTCGCGCATCGAGGCGATGGCCAGGATGGGTGTCGGGCGGTCGAGCATGGACTTGTCTCCCTTTACGGTAATCATGCCACGCCGCCGCATCGGGCGCCAAGCCTTGGCGGGAACGCGGGCTGTGCCCATAACGGGGTGCATGAAAGCGATGATCGCGACCGACAGGGTCTATGACGTGCTGGTGGTGGGTGGCGGCAATGCCGCCCTTTCGGCTGCCATCACCGCACGTCAGGCGGGGGCCAGCGTGCTGCTGCTGGAACATGCGCCGAAACACCTGCGCGGCGGCAACAGCCGCCACACACGCAACCTGCGCGCCCTGCACCCGGGGCCGACGCATGTGCTGACCGATGCCTACCTGGAGGAGGAATACTGGGACGACCTGCTGCGCGTCACCGGCGGGCATACGGATGAGGCGATGGCGCGGATGTGCATCCGGGCCTCGGAACACGCGCCGGGGTTTCTGGCGTCCTGCGGGGTGACGTTCCAGCCTTCCCTATCGGGCACGCTGTCTCTGTCGCGCACCAATGCTTTTTTTCTGGGCGGCGGCAAGGCACTGGTGAATGCCATGTATCGCACCGCCGAGCGCCTCGGCATCGAGGTATTTTACGATACCGAGGTGCGGTCGCTTTTGCTGGAGGAAGGCTTTGTTCGCGGCGCCGACATCACCTGTCGCGGCTGGCCCCTCACCATAAACGCCAAGGCCGTCGTGGTATCCGCCGGCGGCTTTCAGGCCAATGTCGAATGGCTGCGCGAAACCTGGGGCGATGCGGTCGATAACTTCCAGATCCGCGGCACGCCCTATGCCATGGGCAATGTCCTGAAGGATCTGCTGGCGCGTGGCGCCGCACCCGTGGGCGATCCGTCGCAATTCCATGCGGTCGCCAACGACGCGCGGGCGCCGAAAAGCGACGGCGGGCTCGCGATGCGGCTGGACTGCGTGCCCTTCAGCATCGTGGTCGATCGCGAATGCCGCCGCTTCTACGACGAGGGCGAGGATGTCTGGCCCAAGCGCTACGCCATCTGGGGCCGGCTGATCGCGCAGCAGCCGGGCCAGATCGCCTATGCCGTGACCGACAGCAAGGCGGCGCGCGACTTCATGCCCTCGGTCTTTCCGGCGATACGCGCCGATACCGTCGAGGGGCTGGCGGTCGCGATGGGTCTCGACCCCACGGCGCTTGCCGCCCGCGTCGCGGAGTACAACGCCGCCGTGCGCCCCGGCACCTTCAAGGGCATGGCGCTGGACGATTGTCGAACCGAAGGGCTGGAACCGCCCAAAACCCATTGGGCGCGACTGATCGACACGCCGCCTTTCGTCGGCTACCCGATGCGGCCGGGCATCACCTTCACCTATCTCGGGCTGAAGGTGGACCACCAGGCGCGGGTGCAGATGGCCGATGGGCGCCCTTCGGCCAATCTCTTCGCCTCGGGTGAGATCATGGCCGGCAATATTCTGGGCCGCGGCTATCTGGCCGGTTTCGGCATGACCATCGGCACGGTGTTTGGGCGCCTGGCCGGCGAAGGGGCTGCAAAGTATGCGCGAAACTGAGGCGGTGGGCGAAGCCCGGCGGCAAATGGAAATCTGCAATGCCTGCCGCTACTGCGAAGGCTATTGTGCCGTATTCCCGGCGATGACGTTGCGGCGTGAGTTTTCCTCGGGCGACCTGTCGTATCTCGCCAACCTCTGCCATGGCTGCAAGGGCTGCTACCACGCCTGCCAATATGCGCCGCCGCATGCCTTTGGGGTGAATGTGCCGGCCACCTTCTCGGCGCTGCGCCAGGACAGTTACGAGGACTACGCCTGGCCGAAGCCGATGGGCACGGTGTTTCGGCGCAACGGCAGCGTCGTGGCCCTGGTCTCGATCCTGGCCGTGGTGCTGGTCACGCTGGCCACCATGGCCTGGCGCGATCCTGCGGTGTTCTGGGGGGCGCATACCGGGCCCGGCGCTTTCTATCGCGTCATTCCCTGGGGGCTGATGGCGGGCATCGCTGGTGCCAGCTTCCTCTTTGCCTTGGTCGCCATGGCGATCGGTGTCGTGAATTTCTGGCGCGACACCGGGGGCGGCACCGCCAGACCCGCGCCGCTGGCCGAGGGGGCGATCGATATTCTGACACTCGCGAACCTGTCTGGCGGTGGGCATGGCTGCAACGACCTGGACGACCGATTTACCGGCGCGAAACGGCACCTGCACCATGCGCTATTCTACGGTTTTGCCTTGTGCTTCGCCTCGACCAGTGTCGCGACGGTCTATGACCATTTTCTGGGGTTGCAGGCGCCCTATGCCTTCTGGTCGCTGCCGGTGCTGCTGGGCACGGTCGGGGGGATCGGCATGACGGTCGGGGCCACCGGGCTGATCTGGCTGAAGATCGTGACCGACCCGGCGCCGGTCGCGAAATCGGTGTTGGGTGGCGAATACGCGATGCTGGGGCTGCTGTGGCTGGTCGCGGTCACGGGCCTCGTATTGCTGGCAGCACGTCATACCGGGGCTATGGGGCTGTTGCTGGTGCTGCACCTCGGCACCGTGCTCGCCTTCTTCCTGCTGCTGCCCTATTCGAAGATGGTGCACGGCGCCTATCGCGGCGCAGCCTTGGTGCGGAACCGGATGGAAAAGAAGCGCGCGTGAGCAACACCGCGGCCCCCTTCGCCGCCCCGCGCCCGGTGCAGCCGCCGCGCCGGTTGCGGGACATGCTATCGCTGGATGATTTCGAGCGCGCTGCGCGACGCCACCTGCCGCGCCCGATCTTTGGCTATGTCGAGGGTGCGACCGAATCCAACAGCGCGCAGCGCCACAGCCGCCAATCCTTCGCCGCCCATGCCTTTGTCCCCCGCGTGCTGGTCGATACCGGGGAACGCCACGCCCGCACCCGCGTCATGGGGCTGGATTTCGCCCAGCCCTTCGGCATCGCGCCGATGGGCGGCAGCGCGCTCGCGGCCTATCGCGGCGATATCGCACTGGCCCGCGGGGCCGAGGCCGCGGGCATCCCCGCCGTGCTGTCCGGCGCCTCGCTGATCGCGATGGAGGATGTCGCCCGAGCGGCGCCCTCCGCCTGGTTCCAGGCCTATCTGCCTGGCGAAGAAGCCCGCATCGTCCCGCTCGTGGAACGCGCCGGGCGCGCCGGCTTCGGCACGCTGGTGCTGACCGTCGATGTCGCCGTGCTGCCGAACCGCGAGAACAACGTCCGCACCGGCTTTTCCATGCCGCTGAACCCGACACCCCGGCTGGCCTGGGATTGCGCGATCCGGCCGCGCTGGCTGCTTGGCACCTTTGGCCGCACGCTGCTGAACCACGGCATGCCGCATATCGAGAACATGGACGCGGTGCGCGGCGTGCCGATCATCTCGCGCAACTTCGTCCGGCAGTTGGGGGCGCGTGACCGGCTGACCTGGGCGCATGTCGCGCTGATGCGCAGGCTGTGGCCCGGCAAGCTGGTGGTTAAGGGGATTCTGGCCGCCGAGGACGCCCGCCGCGCCGCCGAACATGGGGTGGATGGCATCATCGTCTCCAACCACGGTGGCCGGCAGCTGGATTTTGCCGTGGCGCCGCTGCAGGTGCTGCCGGGCATCGTGGCGGCGGCTGGCGAGATGCCGGTGATGCTGGATGGCGGCGTGCGGCGCGGGACCGATGTGCTGAAGGCCCTCGCGCTCGGGGCGGCCTTCGTCTGGGTCGGCCGGCCGATGCTTTATGCTGCGGCGGTCGCTGGCGAAGCGGGGGTGGCCCATGCCATCGGACTGCTGGCAGAGGAAATTCGGCGCGGCATGGCGCTGCTGGGCACGCCGCGATTGTCCGACCTCGGGCCGCATGTGTTGGTGAAGCCGGACTAGAGCACGATCGATCCAGGTGGATCGATCTCGTGCTCTAGAAGCCGTTGAATCTAGAGCAAGAAATCGGATCAGATGATTCCATCTGATCCGATATTGCTCTAAAGCCTGGCCAACCACCGCCGCTTGCCCGCAAGCACGTGATCCTCGCCCAGCCGCCGGGCTTCGGCCGCGTTGCCACTGGCGATCGCATCCAGCATGGCCGCGTGTTCGGTGTTGCTGGCGCGCATATTGGCGTCGCTCTCCAGCGATTCCCGGCGCGACCGCCAGCCTTCGCGCAGGGCCGCGTCATAGGCCGCGGCGGCGCGCCGGTGTCCGGCGGCAGCGAAGATGGCTTCGTGGAAATCCAGGTTCAGCCGGTAGTAGCCGTCGCGGTCCGTGACCTCGATCGCCGCCTGCATCGCCGCGACCATAGCGCGCAGCGCCGTGGGATCGCCGCGCCCGGCCAGGCGCGCGCAGGCAAAGCCGTTCAGCAGCGCGCGCATGTCGTAGATCTCGGCGACCTCGGCCGCTTCCAGCACGCGGACCCGCATGCCGCGATGGGCCTCGCCCTCGATCAGCCCGGTCTGTTGCAGCGCGCGCAGGGCCTCGCGGACGGGGCCGCGGGAGACACCGAGCTCGGCCGCCAGGGCGGCCTCGTTCAGCCGCGAGCCGGGGGCCAGAAGGCCATCCAGCAGCCGGCGTTCCAACGCCGCATGCACGGTGTCGGTCAGCGAGCCGGCGCGGCGGGGAGGAAGGGCATCGGGCACGTCATCAGTCTGCGCATTTGGTCAGCAGACGGTCAACAGCTTGTTGACAATCGGGATACGGCCCGGGAAGATAATGTTATGAGCCAAGCCCCGACCCCCTCCACGGCGCTCGCGCGCTTCACCGTCCTCGACCTGACGCGGGTGCGCTCCGGCCCGACCTGCGTCCGTCAATTGGCCGACTGGGGCGCCCAGGTCATCAAGATCGAAATGCCGGAGGCGCTCGACCAGGGCGACCCGATGGGCGGGCCGCGCATGGGATCCGACTTCCAGAATCTGCACCGCAACAAGCGCGGCCTGACGCTGAACCTGAAGCACCCCGAAGGTGTGGCGCTGCTCAAGGAACTGGCCAAGACCGCCGATGTGATCGTCGAGAACTTCCGCCCCGACGTGAAGGAACGCCTCGGCATCGGCTACGAGGCGATGGCGGCGGTCAATCCGCGGATCATCTACGCCAGCATCTCGGGTTTCGGGCAGGACGGGCCTTATGCCGATCGCCCGGGCTTCGACCAGATCGCGCAGGGCATGGGCGGGCTGATGTCGATCACCGGCGAACCGGGCACGGGGCCGATGCGCGTCGGCATCCCGATCGCCGACTTGACCGCCGGCATTTTCGCCAGCCAGGGCATCATGGTGGCGCTGCTGGAGCGCGAAGTGTCGGGCAAGGGGCAGTGGGTGCAGACCTCGCTGTTGCAGGCCCAGGCCTTCATGCTGGACTTCCAGGCCAGCCGCTGGCTGATGCAGGGCGAGGTCGCCAAGCAGGCCGGCAACGACCACCCGACCAGCATCCCGACCGGCGTTTTCCCGACATCCGATGGCTTCATCAACATCGCCGCCAGCGGCAACGCGATCTGGGCGCGCTGCGCCAGATCGCTGGATCTGGTGCCGCTGATCACGGACGAGCGGTTCGCCACCGGCGAGGCGCGTTCGATCAATCGCCACGCGCTGCATGCGCTGATCGCCGAGCAGAGCAAGCGTTTCACCAGCGCCGCGTTGGTGGAGCGGATGAACAAGGCCGGCGTCCCCTGCGGCCCGATCAACACCATCGACCAGGTTTTTGCCGACCCCCAGGTCCAGCACCTCGGCATCGCGCAGACGCTGAATGGCAACCGGACCGCGACCTACGTCGGCCAGCCCTTCACCCTGTCGCGCACGCCATCCGCCATCGTTTCTCACCCGCCGCAGATCGGCGAACATACCGGCCAGATTCTTTCGGAGATCGGCATCGCGCCGGCGGATATCGCGCGCATGCGCGCAGAACAGGTGATCTGACAGATGGATGGCATGACGCTCAACACCCCGCTGATGCTGGCCCGCAAGGGCTTCGGCATCGGCTGGATGACCTTCAACAACCCTGCCCGACACAATGCGGTTTCGATGGAGATGTGGGAGGCCGCGGAAACCATCCTGGCCGATTTCACCGCCGACCCCGCGGTGCGCGTGATCGTCATCCATGGTGCCGGCGGCAAGGCCTTCGTATCCGGCGCCGATATTTCCAAGTTCGAGAGTGAGCGCGCCTCCGAAGTCGCGGTCGCGGCGTATCAGGCGCAGACGGCGCGGGTGTATGACGCGCTGGCCGATTGCCCGAAGCCGACCATCGCGATGATCCAGGGCCATTGCATCGGCGGCGGCACCGCGCTCGCTGTATGCTGTGATATGCGGATCTGCAACGATGGCGCCAGCTTTGGCGTGCCGGCCGCGAAACTCGGCCTCGGCTATCCGCTGAAGGGCATTCGCCGGCTGGTGGATCTGGTCGGCCCGTCCTTCGCCAAGGAGATCTTCTTCACGGCGCGCAAGTTCACGGCCGAGGATGCCCGCGTCATGGGCCTCGTGAACCGGGTGGTGCCGACCGACGCGTTGGAAAGCTATGTGACCGACACCGCCACCACCATCGCTGGCAATGCACCCCTGACGGTGGGTTCGGTGAAGTTCATCGCGGGCCAGGCGCTGAAGGATCGCGGTGCGGAGGATGGCGCGACCTGCGATGCCATGGTCGCCGCCTGTTTCGCCAGCGCCGACTACATCGAGGGCCGTCGCGCCTTCATGGAAAAGCGCCCGCCGCAGTTCCAGGGCCAATAGTCCCGCGACGGCGGACGAACCGCCGCGCGGCACCAACGGGAGATTTCGCATGTTTCCACGCCGCACGGTCCTGGCCGCAACGCTGATGGCGCCCGCCATCGCGCGGGCACAGGACGCCTATCCCAGCAGGCCCATCCGCATTGTCGTGGGCTTCGCCGCCGGCGGCAGCACGGACCTGAACACCCGCACGATGGCGCCCAAGCTCGGCGCCTTGCTGGGCCAGCCTGTCATCGTGGACAACCGGCCGGGGGCCGGCGGCAATCTGGCGACCGAGATCGTCGCCCGCGCCAACCCGGACGGCCATACCCTGCTGATGGGCACCATTGCGGCGCTCGCGGTGAACCCCAGCCTGTACCGCAACCTGCCCTTCGATCCGCAGACCGATGTCACGCCCATTTCCATGGCGGGCAATGTGCTGAACGTGCTGGTCGTGCCGATGGACCGGCCCTGGCGCAGCGTGGCCGATCTGGTCGCGGCGGCGCGGGCGCAGCCCGAAACCCTGACCTATGGCAGCAGCGGCGTTGGCGGAGCGGGGCATCTGTCGGGCGCCCTGCTCGACCGCCTGGCCGGGATCAAGACCATCCACGTCCCGTATCGCGGTGGTGGGCCGATGATGACCGACCTGATCTCCGGCAAGGTCGATTTCTCCTTCGCCACCGGCCCGACCGCGTTGCCGCAGGTCGAGGGCGGGCGCCTGCGCCTGCTTGGGGTCCCGAGCATCGCGCGCAGCCCCTTGCTGCCGCAGGTGCCGACCGTGGCCGAAAGCCTGCCCGGTTTCGACGTGCAGAACTGGAACGCCTTGGTCGGGCCGAAGAACCTGCCGCGCGCGATCGTGGACCGGTTGAACGCCGCCATGCGGACCACGCTGCAGGACCCGGAGGTCGTCAGCCACCTCGGCCGCCACGGGGTGGAACCCCTGCCTTCCTCGCCCGAGGAATTGGGGCGCTTCATTCGCGAAGAGACGGCCAAATGGGCGCCGATCCTGCGCGACGCCGGCGTCAGCCCGGACTGAACGGCGCATGGACCTGGGGCTTTCGGGCCGCCGCGCCCTGGTGCTCGGCGGCTCGTCCGGCATTGGCCTGGCCGCCGCGGCCATGCTGGTGGCGGATGGGGCAGACGTCACCATCGCCGCGCGCGACCAGGCCAAGCTTGACCAGGCGGCGACGGCGACCGGCGCGCGGGCGGTGCGCTGCGATGTCGCCGACCCCGCCCAGGTCGCGGCGCTGGCCGCTGACCATGCCGATGGGTTGGGCCTGCTGATCTCGGCCTTTGGTGGCAGCCATCGCGCCCCCTTCCTGCAACTGACCGATGCGGACTGGCTGGCGAATTACGAGTTTAACCTGCTCGGCACCATCCGGGCGCTGCGGGCCTTCCACCCAGCCCTGGTCCGTGACGGGGCCGGCCGTGTCGTCCTGCTCGGTGCCGTGTCCGGCCGCCAGCCGACCGCCGAGCAAGCGGTCAGCAATGTCCACAAGGCCGGGCTGCATGCGCTGACCAAGACGCTTTCCATGGAATGGGCGACGGATGGCATCGGGGTGAATTGCGTCGGCCCCGGCCGCGCCTTCACGCCGCTGTGGCAGCGCCGCGCCGCCGACCGCGCGTCGGCGGAGGGCACGACGGTCGAGGCGATCAAGGCCGAGGTTGCCGCCGATATCCCGATGCGGCGCTTCGGTTCGGCCGATGAGGTGGCGCGCATGGTGGTTTTTCTCGCCAGTCCGGCGGCCTCCTATGTCACCGGCCAGACGATCATGGTGGATGGCGGGCTGATGCGGGCGGTCTGAACGGGCTTTTGTTCGCGTCCCGCCGCGACCCGGTGTAGGAAGCGTCCATGGCTCCGAATGAACTCCGCGCCGACCGGCCGCTCGGGCGCGATAGCACACCTGCAAGCGCCACACCGGTACCGCCAAAGGCCACCCGCCCCGCAAAAGCCAAGCGCACCAGGTCGTTCGGGCTTTTCGGCTGGTTATGGCGCATCGGGATCGCGCTGGCCGGTACGGTCATCGTGGGGGGCGGGGTCGCGGCCTTTGGGTTCTACCGGGCCGCGGTCGATGACCTGCCCGACTATGCCTGGCTCGCGACCTACGAGCCGCCGCAGATGTCGCGCATCTATGCTGCCGATTCGCGGCTGATGGCCGAACTCGCGACCGAACGCCGGGTCTTCGTGCCTATCGCTGCGATCCCCCGCCGCGTGCAGCAGGCCTTCGTTTCGGCCGAGGACCAGAATTTCTGGACCCATGGCGGCGTCGATCCGATCGCAATCGCCCGCGCCGCCTTTGTCAATGTCGAGAATATCGGCACCGGCCGGCGCGCCATCGGCGCCAGCACGATCACCCAGCAGGTCGCCAAGAACATGCTGGTGGGCAGCGACCGCACCATGCTGCGCAAGCTGCGCGAAGCGATTTTGGCGGCGCGGATCGAGGCGACCATGCCGAAGGCGCGCATCCTCGAAATCTACCTGAACGAGATTTTTCTGGGCGCCCAGGCCTATGGCGTCGCTGCGGCGGCGCAGCAGTATTTCAGCAAGGGGTTGGACGATCTGACCCTGGCGGAAGCGGCCTTTCTGGCCGCGCTGCCCAAGGCGCCCAACAACTACAATCCGATCCGCTTCCCCGAGGCCGCGCGCATCCGCCGCGACTGGGTCATCGACCGCATGGCCGACGATCGGGCCATCACGAGCCAGGAAGCCACCGCCGCCAAGGCTGATCCCCTGGTCGCGCGCCCAAGCCGCCGGCCCGACTTCGTCTCCGTCGGCCAGCATTTCACCGAAGAGGTGCGGCGCGAACTCGTCACCCGTTTCGGTGTTGACCAGACCACCATGGGCGGCCTGGTCGCGCGCACGAGCCTTGATCCGCGGCTGCAGGCCCAGGCAGAAATGGCGCTGCGCAACGGCCTGCTGGCCTATGACCGTCGCCGCGGCGGCTGGCGCGGACCGGTTTCGCGCATTTCGGCGGCGCCGACCGAATGGCTGCCACAACTCGAACAGGTCATGCGCCCACCCGGCGCCCTTCCCGAATGGCGCGTCGCCGTCGCGCTTGAGGTGCGCGACCGTGAAGCGCGGATGGCTTGGCTGGAACGCCCCGACCCGCGTAGTGCCGCCCAGCCGCTGACCATGACCCTGCCGTTCGAGGAAGTGCAGCCCTGGGCGCGACCGGTGCAGCGCGACGGGCGCCTCGGCCCCCAGCCACGGCGGATGCAGGATGTGCTGGCACCGGGCGATGTGGTTCTGGTCGAGATACTGCCGCCCACCCCGGCCGCCCCGCCGCGTACCGCGGCCAAGCCTGAGCGGCTGAGCTTGCGCCAGTTGCCGGCGGTCGAGGGTGCGCTGGTGGCACTCGATCCCAACACCGGCCGGGTGTTGGCGATGGTCGGCGGCTTTTCCTTCGACCGGTCCTGGTTCAACCGCGCCTCGCAGGCGATGCGGCAGCCGGGGTCGTCGTTCAAGCCCTTCGTCCATCTCCCGGCGCTGGAAATGGGCATCCCGCCCAACCAGCGGCTGCTCGATTCGCCGGTCGAAATCCAGACGCCCCAGGGCCTATGGCGCCCGGGCAACTACGCCGGCACCAGCAATGGATGGGTCACCATGCGCTCGGCGATCGAACGCAGCCTCAATCTCGTGACGATCCGCCTGGCGCAGGAAATCGGCATGGAGAGGGTCTCGGCCACCGCCGCGCGGTTTGGGGTGATCGACAACATGCCGCGGTATCTGGCCATGGCGCTGGGCTCCGGCGAGACGACCGTGCTGCGCATGACCTCGGCCTACGCGTCCTTCGCCAATGGCGGCAAGCGGGTGGAACCGACGCTGATCGACAGTGTGCAGGACCGTTTTGGCCGCCTGGTCTGGCGCCCGGATGGGCGGAGCTGCCCCGATTGCGCGGCGCACGGCTTTGACCAGGGGCCGCCGGCGCTGACCGATGGCCGGCGCCAGATCGTCGATCCGATCGCCGCCTTCCAGATGACCAGCCTGTTGCAGGGGGCGGTGCAGCGCGGCACCGGGGCGCGGGCCGGTGCCGGGCTGAACCGCCCGGTCGCGGGCAAGACCGGCACCACCAATGACTACATGGACAACTGGTTCATCGGCTACACGCCCGACCTCGTGGTTGGCGTCTGGCTCGGCTACGACGAACCGCGAAGCCTGGGCGACGGCGAGACGGGCGGGTTGAACGCCGCGCCGATTTTCCGCGAGGTCCTGGCCGCGGCCCTGGCCAACAGCCCGCCGGTGCCGTTCCGCGCGCCGCCCGGCGTCGCGCTGGTCCGCATCCAGACCGACAGCGGTGCGACGATTACCGAAGCGTTCCGCCCGGGCACCGAGAACAGCGCCCGACCGCCGCCGGATGACAATGCCCTGTTCGGTGCCGGCGGCGTGCCGGGCCTGCCGCCGGCCTTTGGTGTGCCAGGGGTCGCGCCCAACCCGGGTGCCGCCCAGCGCAACCTGGGCGATCTGTACTGAGGCGTCAGGAATCCAGCCGGATCCCCAATTCCCGGATCAGCGGCCGCCACAGCGCATTTTCGCGGCCGACAAAGGCGTTGAACTCGGCCGCGGTCCACGAGGCCGCCTCGATCCCGAGGTCGCGCATCCGCCGCGCGATGTCCTCCGACGCGATGGCGGCGCGCAGGCCCTCGTTCAGCCGCGCGATGACCGCGGGCGGCGTCGCGGCGGGAACCGACATGCCCTGCCAGCCATAGGCAACGGCATCCGGCCCAAGTTCCTTCAGGGTCGGCACATCCGGCACCATCGGACTGCGCGTATCCGACAGCACCGCCAGCGCCCGCACCCGTCCGTCACGGATGAAAGGCAGGCCGGTCGCGGTGTCGATCACCACGCACTCCACCTGGCCCGCCAGCAAATCCTGCATCGAGGCCGGCCCGCCGCGGTACGGCACATGTTCGGCCGCGAGCCCCGAGCGGCGCTTGACCAACTCCATCGCCAAATGGTGCGGCGACGCGACGGCCGGCGTGCCATAGGTGACCGGGCGCACCCGCCCCTGCGCAACCAGGCCTACGAAATCGCGCACCGCGCTGTCGGGCCGGACGACGATGTAAAGCGGGAAGCGCCCGATGAAGCCAATGCCGGTAAAATCCCTATCCGGGTCGTAGGGCAGCCGCGCGTACAAGGCCGAATTGTACACCAGGATACCGTTGTCCACGTGCAGCCAGGTGTTGCCATCGGCCGGGCTGCGCGCCACCGCGTCCGACGCCAGCACGGCGCCGCCACCGGGGCGGTTTTCCACGACCACGCTCTGCCCCAGACCGGGCGCCATGTGGGCGGCGATCAGCCGGGCGAAGGTATCCGATGCGCCACCCGGCGGGTAGCCGACGATCCAGCGCAGCGACCGATCGGGCCAGGCGCCCTGGGCCCAGGCTGCTGGTTGCGCGCCGGCCAGTCCGGCGGCGCCCAACACCATGCTCCGCCGCCCGAGGGTCCGCATCACAGCCTCCATCACGATCGTGCTTTCAGTTTGGGCATTGCGGCGGCGGTGGGGAAGGGGGGCGCCGTCAGGCGGGTTCCAGCAGCCCAAGCGCGTGGAGCCGACGCAGGAAGTCCAGCGCCCCAGGCGGCAGGTCGGAGCCGGCTGCGCCCTCCTCCAGCATCTGCAACCAGCCGAACTCCTGTTGGGTCATGGCGAAGCTGCCGCCGCCGTAGCGAAGCGCGGCACCGCCATCGGGCAAGGGCACCACGATGTTGTGCATCGCATCGGTCAGTCGCAGCCGGTCCGCCGCCGATGGCGCCGGCGCGATCAGGCCGCGCGCCGGCATCTGCAACCGCTCCGATGCCAGGCGGTCGAGCAGGGTCACGGACAGGCTCTCGACCAGCGCGGGGGCGGCGAGCCTCGGCAGAAGATGCGCCAGTGCCGCGGCGAAGCCGTCCTGCCCGATGCGCCAGGTCGGCACGGCGGCGCGAAAGGCCGGGTCCTGTTCCTCGGCGATGTCGAGCATGCGGCGCAGCGCTTCGGCCCAGCACGGGTCCAGCAGGCCGATGGTGGCATGCAGGCTGGGTTCGCCGCCGGGTTGGGTCGCCGCGTCGTGCATCGCGCCACGCGGCAGGTAGAGCACGTCGCCGGGGCGCATCGGTACCGCCTGCGGCTCGCCGAGCGGGGCGACCTGGTTGTCCCAGCGGATACGCCGGGTCGGGTCGGGCACCGGCTGGCCGTCCCAGACCCGCCAGTCCTTCTGGCCGCTGATCTGCATGACCAGCACGTCATGCGTGTCGAAATGCGCGCGAAAACCCTGCGCGCCGGGCGGCGTCAGGTAGATGTTCGACTGCACGCCGTGCAGGAACAGCTTCTCGAGGCCCCGGCAGAAGCGCGCCAGTGGCGGATGGTGTTCGTGCATCTGGCTGATGACCATGGTGGCCCCACGGTCGAAGCGGGCGAACAGCCGCGGCAGATCGGCGCGGCCGTCGTCAAAGGCCCATTCCTCCTCCGGCACGGCGGCGCTGCCCTGGCGGGCGCTATCGGCCATCGAGATGCGCCCGGCGCGTGCCGCATCCGTCCGCAGCAGGGCGTCGATATCGGCGATCGACAACAGATGGGTGAAGCGGTCCGGGCTGGCCGGGCTTTGCATATGGCGCCAGCCGCGGGCTTCCCGCAGGGCCAGGATGCCGTCCTCGTCGATGCCGGGGAAGGCGAGGGCGGCGGCTTCTTCCGCCAGGGTCCTGGTCATGGGTGTTTGCTCGCCGTTCTGGTCAGCGCCGGCCTTGGCCGGCGGCGTCGTAGGGGTCGCTGTCGGAGGTGCGTCGCACATTGCCGCGTCCACGCCCAGGGGCGTCGTTCGGGTCATTGTCGTTACGTCCGCTGCTGCCGCGATAGGCGGTGCCGCGCCCCTGGCCGAGGCCGTCGGAGGGGTCGCTGTCCGACACGCCGGTGCTGCGTTGCTGCGGCGAATAGCCACGGTTGCCGCGCCCCTGGCCGGGGTCGTCGGAAGGATCGCTGTCGCTGAGGCCGGTGCGGTAGGCGTTGTTGCCGGCCGGAACCTGGATGCAGCCCGTGAGCGCGGCCGCCCCGACCAGGCCCGTGGCGCGCAGCACGAGCAGGCGCCGGCCGGACCTGGGTTTGGAGCCGTGTGGCGGCGAAGAGTCCTGGTCTGGCATGGCGGTTCCCTTTACCTACGCGTGGTGGCCTTCTGCCGGGCCCGCCCGGGCGATCTCGCCGCAAATCGGCACTGCGAATGCGTATGGTCGGCGTGAAAGCCGGCTTCGGGCAAGAAGGCGGGCCGAAGATGGCGCCGAAAGATGACAATTCGGTTGAGCCGGACGCTGGGTCGGCGGCCGCCTGATTTGCGCACCGCCGGGCGGCGGCCGCATGGTCCGCGCGAAGCAAAGGAGGGACTCCGCCGCATGGGCGACCTGCAGGGCTGGATCGGACGCAGCCGGACCGTGACCGACACATTTACGGCTGCCGCGGTTCGGCGCATTCGCGCGACGCTGGATCTGGCGCCCGATCCGGTGCCCGACACGATGCCTTCGCATTGGCACGCCATGTTCTTCGCCGACATCGCCCCGCAATCCCAACTCGGCCCGGACGGGCACCCCCAGAAAGGCGAATTCCTGCCGCCGGTCGCGCTGCCACGCCGCATGTTCGCCGGCCGCCGCAGCCGCTTCCTGGCCCCGCTGCCGCTGGGAGCCACCGCGACCCGCACCAGCACCATCCAGGCCGTCACGGAGAAGCAGGGCCGCACAGGGGCGATGGTCTTCGTCACCGTGCGCCATGAGATCGCGGCCGACGGTGTCGCGCTGGTGTCCGAGGAGCAGGACATCGTGTATCGCGCGGCCGTGGCCCCAGGGGGGGCACCGGGGGGGGCACCGGGGGCGCCCCCGGCCAGCGCCGGCCCGGCCATGGCGCCGGAGAACCATTCCTGGTCGCAGGTCGTGACCCCCGATCCAGTGCTGCTGTTCCGCTATTCGGCCATCACCTTCAACGGCCACCGCATCCACTACGACGCGGATTACGTGCGGGACGAGGAAGGCTACCCGGGCCTCGTGATGAACGGCGGGTTGACGCATCTGCTGCTGGCCGAGGCCGCGGCCCGCCAGGGTGGGCCGCTGCGTGCTTTCGCCGCCAAGAACCAAAGGCCACTGTTCTGCCGCCGGCCGATCACCCTGGCCGGGGATGGTGCCGCGGGCACAATCAGGCTCTGGGCCGCCGACGACACCGGTGCGCTGGCAGTCGATGCCACGGCGGCTTTCGCGGCATGACGGTGGCCAACAACGGCCCGCTCGCGGGGGTGCGTGTGATCGACCTGACCAGCGTCGTGGTCGGGCCGATCTGCACCCGGTCGCTGGCCGACCAGGGTGCGGATGTCATCAAGGTCGAAGCCCCCGAGGGTGACCTGCTGCGCCAACTGGGCGGGCGCGGCCGCAATGCCGGCATGAGCGGCAAGTTCATCAACTTCAACCGCAACAAGCGCGCCATCTGCCTCGACCTGAAACGCCCCGAGGGCCGCGCCGCCGTGCTGCGACTGATTGCGGGGGCGGATGTCTTCGTCTCCAACATCCGCCCCGCCGCCCTGGACCGCCTCGGGCTCGGCTGGGCGGCGTTGCGCGACAAGAACCCGCGGCTGATCCATTGCAGCATCCTCGGCTTCGGTCGGGGCGGTCGGTATTGTGACCGCCCGGCCTATGACACGGTGATCCAGGGCGTGTCCGGCGTCGCCGACGCCTTCAGCCAGTCCAACGGCGCGCCGCGCTACGTGCCGATGGTGATGTGCGACCACACGACCGGGCTGATCGCCGCGCAATGCATCGGCTTCGCCTTGTACCGACGCGAGAAGACCGGCGTCGGCGAGGCGATCGAGGTGCCGATGTTCGAGAACATGGCCGCCTTCGTCATGGCCGAGCACATGGGGGCGATGAGTTTCGACCCCCCGCTCGGACCGCCGGGCGATGCCAGGCTGCTGTCCAAGGACGCGCGGCCATTGCCGACCAGGGATGGCTATATCTCGATCAGCGCCAACACCAACGCCCAGGCCTTTGGGCTGTTCGCCGCGATCGGCCAGCCCGAATTGCGCGACGATCCGCGCTTCGCCTCGGTCGCCGCGCGCACCGCCAATACTCCCGCCTATTTTGCCGTGCGCGCCGAGGCGCTGCGCGAAAGGACGACCGCCGAATGGATGGAGGTGCTGGCCGCGGCCGATGTGCCGGCGATGCCGTGCAATACGCTGGAAGGGCTGCCGGATGACCCGCACCTGAACGACGTGGGCTTCTTCACTGAGGAAGACCACCCGACCGAGGGGCGCCTCAAACGCTTCCGCCCCGCCAATATCTTCGGTGGCGGCATGCGGGAGGGGCACCTGCCGAGCCCGCGCCTGGGCGAACAGACCGCCGAGGTCCTGCGCGAGGCGGGGCTGGCGGAGGCTGAGGTCACAGCACTTATCGCCAGCGGCGCGGCGCTTCAGGCGTGACCATGCGGGCGCGCGCAATCTGGCATTGAGATCGGAATGAAGACTCCGTTAGCCTGCGCCGTGCATGCGTCGCCCGCCTTCGGAGCGTCGCCGGCGGAAGGAGATATCCATGAGTGTGATCGCCCGTGTGAACAGCGCCAACCAATGGTACGACCGGTTGTCGCAGCGCGATGGCGCGCTGATCGTGATCTGGGCCGGGCTTGGCCTGTTGTTCGGCGCATTGCTGCTGAATTTCTACCTGGGCCTTACGTTCTGGGCGCTGTTGCTGGTCGGTCTTGCCGTGCTGGTCGGCTGTCGACTGATGTACCGGTTGGGGCGGTTGCCGCCAGTGGCGCCAGCGGTCACCGGGCCGGCCGAGGTGCGGCTGCCCTATGCGCCAAGCCTGTTGGCGCTGAACCAGTGGTTTGACGAGCAGCCCCCGCTGACGCGGATGTGCCAGACCATGGGCTGGCTGTATGGCAGCTTCGCCGTGAACCTGATGCTGACGCACCGGATCGGCTTTCCCTTCGGCTTGCTGTTCATCGCGGTCGCGGTGACGATGCTCGTGGCGCGCGTCGGCCATGGCCACGGCTGGCTTGGCAGCCTGCAAGCGGCCCGACCGGCCGCGCCCAAAGCGCCGCCGCGCCCCGCCATCGCGGCCCCACCCCCGATCGACGTGACCCCGGACGTCGTCGCACCGACCATGGTGGCGGCCGACACGGTCACGGCCGAGACGCGGGCCTGAGGTTGCCAAACCCGCCCATCGCGCCATGCTCAGTTCGCTGGGCCGTGGTGCGGCGGGAAACGGGATGCCGGAATGAGCCTGAAACACGCGGCCTGCATCGTCGGTGCCTTTGAGCACCCGACCCGCAAGGCGGAACACCAATCCGTCGCCCAACTGCACGCCGAGGTCGCCTGGGGCGCCCTGCAGGATGCCGGGCTGACCAAGGACGACATCGACGGGTACTTTTGCGCCGGCGACGCGCCGGGCATGGGCCCGGTCAACATCGTCGATTACCTGGGGCTGGACCGGCTGCGCCATGCCGACAGCACGGATTTCGGCGGGTCATCCTACCTGGCCCATGTCGCCCATGCCGCCGCCGCCATCGCCGCCGGGCGCTGCAATGTCGCGCTGATCACCCTGGCGGGGCGCCCGCGGGCCGAGGCGATGGCGACGGGCACCACCCCGCGATCCTGGGGTGCGAACGTGCCCGACGACCCATTCGAAATCCCCATGGGCCGCACCGTCGTCGCCGCCTATGGCATGGTCGCGATGCGGCATATGTACGAATTCGGTACGACATCTGAGCAACTTGCCTGGATCAAGGTCGCGGCCAGCCATCACGCCCAGCACAACCCGAACGCGATGCTGAAAAAGGTGGTGACGGTGGCTGAGGTCGTGGCCTCGCCCCTGGTCGCCGACCCGCTGCACCGCTTGGACTGCTGTGTGATCAGCGATGGCGGCGGCGCGCTGATCGTGACGCGGCCGGAGATCGCGCGGTCGCTGCAACGTCCCGTGGTCTCGGTGCGCGGTACCGGTGAGGCGCTGAAGCACCAGGCCGGCGGCGCCATCGACCTGACGTACTCGGCCGGCCGCATGTCCGGCGCCCGGGCCTTTGAGGAAGCGGGGGTGACCCCGGCCGATATCCGCTACGCCAGCATCTACGACAGCTTCACCATCACCGTGCTGGTGCAACTGGAGGATCTGGGGTTTTGCGAGAAGGGCCGTGGCGGCGCCTTCGTCGCGGACGGCAACCTGATTTCGGGCGTCGGGCGGCTCGCCTTCAACACCGATGGCGGCGGGCTGTGCAACAACCACCCGGCCAATCGCGGCGGCATGACCAAGATCATCGAGGCCGTGCGTCAACTGCGCGGCGAGGCTCATCCCGCCGTGCAGGTGCCCGACCTGGCCCTGGCGCTCGCGCATGGCACGGGGGGGCTGTTGGGCACCCGCCACGCCAGCGCCACCCTGGTCCTGGAGCGCCTGGCATGACACCCGCGGCCGACCGCGCCATCCCGGCGCCCGCGATCGATCCGACCAACAAGCCATTCTGGGAGGCGGCACGGGAGGGGCGGCTGCTGATCGGGCTATGCGGCGACACCGGCCGGCATTTCTTCTATCCGCGCGGGTCCTCGCCTTTCACCTTGTCGCCCAATGTGGCCCTGGTCGAGAGCAAGGGCGCGGGCGTGATCTATGCCTTCAGCGTCATGCGAGTCGCCGAGCCCTATGCGATTGCCTATGTCGAGCTGGACGAGGGGCCGCGCATCCTGACCAATATCGTGGACTGCGACCTGGATGGGCTGCGGATCGGGCAGCGGGTGGCTCTTGTCTGGAAGCCGACGGTTGGGGACGGGGCGCCGGTGCCGATGTTTGTGCCCGCGTAGCGGGACCATCCGGCAAAAACCCACCCCGCCCCGGTTGCCGCACCGTAACGCAGCGTGCTAAGCGCCGCGCGCCGGTCGGGAGGTCTTTTGTCCTCCCGCATGGCGCCTTGGCTGCCTCCCGGCAGCCGCCGGGACCAACTGGAACGGATACGCCGTGGCCTCCGACGCGCCTGAGATTGCTGCCGACACCATTGCGCACAGCAGCGGTGCCGCTGGCCGTTATGCCACGGCCATGCTGGGCCTGGGCGACGATCTGCGCGCCACCGACCCTGGGGCGATCGACCGAATCGCGACCGATCTGGAGCGCCTATGGGCGCTGTACCGGGACGATGCGGGCTTTCGCGCCTTTGTCATCGACCCGCGTTTTGGCGCGTTGGAACAGCGCCGCGGCGCCTTCGCCGTGATCGAGCGGGTCGGCATCGGGCAGGAAGTTCGCAACCTTGTGGGCGTGATGATCGCCAACCGCCGCCTGTCGCTGCTGCCGGCGGTGGCCGAGGCCTTTGGCGCGGCGCTGGCCGCCCGCCGTGGCCAGCAGGTCGCGCATGTGACCAGTGCCGCCCCCTTGAGCGAGACACAATCGGCGGCGCTGGTGGCGCGGCTGACGGAATCGGGCTTTTCCGGCGTGCGCCTGGCGGCGCGGGTCGATCCCGCCATTCTGGGCGGGCTGATCGTTCGGATCGGCTCCCGCCTTTACGACAACAGCATCAAGAGCAAGCTGCAACGCCTGCAATACGCGATGAAAGGGGCCGCCTGACCATGGACATTCGTCCTGCCGAGATCTCGGAGATCCTGAAGTCGCAGATCGCGAACTTCGACGCCGAGGCGAATGTGGCCGAGGTCGGCACCGTGCTGACGGTCGGTGACGGCATCGCCCGCGTCTATGGGCTGCAGAACGTGATGGCCGGGGAACTGGTCGAGTTCCCCAGCGCCGGGATCAAGGGCATGGCCCTGAACCTGGAGAACGACAACGTCGGTATCGTCATCTTCGGCGACGACAAGGGTGTGAAGGAAGGCGACACCGTCAGCCGCACCGGCACGATCGTGGACGTGCCCGTGGGCCACGGCCTGCTCGGCCGCGTGGTGGATGGCCTGGGCAATCCGATCGACGGCAAGGGCCCGATCCAGTTCACCGAGCGCCGCCGTGTCGATGTGAAGGCGCCGGGCATCATCCCGCGCAAGTCGGTGCACGAGCCGATGCAGACGGGCGTGAAGGCGATCGACGTGCTGATCCCGATCGGCCGCGGCCAGCGTGAACTGATCATCGGCGACCGCCAGACCGGCAAGACTGCGGTCATCATCGACACCATCATCAACCAGAAGGGCATCAACGCCGGCGACGACGAGGGCAAGAAGCTCTATTGCATCTACGTCGCCATCGGCCAGAAGCGTTCCACCGTGGCCCAGCTCGTCAAGACGCTGGAAGAGAACGGCTCGCTCGAATATTCCATCATCGTCGCGGCAACGGCTTCCGATCCGGCACCCCTGCAGTACCTGGCGCCGTTCAGCGGCTGCGCCATGGGCGAGTATTTCCGCGACAACGGCATGCACGCGGTCATTTTCTAC
>JBBRWI010000022.1:0-28946 GCA_038249305.1 Acetobacterales bacterium
CTGGCGCTGATCGGGTTTTTCCGCGTCGCAGGGTGTGATATCCGGTGGTCTGCTGTCTCCGTAGCTCAGCAGGATAGAGCACCAGATTCCTAATCTGGGGGCCGTGGGTTCGAATCCCGCCGGGGACGCCATGTTTTCAATAGCGCTTCCATAAGCTGCAAGATCTCCCTCTACCTCGCGGGGCGGGTACCTGTGTTGCGTTAACGCTTGCCCGGTGCGTCCCACAGCCGGGCGGCCCCCAGCACCCCCGAACTGTCGCCATGCAGCGCCTGGCGCAGCACCACCCGCTTCATGTCGCCAAACATCCAGGGCGCCATCAGCCCCGGCACCTGTTCATAAAGATGCGGCAGGTTCGACAACCCACCCGCGAGGACGATGCAGTCGGGGTCGAGGATATTGGCGATCATTGCCAGCGCCCGCGCCAGGCGGTCGGCGTGGCGCGCGATCGCGGCCAGGGCGCGCGGTTCGCCCGCCGCGGCCCGCGACGCGGCCGCATGCCCCGACGCCGTGCCGGCATCGAAAGCCAGGGCGGGGCCGGCCAGGAATGTCTCAAGGCACCCGGTGCGGCCGCACCAGCACGCCGGCCCGGGATATTCCTGGGGCGTCATCCAGGGCAGCGGCGTGTGCCCCCATTCGCCGGCGATGCCGTTCAGCCCCTCCAGCACGCGCCCGCCGACCACGATCCCGCCGCCGACCCCGGTGCCCAGGATGACCGCGAAAACGGTGGCAAACCCCGCGCCGGCGCCATCGGCGGCTTCCGACAGGGCCAGGCAGTTGGCGTCGTTGGCGACCCGGATTTCGCGCCCAAGCCGGTTCGACAGATCGGCGCCGAAGGCCCGGCCGTTCAGCGCCTGGGTATTGGCGTTGCGGACCAGGCCGTTCTCGGGCGACGGGCTGCCGGGGATGCCGATGCCGATGCTGCATCGGGCGCCGGTTTCGGCCTCGGCGCCGGCGACCAGGGTCGCGATCATCTCGACGATGGCCGCATAATCGCCGGCCGGCGTCGGCACGCGGCGCCGCAGCGCTGGCTGCCCATCGGCGCGCAGCGCCACGATTTCCGTCTTGGTGCCGCCCAGGTCGATGCCGATCCGCATGGCGCGAGCCTGCGGGGACAGCCGGCCGCCGGCAAGCCCCGCTTGCAGGCGATCGGCGGCGGTGGTGGAGTCCCCGCATGTCCGAGACAACAATCGACCTCAGCGGGCTGACCTGTCCGCTGCCCGTCCTGAAGGCCAACAAGGCGCTTCGTGCGATGATCCCCGGCGCGCGGCTGATCGTGATCGCGACCGACCCCGCCTCGGTCGCGGATTTTCACGCCTATGCCCGGGAAACCGGCCATGCGCTGGTCTCGGTCAGCGAAGACAAGGACGCCTGGCGTTTCACCCTGCGCAAGCGAGAGGACGCGCCCGCTGCATGAGTGTCCTGCTGCTCACCCACCCGGCCTGCCTCGACCACGACATGGGGGAGGAGCATCCCGAATGCCCCGACCGCCTGCGCGCCGTGCTGCGTGCGCTGGAGGCGGAGGAGTTCATGCTGCTGCACCGCGAACAGGCACCCCGCGCGACGCCGGCGCAGCTTTGCAGGATCCATCCCGAAGCCTACGTCACGTCGGTCCTGGCCGTGCAGCCGCAGGGCGAGGCGCGCGTGGCGCTCGACGCCGACACGGTGATGAACGCCGGCAGCGCCGAGGCCGCGTTGCGTGCCGCCGGCGCCGGGATCGCCGCGGTCGATGCGGTCTGCCGTGGCGAGGTTTTGCGTGCCTTCTGCGCCGTGCGCCCGCCCGGGCACCATGCCGAGCCCGGCACGCCCATGGGCTTCTGCCTGTTTTCCAACGCCGCCATCGCCGCCCGCCATGCCCAGGTGGCGCACGGGCTGGCCCGCGTCGCCGTCGCTGATTTCGATGTCCACCACGGCAATGGCACCCAGGCGGCATTCTGGGATCGAAAGGGGCTGTTCCTCGCATCTTCCCAGCAGATGCCGCTGTATCCGGGGACGGGGGCCGCGTCCGAACGCGGCGCGCATGGCAACATCGCCAATGGACCGCTGCATCCGGGCGCCGATGGCGCGGCGTTTCGCGCCGTCTGGCGGGACGACCTGCTGCCCGCGCTGGCCGCCTTCGACCCGGAATTGTTGATCATTTCCGCGGGCTTCGACGCCCATGCCGCCGACCCGCTGGCACAATGCCGGCTGCGGGAGGCGGACTACACCTGGATCACCACCGAACTCTGCCGGCTGGCCCGGGCGGGGGCGGCGCGGGGACGGGTGGTCTCGATGCTCGAAGGCGGCTACGACCTCGCCGCATTGGCTGCCTCGTCGGCGGCGCATGTCCGGGCGTTGATGGAGGCCTGACACACCGGCGGTGTTTTCTGCTTATTCACCACCTCACCGGGTCTTCACCCGCAGTAACCAGCGGGTCTTGGCCCGACACCACAGGAGCCGCCAGGCATGGCCGATGCCGAGATTGCCGATTTGTCGTTCGAAGCCGCGGTGGCCGAGTTGGAGAAGATCGTGAAGGGCCTGGAAGGCGGCCAGGGCGCCCTGGCCGAGGCGATCGGCGCCTACGAACGCGGAGACGCTCTGCGGCGGCATTGCGAACGCCTGCTCGCCGAGGCCGAGGCCAAGGTCCAGGCGATCACCCTTGGCCCCGACGGCGAACCCGCCGGCGTGCGGGACCTTGCATGATGTCGGCGGTGCAGGAGGATACCGCCCTGAAGGCGGCCCTGGCCCTGGCCCAGGCCGAGATCGAAGGCGCGCTGGACGCGCTGCTGCCGATCGAGGAGGGCGACGAGGCCCGGCTCTACGCCGCCATGCGCCATGTCGCGATGGGCGGTGGCAAGCGGATGCGCGGCTTCCTGGTGCTGGAGGGGGCCGATCAGTTCGGCGTCGCGCGCGAGGCCGCACTGCGGGTCGCCGCCGCGATCGAGATGCTGCACGCCTATTCGCTGGTGCATGACGACCTGCCGGCGATGGATGACGACGACCTGCGGCGCGGCAAACCGACGTGCCACATCGCCTTCGACGAGGCGACCGCGATCCTGGCCGGCGACGCCCTCCAGGCCCTGGCCTTCCAGGTGCTGGCCGAGGAGGACACCCATTCCGACCCCTCCGTCCGGGCCGAGCTGGTGCGCTGCCTGGCGCGCGCGGCCGGGGCACGCGGCATGTGCGGCGGCCAGATGCTGGACATGCTGTCAGAACAGGCCGATGCTCCCCTGACCGAAGCCCAGGTCGGCCGCCTGCAAATGATGAAGACCGGCCGGCTGATCGAATTCTCGGCCGAGGCTGGCGCGCTTTTGGGCAAGGCCCCCGGCGCCCAACGCCACGCTCTGGCGTTGTTCGGGCGCGACGTTGGTGCAGCGTTTCAGATCGCCGACGACCTGCTGGACCTGACCGCCACGCCGGAAGAGGCCGGAAAACGGACCGCCAAGGACGCCGAGGCCGGCAAGGCGACCCTGGTCGGCCTCCTTGGGCCGGACCGGGCCCGGGCCCAGGCGGAGCGATTGGTCGATCAGGCCATCAGGCATCTGGACAGTTTTGGCGAACGTGCCGACAATCTACGCATGCTAGCCCAATATGTGCTCGGCCGTCGGTCATGACCGCCCGCCCCGCGACCCCCCTCCTGGACCGCGTCCAGACCCCGTCCGATCTGCGGAACTTTTCGGCGGAGCAGTTGAAGCAACTGGCCGATGAGCTGCGCGCCGAGACCGTGCACGTCGTGTCCACGACCGGGGGGCACCTGGGCGCCTCGCTCGGGGTGGTGGAACTGACGGTCGCGATCCATGCGGTGTTCGAAACGCCGCGCGACCGGCTGATCTGGGACGTCGGGCACCAAGCCTATCCGCACAAGATCCTGACCGGGCGGCGCGACCGCATCCGCACCCTGCGCCAGGGCGGCGGGCTGTCGGGCTTTACCCGCCGGTCCGAGAGCGAATACGACCCGTTCGGCGCTGCCCATTCCTCGACCAGCATTTCCGCCGGCCTCGGCATGGCGGTGGCGCGGGACCTGAAGGGCGACGACCGCCATGTGATCGCGGTGATCGGCGACGGCGCGATGTCGGCCGGCATGGCCTATGAGGCGATGAACAACGCCGGCAGCCAGAAGGCGCGGCTGATCGTCATCCTGAACGACAACGACATGTCGATCGCACCGCCGACCGGCGCGCTGTCGGCCTATCTGTCGCGGCTCATTTCGTCCCGACCCTTCCTGTCGCTGCGCGAAGTCATGGCCAAGATCGCGCGCCGCTTTCCCGCGCCGCTGGAACGCGCCGCACGCCGCGCCGATGAATATGCCCGCGGGATGCTGACCGGCGGGACGCTGTTTGAGGAACTGGGCTTTTACTACGTCGGCCCGGTCGATGGCCACGAGTTGGACCATCTGCTGCCGATCCTGCGCAACCTGCGCGATGCCGAAGATGCACGGCCGATCCTGCTGCATGCCGTCACGCAAAAGGGCCGCGGCTACGCCCCCGCCGAAGCCAGCGCCGACAAGTACCACGGCGTGCAGAAATTCAACGTCATCACCGGCGAGCAACAAAAAGCCCCGCCCGGCCCGCCCGCCTACACCAAGGTGTTCTCGGCGGCGCTGCTCGCCGAAGCCCTGGCCGACGATCGCATCGTGGCGGTCACTGCCGCGATGCCGAACGGCACCGGCCTCGATGCCTTCGCGAAGAAATTCCCGACCCGATGCTTCGATGTCGGCATCGCCGAGCAGCATGCGGTGACCTTCGCCGCCGGCATGGCGACCGAGGGTCTCAAGCCATTTGTCGCGATTTATTCGACCTTCCTGCAGCGCGCCTACGACCAGGTCGTGCACGACGTCTGCCTGCAAAACCTGCCGGTGCGCTTCGCCATGGACCGCGCCGGCCTGGTCGGCGCCGATGGCGCGACCCATGCCGGGTCCTACGATATCGCCTACCTCGGCTGCCTGCCGGGCATGACGCTGATGGCGCCGGCGGATGAGGTGGAGTTGACCCATATGGTCGCCACCGCCGCGGCCTTCGACAACGGGCCGATCGGGCTGCGCTTTCCACGCGGCGACAGCACCGGCCTCGCGATCCCCGAGCGTGGCAGCGTCATCGAGATCGGTCGCGGCCGGGTGCTGCGCGAAGGCACCACCGTCGCCCTGCTCTCCTACGGCACGCGCCTGGCCGAAACCCTGCTGGCCGCCGAGGATCTGGCGGCCCGCGGCCTGTCCTGCACGGTGGTGGACGCACGCTTCGCCAAGCCGTTGGACACGGCCCTGATCGAACGCCTCGCGCGGGAGCACGAGGTGCTGCTGACAGTCGAGGAAGGCTCGATCTGCGGCTTCGGCGCGCTGGTGTTGCAGCATCTGGCGACGCGCGGGCTGCTGGATCGCGGCCTGAAAATCCGCACCCTGACCCTGCCTGACCGGCTGATCGACCATGACACGCCCCGTCGGCAGTATGACGAGGCCGGGCTGAACGCGCCGCAGATCGTGGCGGCGACACTGGCGGCGTTGGGCACCGAAGCGCGGGTGCTGCCGGTCCGCGCCTGATCGCCGTGGAAGGGCCGGCGCCAGCCAAACGGCTGCGCGCCGACCTCGCCCTGGTTCAACGCGGCCTCGCCGAATCCCGCACCCGCGCCCAGGCCTATATCCTTGCGGGAAAAGTGTTTTCCGGCGAAGCGCGGGTCAACAAGCCCGGCGACCTGGTCCGGCCCGACCAGCCGCTGGACCTGCGCGGCCAGGACCATCCCTGGGTCAGCCGGGGTGGATTGAAGCTGGACCATGCGCTGGCGCATTTCGGCCTCGACCCGACCGGGCGGCTGTGCCTCGACATCGGCGCCTCGACCGGAGGCTTCACGCATGTGCTGTTGTCGCGCGGGGCCACCGGGGTCATTGCGGTCGATGTCGGGCATGGGCAACTGGCCTGGACGCTGCGCAACGACCCGCGCGTGACCGTCCTGGAACGGGTGAACGCACGCAGCCTCAGCGCCGGGCAGGTGCCGGTGCCGGTGGGCGCGCTGGTCTGCGACGCCTCCTTCATCGGGCTGGGCACGGTGCTGCCGGCGCCCTTGTCGCTCTGCGCGCCGGGGGCCTGGGCCGTGGCCTTGATCAAGCCGCAGTTCGAGGCGGGGCGCGGCCAGGTCGGCAAGGGCGGCGTGGTGCGCGACCCGGCGATCCATGATGAGGTCTGCGCCCGCGTGTGCGGCTGGTGGTCGGCGCTGCCGGGATGGACGGTGCTGGGGATCGAGCCCAGCCCAATCCTCGGCCCCGAGGGCAACCGCGAATTCCTGATCGCGGCGCGCCTCGGCGAGGTTGGCTAAACCTTGTTGGACCGCGGCATCTGCGGCAGCGGTCCCAACCCGCCCGAAACCTCAGCCAGCAGGGACCAGATGCGGTCGGGGTCCATGCGGATCCCCGGGTCATTCAGCAGGGTTTCGAGTTCGGCGATCTTTCGGTCGCGGTCTTGCTGGTTCACGGCCCAAGCCTCCCAAGGTAACAGCCCGGGGCGGCACGGCTTGCGTGACCGACCCTGTCATCTGTCTTACGCCGGGATGACGCAGAACCCACGATCACACCCGCGTGCGTGAGGGGCCGTGTGCCGGATCAGCCCAGCATGGCGGGCACCAGCAACCCGACATTGTGGCGCATCATCGCCTCGTAGGTGGCGGCCGGGCCGGCCTGGGGTGACAACGCATCGGCGAACAACCGCCCGCGCACCCGCACCCCGGCCTCCTCGGCCAGGCGTTGCAGGGTGGCGGGCTGGCTCATGTTTTCGATGAAGACCGCGGTCACCTGCTCCTGCCGCAACTGGCGGATGAGACGGGCGACCTGGGCGGCGCTGGCCTGGCCCTCGGTCGAGAGGCCCTGGGGGGCGAGGAAGCGCACGCCATAGGCGGCGGCGAACCAGCCGAAGGCATCGTGGCTGGTCACCACCACGCGCCGGACTTCGGGCACGCGCGCGATTTCGTCCCGCACCCAGGTGTCGAGGGCGTCGAGGCGTGCCAGATAACCCTCGGCGCCCGGGGCCGCGATGCCGGCCGCGGCCAGCCCCGCCGCGATCCGGCGGACGTAGTGCGCCGCCGCCGCGACATCCTGCCAGGCATGCGGGTCCGCGACCTCACGCGGTGGGCCGCTGCCGTGGGCGTGTTGCATGTTCCGGCGCGGCAGGCCCTCCGCGGCGGTGAGCATTGGCACGTTGGGCGCGGCCCCGCGGGCCAGGCGATCGAACCAAGGGTCAAAGCCCAGGCCGTTGCCGACCAGCAACCGCGCGCCGCGCAGCGACTGGGCATCGGATGGGCGCGGCTGGAACACATGCGCGTCGGCGTCGGGGCCGGCGATGGTACGCGCCGTGACCGCCTCGCCACCGGTCTGGCGCAACAGGTCACCGAGGATGCTGAAGGAGGCGACGACGGGGGCGGTGGCCTGGGCGCGCGCCGTGCCGCCCAGGGCGGCGGTGGTGAGGGGTGCCAAGAGCAGGCTGCGGCGGTTCATGGGTATGATATAATATACTAAACATTGGCTGTCCAGACTGGCCCGCTGCGGCGGCGCTTCGCCTGTTCGCGTTTGATTAAGGCGGCCGCTGGTATGCGCCGAACGCGGATTTCATCATGCCAATGCGAACGAGGATGCTTCCAGCCATGAAGTTGAAGATATCCAGCCTGTTGCTCGGCCTGCTGGGCATGGTCGGCGCCGTCAGCGCGGGTGCCTCGCTCTTCGCCGCCTTTGCACTCCACCGCAGCGCCGGCGAGTTGGGCGAAGTGCGCGATGTGGCAATCATTCCAATCGTCCACCTAAGGGCGCTGTCCGACGCCTATGCCGTGAGCGTGGTCGATGCCGCGCACAAGGTGCGCAACGGCGGCATGACGATGGAAGACGGGCAGCGCGCGCTGACCGACGCCGCGACCGCGATCCAGACCGCCTGGACCGCCATCCAATCCACCCAGCTGCCGCAAGCGACACGCCACCTCCTGATCGAAGCCCAATCCCGCAAGGCGGCCGCGGACGGTCTGTTCACCGCATTGTCCACGGTGGTCAGGACCCGCGACCGCCTCGCGCTGGATCCGCTGGTGACGCGGGACATGTACCCCGCGATCGACCCGCTGACGGAATCGATCGGCGCCCTCATGGATGCCCAGATCGCCCACGCCGGGGCGCTGATCGTCGAGAAACTGCAGGAGGCCGGCACCGCCGCCCTGAGCCAATTTCTCCTGGCGGGGTTGACGATCACGTTGCTGCTCGCGGCAGCAGCCTGCGTCGTGCTCCGCGTCACCCGCCCGATGTCCCGGCTGACGGTGGTGACCCGCACCCTCGCGGAGGGCGATCTGGGTGTGGCCATCCCCTTCGGCGCGCGCACCGACGAATTGGGCGAATTGGCCCGCGCCGTCACGACCTTCCAATCCGGGCTTCGCGCGGCCGAGGCGCAGCGCGGCGAACAGGCGAACGCCCGCCTGCGGGCGGAGCAGGACCGCGCGGCCGCCCTGATGGCCATGGCCAACCGCGTCGAAACCGAGGCCCGCTCCGCAGTGGACCGGGTGGAGGCCCAGATGACCCAGATGACCGAGGACGCCACGGCCATGGCTGCCACGGCCGATCAGATCGCTGGCGAGAGCATCGCCGTCGCCGCTGCGTCGAACGAGGCCAAGCGCAATGTCCAGGTCGTCGCCGCCGCGACCGAGGAACTCGGCGCCTCGATCCGCGAGATCACCCAGCAGATCGCCGGTGCGGCGGTCGCCACCCGCCGCGCCACCGAACAGGGCCATGACGGGCGCGCACGCATCGCGTTGCTGGTGCAGGAGGTCGAACGGATCGGCGGCGTCGCGCGGCTGATCGCCGGCATCGCGGCCCAGACCAACCTGCTGGCCCTGAACGCGACGATCGAGGCAGCGCGCGCCGGCGACGCCGGCAAGGGCTTCGCAGTCGTCGCGGGGGAGGTGAAGTCCCTCGCCGCCCAGACCGCCCGCGCGACCGAGGAGATCGGCCGCCAGGTGCAGCAGGTCGGCGCCGCCACGCAGGGCGCGGTCGATGTCGTCCGCCAGATGGCCGATTCGGTGACCGAGGTGGACCAGGCCGCCACGGCCATCGCCGCCGCGATGGAACAGCAATCCGCCGCCACCCAGGAAATCGCGCGCGCAGTGGCCGGGACAGCCTCGGCGGCCAATGCCGTGTCGGACCGCATCGCGGTGGTTTCGGCCGAGGCGGGTGCGGCCGGCACGCGCGCGGGCAGCGTCCGCGACGGCGCGGCCGAGGCCGCCCGCGCAGTCATCGACCTGCGCGCCACCATTGTCAGGGTCGTCCGGCAATCCTCGCCCGAGGTGGAACGCCGCAGCGATAGTCGCATCGCTGTCCGATTGACCGGGCGGCTGGCAGGGTCGGGGATCGCCACGGGCGGGATCGAGGTGACCCTGGCCGATGTCTCGGTCGGCGGCTGCGCCCTGGCCGATGCGCCGGCCGGGTTGCAGACAGGGTCGGCCGCGACGTTGCGGATCGACAGCCTGTTGCCGGGGCTGGCCCTGCCGGTCGTCGTGCTGGCCGGCCCGGGCGATACGCCGATGCGGCTGCGCTTCAGCGGACTGGACGACGCCCAACGGGCGCGGCTTGCCCAGGCCGTGCTCGGCCTGGACCAGCGCGCGGCCTGAGGCGACGGCGGCTCAGGCTGCCGCCTTCCAACTCCCGATCAGGCCCTGGGCGACCAGCGCCTCGGCGATCTGCACGGCGTTCAGCGCCGCGCCCTTGCGCAGGTTGTCGGCGACGCACCAGAAGGCCAGGCCATGCGGCACGGTCGGGTCGCGGCGCAGGCGGGAGACGAAGACCGGGTCTTCGCCGGCCGTCTCGCTCTGCGTCGCGTAGCCGCCGTCCTCGCGATGGTCGAGCACGGTCAGCCCGTCCTGGACGCGCCAGGCGTCCCAGGCCTGCTTCTCGGTGATCGCGGTCTCGAATTCGACATGGATCGCCTCGGCATGGCCGACGAAGACCGGCACGCGGACGCAGGTGGCGATGACCTGGATGTCGGGGTCGAGGATCTTCCGCGTCTCGACCGCCATCTTCCATTCTTCCTTGGTCTGGCCGTCGGCCATGAAGGCGTCGATGTGCGGGATGCAGTTGAAGGCGATCGGCTTGGTGAACTGCTCGATCGTTGGCGGGTCGTTCACGAAGACGCCGCGGGTCTGGTTGAACAATTCGTCCATGCCATCCTTGCCGGCGCCGGAAACGGCCTGGTAGGTCGCGACCACGACGCGCTTGACGCGGGCGATCGCGTGCAGCGGCTTCAGCGCCAGCACCATCTGGATGGTCGAGCAGTTCGGCACCGCGATGATGCCCCGACGGCGGACCTGGGCCAGCGCCTGCGGGTTCACCTCCGGCACCACGAGGGGCACATCGGGCTCCATGCGGAACTGGCTGGTCTTGTCGATCACAATGGCGCCGGCCGCCGCCGCGCGTGGCGCGTGGATCGCCGAGACCGAGGAACCGGCGGCGCCGAAGACGAGGTCGGTGCCGGCAAAGTCGAAGGTGTCGAGGTTGCGGACCTTGAGGACCGTCTTCTCGCCGTAGGAGATTTCGCGCCCGACCGAGCGGGCGGAAGCAAGGGCGATGACCTCGGTGACCGGAAAGTCGCGTTCGGCCAGGGTCTTGATCGTCTCGCGCCCGACCGCCCCGGTGGCGCCCATGACTGCGACCCTGTAGCCCATGACCCTGATCCTTGATGGTTGCATGACAGGCGGCGATTACGGGAAAGCGCGGTCCGCCGCAAGAAACCGCGACGCGGGGCGCCCATGTGCCGCTGTCGGGGGGTCAGGGTGTGACGAGCAGCATCCACAACGGCAGGGTCAGCACTGCGGCCAGGTGTTCGGTCGTGGTGATCGCCGCCATCAGCGGCGCATCGCCCCCCATCGCGCGCGCCATGACATAGGAGGTCGCGGCCGTCGGCAGCGCCATGAACAGCACGCAGACCGCCGTGGCCATCGGGTCGAGGCCAAAGACCAGGCACAGGCCCCAGGTCAGCAGCGGCATCAGCAGCAGTTTCAAGGCCCCGGTCAGCGCCTGGGTGCCGATCCGGTCGCGCAGCGCATCCGCCGACAGCGCCGCCCCCACCGTCAGCAGCCCCAGCGCCACCGCGGCCTGGCCCAGCACCCGCAAGATCGGCGAAAGCCCGGGCGGCACCCCGCCCAGGACGGCGAAGCCGAAGCCGGCAGCGACGCCGAGGATCAGCGGGTTCAAGGCGACCTGGCGCAGCACCGCGGCCGGGCGCGGCCGGCGCCCCCCGCCCAGGGCAAAGGCCAGCGTCGTCACGATCTGCACACAGGGCACGATCAGCCCCGTCGCGATCGCCCCCAGCGCTATGCCCGGCCCACCAAAGAGGCTGCCGGCGATGGCAAAACCCATCAGGTTGTTGAATCGTATGCCGCCCTGCAGCACCGAGGTCATGGCCGCATGCCCCTGCCGCAGCAGCCGCGCCAACCAGACCGCCAGCACCGCCCCCATCCCCAACGCCAGCCAGAACACCGCCGCCAGTCGCCCGAGCGGCAGGGCCGCCAGATCGACGCCGCCGATGCCATAGGCCAGCAGGCAGGGCAGCAGCACCCAGAACACCAACCGTTCGATCCCGGCCCAGACGGCATCGTCCCGCAGCAGGCGCGCCCGCAGCAGAGCCCCCAGGGCGAGCAGCCCGAAGGCCGGGGCGAAGGCGTCGATCCAGGCGGTCATCCCGCCCGGGTGTGGCCCGTCAGGCCGGCTGCGACAAGCGCCCGTTCAGCGGCGGGTCTGCACGAAGTCCCAGAAGTTGAAGGCGAAATCCTGCGCCGGGCGCGTCTGAATATGGCAGGTGAAGCAGGCGCGCACCGATTCCGGCGTGGTGGCCGAGGCCAGCCGCGTCCCGTCCGGGTTGAAGCGGGCGTATTCCCAGTCGGCGTTGCGCCACTCGGCCGGGTAGGACTCGCCCCAGCCGCGCCGCTTCTGCTGCACGGCGACAGCGATCAGCGGCGGATCGGCAATGAAGCGCCCCTGCTGGTCCAGCAGCGGATTGCCGTCGGGCCCGAGGCGCGCGCGGCGGTCGGCCATCACGATCAGCGTATCGTTCGGCAGCGGCTGCCCCGGGCGCGCGGCGGCGAAGGCTTCCGGGTTGACATAGAGGAACCGGATGATCTTGCGCGCCGCCTTGTCCACCGTGGCGTAGCGGATGAAACGGGTTTCCCAATCGGCCGGCAGGTCGATGTTCAGCGGGCCGGCGACGGCGGCGGCGGGCGCCTGGGCCAGCGCCCGATCGGCCCCAAGCCCCAGGCCGCCACCAAATGCGAGCAGGCAGGCGCCGATGGCAACAGTGAAGCCGATTGTCGCGGTCCTGGCCATGGTGAACTCCTGTGCAGCTTCCCCGGCCGATCGTGGCGCCGGCCCCGCGCGAAGTCCACCACGAACAGGCTGGCGCGGGGCTACCCGCCCTCCCGATAACGCAGCAGCCGCAGCGCATTCGCCACGACCGCGACGGTCGAGCCTTCGTGCAGGAACACCGCCACCCCGAGCGGCAGCCCGAACATCGCCGCCGGCACCAGCACCGCCACCATCCCCAAACTGATCCACAGGTTCTGCCGGATGATCCGGGCGGTCTGGCGGCTCAGCCCGATGGCGAAGGGCAGCCGTGCCAGGTCATCGCCCATCAGCGCGATATCCGCCGTCTCCAACGCGACATCCGATCCGGCCGCACCCATGGCGATGCCGACATCGGCCGCCGCCAGCGCCGGCGCGTCGTTCACGCCGTCGCCGACCATCGCCACGCGCTGCCCGTCGCGCAGCCGCCCGATCGCCGCGACCTTGTCGGACGGCATCAGGTCGCCCCAGACTTCGTCCACCCCGACCGCCGCGGCGACCGCGCCGGCGACCCGCGCATTGTCGCCCGAAAGCATCACCATCCGCGTGATGCCCATGCCCCGCAGTTGCCCGATCACCGCCGCCGCGGCCGGGCGCGGCGTGTCCATCAGCCCGATCACACCGAGCACCCGCTCACCCCGCCGCACCACCATGGTCGTGCGGCCCTGCTGTTCCAGCCCGGCGACCATTGCCACGATGGCGTCGGGCAGGGGCGCTCCGTCGATCTCGTCGAACAGCGCGGGCTTGCCTACGAAGACCGGCTCCGCTCCGATCCGGGCGCCGAGGCCGCGGCCGGTGATGCTGCGCAGGTCCTCGGCGACCAGCGGCACGGCTCCCGGCCCCAGCATGGCCCGCCCGTCGCGCAGTACCGCGGCCGCGAGGGGGTGGTCGCTCAAGCCCTCGACCGCGATGGCGACGGCCAGCAGTTCGGCGGTGTCCACGCCGGGCGCCGGGCAGGCGTCGGTCACCTGGGGGCGGCCCTCGGTCAGGGTGCCGGTCTTGTCGAAGGCGATGGCCCGGACTTCACCCAATAATTCGAGCGGCCCACCGCCCTTGATCAGCACGCCGCCGCGCGCGGCCCGCGCGATGCCGGACAGGACGGCGCTCGGCGTCGAAATCGCCAGCGCACAGGGGCTGGCGCCGACCAGCACCGCCATGGCGCGATAGAAGCTGGCGGCGAACGGCTCGTCGATCACCACCCAGGCGAAGAGCAGCAGCCCGACCAGCCCAAGCACGAGCGGCACGAAGCCGCGCTCGAAGCGTTCGGTGAAATGCTGGGTCTGGGATTTGTGGGCCTCGGCCTCGCTCACCATCCGCACCACGCGGGCCAGCGTGCTGTCAGCGGACAGGCGCGTGACCAGCACCTCCAGCGCGCCGGGGCCATTGATTGTGCCGGCGAAGACGCGATGCTCGGCGGCGACGCCATCCGGCCGCCGCGTCGCGCGCGCGACATCATCCACCGGGCGCTTGTCGATTGGCAGGCTCTCGCCGGTGATCGGCGCCTGATCGATGCTGCTGCTGCCCAGGATGACGAAGCCATCGGCGGGAATGCGGGTATTCGGGCGGATGATGATGGTATCGCCCGGCACGAGGGCCTCGACCGGGACCTCGGTCACCGTCGCGCCGCGCCGCACCTCGGCAGTCGGCGGTGCCAGCGCGGTCAGCGCGGCGATGGCCCGGCGGGCGCGGCCCATCGCATGGTGTTCCAGCGCGTGCCCCAGGGTGAACAGGAACAGCAGCAGCGCCGCCTCGGCCCAGGCGCCGAGGGCCGCAGCGCCGATCGCCGCGACCAGCATCAGCGTGTCGATGTCGAGCCGGCCGGCGCGCAGCGCCTGGAACGCGCCGCGCAGGGTGAAGACCCCGCCGAAGCCGCAGGCGGCCATGTAAAGCGCGCGCGGCAACCAGTCCGGTGCCGCGGTCAGCACCGACAGCGCGACACCGGTCGCGAGCAAGGTGCCGCAAGCCACGGCAAAGGCGAGTTCGACATTGGCAACGCCATGGTTGTCGGTAGCGCTGGTCACGCCAACAGCGGCCTGATCGTGTTGCCCGATGCGCTGCGGCCCAGGGTCGGCTCCAGCCCGACGGTCGATGGCGCAGGCCGGTGCATCATGGCGCAGCCGTGGTTTGGGCGGGTTGCGGATCGGTCGCATGCGCCAGCATTATCGCCATCAGCAGGTTGCCCATCACCTCACGCGCCTCGTCCCTTTCGTCTGGTAGGGTAAATGGGGCCGGCATGTCCAGGCCCCCGAATACCGTCACCGCGCGCCCAGCGGTCGCTGGTCAGCACCGCGATCGAGAAGCAGGCCGGCCGCGTACAGATGCTGCCACAAGGCTGCCGAGGCACTAACGGCAGCCCCCGCCACGCCAAGCGCAACGGGGCCAGCCCGAGCCCGTCACGCCCAGGTTGTGATGAACCATCGTGGCGGTATCGCGGCCCAGTCCACGGGGAGACCACGCCATCGTGCTGCCGACCCGCCACACCCCAGAGCATCGCGGGTGTGGCGATGCCGAAGGCTGGAAGTTCGGTCGGGCGTGCTGTCATGGATGATCTCCGGCAAGGGCCATCCTTGCCACTTGCCGCCGTGGTGCGCCTTGATGCACCGCAAAGCGGCGCGGATCAGCGGCCCCATGCGACGATGGTCAGGTCCATCGGCATCGCGCCCCGCACCTGGCGCGGCGGCGTGACGGGCGTCAGCCTCATCGGCACCCCGGTGCCCTCGGCACGGTCGAAATCCGCCGTACCCAGCGGGTTGAAGGCCGTGACGGAAAACGCATCGAACACGTAGGGGATGCCGTTCGCGGCCAGCGCCGACGGGCCGTCCATCACATGCAGGTGCAGATGCGGCGCGACGCTGTTGCCGGAATTGCCGACTGCGCCCAGCACATCGCCCCGCCGCACGCGCGCGCCGGGCCGCACCGCGACGCTGCCCGGCCGCAGATGCGCGTAGAGCACATGGGCGCCGCCGCCAATGTCGAGCACGACGAAGTTGCCGTCGGCCTGCGCGACCGGCAGGTTGGCGGGGTAGGTGCCGGGCACCTGTTCGTCCAGCCCATCCAGCGCCGCGACGACGGTCGCATCGGCCACGGCCAGCACCGGCGCGCCATGGATGCGGTAGCTGCGCGGATCGGTGCGTTCGCCGACGAAGATCCGGCCGTCGTCGTCCACCTGCTCCCAATCCACGGCGAAACGCTGGGCGAGGCGAAAGCGCCCGTCCAACGGCAGCAGCGCGCGGATGTGCCGCGTGGAGTCGCAGCAGCCGTCGCCGACCACGAAGTGCCCACCGCGCAACGGCGGGCCGAGCACCGGCGGCGGGGTCGCGATCACCGGCGTCGGGGCGATGGCGAGGCGCATCACTTGGCGAAGTGTCTCGGCGTAGATCTCTACCTCATGCACCAGCCCGGCCGGTGGCGGGCCCTCGCCCGGCAGCGCCAGATGCAGGAAGGCGATGCCGAATTGCCCCGCAGCCAGGGTGGTGCCGGTCTGGTCGCGCTGGGCGCCGACCGCGAAGCGCCGCGCGATCGCGGCTTCCTCCAACACCGCCAGGGGGCGGCCGGTGCCGCTGTCGTTGATCGCGATACGACGCAGCTGCACCGGGCCGGGCATCACATTGGCCATCTGCACCTCGTAGAGCATGTGCCGTTGGCCATCGGCGCCGGGGAATATCCAAGGCGGGGTCAGCACCTCGGCCACCAGCGGAAAGAGCGTCGGGGCGGGCTGGGCGGCGCCGTGGCCGGACCAGGCCGTGACACAGATCAGCATGGCGAAGACGTGGCGGCGCATGGGCATCCTCCCGGTGTGGCGGCGGGACCATCCTGCCAAGAGTTTGTCGCGAGCGGGCGAAAAACGCGGCGCGTCGCGCGCAACCCAGGGAGTAAGATTTCCATTCGATGCGACCTTTGCGTTAGCCCCGCCGTCGAAGGCTATGGGTGCTCGTCGCCCTTCCATGGCTCGCATGGTCGCAGGCCAGCCTCGGCTTCGACGCATCGCGCTCGGCCACGCTGGATGCGATGCTCCAGAAGGCGGTGGCCGAGAGCCGGGTATCCGCCATCTCGGCGTTCGTCGTGCGGGCCGATGGCGAGGTGCTCTACCAGGGCGCCGCCGGCCGGCGGGATTCCGCGGCGGCTGGACCGATCGCGGCCAACCACCTGTTCCGCCTGGCCTCGATGACCAAGCCCTTCACTTCGGTCGCCGTGATGCAACTGGTCGAACAGGGCCGACTGAACCTGGACGATCCGCTGTCGCGGCATCTGCCGGTTTTCGCCAACCTGCGCGTGGTGCGGCCCGATGGCGGAACCGATGCCGCCACCCGCGAACCCACGATCCGCGACTTGCTGCGACACACCTCTGGCCTGTCCCATAGCTTCCTGAATCTGCCGGGGGTGGTCGAGGCGTATCGCCGGCTTGGGGTCGATGACGGGCTGGCGGCGCCGGATCGCGCGCTTGACGACAACATGGCGCGGCTGGCGCAGGCGCCGCTGGCGATCCAACCGGGCAGCGCCTGGCGCTACAGCCTGGCGATGGATGTGCTGGGCGCGGTGGTGACCAGCGTCACGGGCCAGCCGCTCGACGCTTATCTGCGGGAGCATGTGGCAGGCCCCCTCCGGCTCGATAGCTTTACCTTCCGTGTCGCCGCCGCCGACCGGCCGCGCATGGTGGCCGCCGTCTTCCCCGAAGATGGCCGCGGGCTGGTCACCATGGGCAGCCCACAAACCGTGCCCTATCCGCTGTCGCGCGGCAGTTGGACTGCGGACCCTGAGCGCGCGTTCAGCGCCACCGCCTACCCCTCGGGCGGCGCCGGTGCGACATCGACGATCGGCGACTACGCGCGGTTCGTCAGGATGCTGTTGAACAACGGGGCGTTGGACGGCGCGCGGGTCCTGCGGGCCGAGACGGTGGCCCAGATGCGCAGTCATCAGACCGGCGGGATGGCGATCAACCTGCGTGGACCCGGCAATGATTTCGGCTTCGGCTTTGCCGTGGTCACCGATGCGGCGGCGGCCAACACGCGGCAGCCGGTCGGGACCTATTCCTGGGGCGGCATCTACGGCACCGGCTTCTGGGTCGATCCGGTGAACAACATCGCCATCGTGGTGATGACCCAGACCGGGGTGACCGGTGGACCGGTGGCCGGCGAGGTGCGGGAGGCCATCTACGCTGCGATGCACTAGAGCACGAGATCGATCCAAGTGGATCGATCTCGTGCTCTAGAAGCCGTTGAATCTAGAGCAAGAAATCGGATCAGATGATTCCTTCTGATCCGATATTGCTCTAGTGGCAGGGCCGCGCAAGGCAGCGGTGGGCGGGCAGGGCAGGTCACGCCCCCCGGCGCAGATTCCACAGCATCGGGTTCGGCGCTTGCAACACCCCCGTCAAATCGCTGCGGAAGGCGGTGCGCAGGACGAACTGCCCGGTGGGTGCGAAGGGCACGGCGTCCCACCCCGCCCGCTGCACCTCGGCGAAGGCCGCAGCCTGCGCCGCGATATCCGGCGCGCGCAGCCAGGATTGCACACCGGCCTCGATCCCGGCGTCGGTCGGCCAGCCGAACCAGGCGGCCTCCCCATTCGCGCGGATGATCGGGTTGACGGCCGGGTTGGCGGTGCCGGCGGCGGGCAGGTTGGTGTGGAAGATGTTCCACCCGCCTTGCGCCGGCGGGGCCTTGTTGGCACGGCGGGCAACGATGGTCGGCCAATCGGCCTCGATCAGATCCACCTCCACGCCGGCGCGGCGCAGGATATCGGTGGTGATGCGGCCCTGCGGCACGATCGCGGCGAAGTCGGTCGGGTTGATGATGGTGATTTTTTCGCCCGCATAGCCGGCAGCGCGCAGGGCGGCGCGCGGGTCGCGCATCACGGCCGGCGGGGGTGCCTCGACCACCCCCGGCAGGCCGCAGGCAAACAGTGCGCGGCAGTCGCGCCCATCGCCCGGCAGCGCAACGGCCGCCATGTAGTCGGCCTGGGACGCACCGATCAGGTCGCGGATCGCCTGGCGCAGGGCGACCTTGTCGAAGGGTGCGTGCAGGTGGTTGAACCGCAGGAACCCCAGAAACCCGTTCGGGTCATAGACCTGGGTCGAGATGCCGCGCTCGCGCGCCAGGATCGGCACCAGGTCGGGCAGCGGGTATTCCACCCAGTCCACCTCACCGGTCCGCAGGGCGGCGACGGCGGTGCCGGGGTCGGGGATCCAGATCAGTTCAAGCCGGTCGAAGTGCACCCGCTTGCCGCCCGAGGCGCTTTCGGCCGCCTCGTCGCGCGGCACATAGCCCTCGAACTTCGCATATACGGCGCGGGCAGCGGGGACGAACTGATCGGGCAGCCAGCGCCAGGGGCCGGAACCGATGATCTCGGTGATCGCACGCTCGGGCGGGGTTTCCGCCAGGCGCTGCGGCATGATGAAGGCGGGGGTCGCGACCGGCTTGGCCAGCGCATCGAGCAGCGCCGGAAACGGGCGGATCAGCCGGATGGTCAGCGTCCGGTCGTCGGGTGTGCCCCATGCGGCCACGGTTTCCGCCAAGATGCGGCCGAAGCCGTCGCGCTGCGCCCAGCGGCGCAGGCTGGCGACGCAATCGACCGAGCGCACCGGCGCACCGTCGTGGAAGCGCAAGCCATCCCGCAGCCGGATGGTCCAGGTCAGGCCATCGGCGGAGACGGTGTGACCCTCGGCCATCTGCGGCCGCGGTTGCAGCCGGGCGTTGACGCCATAAAGCGTGTCGAACACGCAATAACTATGCGTGGTGGTGATGGTGGTCGGGTTCATGATCGGGTCGAGCCCCACCAGCCCCGCCTGGGGCATGAAGCGCAGGGTGCGCGAGGACGCCGGTTGCGCCAGGGCGGGGGCCGACAGAAGGGTTGCGGCGAAAAGGCTGCGGCGATGCATCATGTTTCTTCCTCCACCCGATCCGCCTGGTGCCCGGCTACGGAAGGAAGGATGCGACGACGGACCCAGGGCCTGGAAAGGCCAAGGAGGTATCCGCGCGGCCCATCGATCCCTACGCCGGTATCAACCGGATCAGGTTCCAGGGGTCGCGGTTGCCCGCCTCTCAGCCCAAAATGGGCTCCCCCCGATGTCCGTGGCGGTTGTGCGACAGGGTGGGGTCTCGCGCAAGCGCCCGGTCGCGCTAGACTGTCCTGAAAATCAAGGAGGCCGTGCGCCATGGACGTCATCACCCAACCCCCCGTCATCGTGCTGAACGACGCCGATGGCGTGGTCATCGCCCGGCTGGCGCTGCCGCCGGGCACGCCGGTCGCCCCCGGTGTCGCTTCTGCCCGCCGCATCCCGGCCGGGCACAAGGTCGCGATCCGGGACCACGCGGTCGGCGAGGCGATCCGCCGCTATGGTCAGATCATCGGGTTTGCCACCGGCCCGATCGCCGCCGGTGACTGGGTGCACACCCACAACTGCGCGATGGGCGATTTTGCCCGGGACTATGCCTGGGGCGTGGAGGCAAGGGCGACCGATTTCGCGCCCGAACCCGCGACCTTCATGGGTATTCAGCGGCCCGACGGGCGGATCGCGACGCGCAACTACATCGGCATCGTGACCTCGGTGAACTGCTCGGCGCATGTGGCCGAACTGATCGCGCTGGCGTTTCGCCGCAACCCGCTGACCGGCGAAGACCCGCTGGCCGACTGGCCGAACGTCGATGGGGTGGTCGCGCTGACCCACAAGACCGGCTGCGGCATGACCGATGGCGAACCGCTGCGCGTGCTCCGCCGGACCCTGGCCGGCTATGCGCGGCACGTGAATTTCAGCCACGTCATCGCCATTGGCCTCGGCTGCGAGGTCAACCAGATCGGCGGCATGCTGGAGGAACAGCGCCTGTCCGGCCGCCTGCGGAACATGGACATCCAGGCGATGGGCGGCACCCGCAAGACCGTCGCGGCCGGGGTCGCGTTTGTGCGGGAAGTGCTGGACGAGGCCAACGCCGTCCAGCGCGTGCCCTGCCCCGTTTCGGGCCTGACGGTCGCACTGCAATGCGGCGGGTCGGACGGGTATTCCGGCATCACGGCCAATCCCGCCCTCGGCGCCGCATCGGACCTGATCGTGCGGCATGGCGGGACGGTGATCCTGTCGGAGACGCCGGAAACCTATGGCGCCGAGCATCTGCTGACCCGACGCGCGCCGTCGCGCGAGGTCGGCGAAAAACTGGTGGGCCTGATGCGCTGGTGGGAAGCCTATACCGAGCGCGAGGGGGCGGAGATGAACGCCAACCCCAGCCCCGGCAACAAGGCGGGCGGGCTGACCACCATCCTGGAAAAATCGCTCGGCGCGATGGCCAAGGCGGGCACGACGAACCTGGTCGATGTCATCGGTTATGCCGAACCCGCGACCGCGCGGGGGTTCGTGTTCATGGACACGCCCGGCTACGACCCCGTGGCCGCGACCGGCCAGGTGGCGGGGGGGGCGAACCTCGTGTGCTTCACAACCGGGCGTGGCAGCGTGTTCGGTTGCAAGCCGGCGCCGTCGATGAAACTCGCGACCAACACGGCGATGTATGAGCGGATGGAAGACGATATGGACGTGAACTGCGGCACCATCCTGACCGGTGAGGAAACCGTGCAGGAAGCAGGGGCGCGCATCTTCGCGCAGATCCTGCGGATTGCGGGCGGGGAGCGGACCAGGAGCGAGCAGTTTGACTTCGGGGCTTCGGAGTTCGCGCCCTGGGTGTTGGGTGCGACGATGTAGAGCCGGTCGCGGCCCCAACGCCAATCGTGGCGGGGCAGTGCTGAATAAACTACCGATACAAGCAACGCGCACGGCAAGGTTTTTGCGCCAGCAAGGGAGCAACGCCATGCCTGTCGACTCCATCGCGACCAACGACTTCAAGGCCAACCCCTTCGGCTTCCTCGCCAATAATCTTCTGCTGGGGCCGATTCTTCCGGCCCTGCAACACAACAAGTCCGAGCACCTCGCGCTCGAGGACGAGTCACCGAATGGCCGGACCGCCACCGTCGGCGGGCATCCAGCCGGGCTGTATCGGGTGGTCAAGGCCGGGGCCAGCGCGGCCTATTTCCGCGCCTACATCGCCGATTACGAAGAGGGCTCCACGACCTTCACCACGCTCGGCACGAACATGAACGCGCTGTTCTGCTTCACGGTGAACATGAACGGCTGCACCTTCGGCATGGGCAGCCAGGCCATGGCCAACGGCACGCTCGTCGTCTCCCACGGCAACGCCAAGAACGCCGGGCCGCACAAGAACATCCCGTCGATCCTGGGGGATGACGGCCCATTAACAGCCGCGATGCAGATATCGAAGCAATACCAGAGGGCCAAGGACGGCCACGTCACGGGCCGCGTCTTCGCGCCGGAGCATTATCGGGCGGACGCGCAGAATTCGACGACCTTTCTGTATCGTAGCCAGAACGAACTGTGGCGACTTTTCTGCATGGTCTATACTCTTCCCGGTTTCGGTAGGTACGTTTCGCCGGGCGTGCAGCGCGCGCCGACCAGGGCCATCGCCTGAACGGCGCGTCACACCCCCGGTGACGCGCGCGGGTATCGCGCAAAGCTGGCACAAACTCGCCACGGAGCCCTCCGCATGACGAACGCCGCCATCCGGCGCTCGCCCCTACCGGCGCACTTCCGCGATTTCGTCGAGGAGGCGAAGGCGTCGGGCCTGGTCGCGCGCCATGGCGTGCAGGGCGGGGCGGCTGGTTGGCGTGTTCAGCGGAACGCGGCAGCCGGGTTGTTCGGGTCCAGCCCCAGCGCCTGCACCGTCGCCGGGTTGATCTGGCCGTTTGATTGCAGGCCACGTCCCTGCTGGAAGCGTTCGATCGCCGCCTGGGTGCCGGCGCCCCACAGGCCATCCACGGCGCCGCGGTAGAAGCCCATGCCACGCAGGCGCTGCTGCACGTTGCGGATCGCCGTTGGGCTCAGCGGTTCCTGCACGGCGGCCGGTGCGGGGGGCTGCACGGTGCGCGCGGATAGCAGGTCGCCCGGCGCCAGCCCCAGCGTCGCAACGGTCGCCTGATTCAACTGCCCCGAGACCTGCAGGTTGCGGGTCTGCTGGAACCGCTCCAGCGCCGCCTGGCTGTCCGGGCCCCAGATGCCATCGGGCTGGCCGCCATAGACGCCGGCCTGGCGCAGTCGATCCTGGATCATGGCGGCGGCGCCGGGCGACAGGGCCTGGGTATAAGTGAGGACCGGTGCGGTCTGGCCAAAAGCGGCTGGCGCGAACAGGAGCAGGCCGGCCAGAAGGGCGGGGAGGGGTTTCATCGCGCGATGTCCTTCAGCGGCGGTTGTCCAGCACAGAACGCGCGATGGGCGGCCGGGTTGCGCCCCGCCGCAGGCTTCAGCCCCGTGGCGCCGGCCCGAACCGGGCGTAGAGCACAATCCACAGCGCCGTCAGCGCGGCCGCGGCCGCTTCGCCCGCGATGTTCGTGGCCGTGACCATGGCAAAATCCTGCGACGGCTGCACATTGATGGTCGCAAGGTTCAGCGTATTGGAACCAGTGTGCTGCAAGGTGACGGCGGTGGTGTTGGGCAGGTTGAGCACCCCCCAACCCAGCCCGTAGAAGGGCGCGTCGCCCATGCCCGGCATGGCCGGTGCGGCGATGACCGGCGCATGCAGCAGGCGCAGCGTCTCGGGCTGCACAAGCGCCGGGCCGCGACGGCCCTGGCCCGCGTGCCAGTTGGCCCAGGTCGCGAAGTCCAGGATCGACATATGCGCCAGCCCGGCCGGGCCGATGACTGCCGGATTGTCGCCCGCCGGCCCGGCCAGCATCGGCATCCGGCGGCCATCCGGCAGCAGCAGATGGCCCAGCGGCGCATCGACGCGGCCCATGCGCGACTGCGGCCCCAACCCCGCCGACGTGAGCCCCATCGCGTCGAACAGCCGCCGGCTTATCAGTTCTTCCCAGGTCATCCCGGCGGCGCGCTCGATCATGGCGCCCGCCATCGTGTAGCCCATTTGGGAATAGGCCCAGGTGGTTCCGGGTGCGGCCACCAATGGCTGCTTGACCCATTCGCCGACCAGCCAAAGGCGCAGCGCATCAAGGTTCAACTGGCCCTGGGCGTAGGAGTCGATCATCAGCCGAACGAAGGCCTCGTTGTCGCCCGGCATGCCGCTGCTATGAAACAGCAATTGTCGCAGCGTGACCGGTCGCACCGCCGGCACCATGCGGTCGATCAGTTCGGGGAAGGCCGCTGCGACCGTGGTGTCCCAGGCCAGGCGCCCTTCCTCGACCATCATGGCGGCCAGGACTGCGGTCATCGCCTTGGTGTCGGAGCCGAGGTGGAAACGGTCGGCCAGCGTGACCGGGATGTCGGTCCCGGCCCGTCGGGTGCCGACCGCACCCGCGGCGACCAGGCGCCCGTCGCGCATCACCGCGGCGGCGAGCGCCGGCAGGCCGTGCGCCGAAAGGTAGGGACGCAGCAAGTCATCGAGGGAGGCTGCGGCCTGGGCCTCGGTGGCCCGCGGTGCGACGACCGCGGCACTGATGGCGATTGTCGCAAGGTGTCGCCGCTGCATGGTGGTGCCTCCTTTGGCTGCCGAGCGAGGGCCTAGCCCAGCGGCCCGCGGTCCACCCTGCTCAATTCCGAGTCCACACGGCGGAAAATCGCCTCGATCCCGACCACCCCGGCCAGGGTCAGCCGGGCCGCGTGTTTCCGGTGATAGGCCTCGGCCGCCGCCCGGTTGTCGAACAGGTAGACCCCCCCGGCCCGCGCGCCAAAACCCTGGCCCTCCGCCCCGTCATGGGTCCAGATCTTCCACAGCATCCCCGGTTCCGCGGCGATGCTTTCCGCCAGCGCGCGCATCGCCGCACGCATCGGGGGCGTGGGCTCGCCCCGCCCCGGGAAATCCATGATCAGCAGGCAATGGTCAGGCGGAATAGGGCACCGTCCGCTGGGTCTGCTCGCCCAGGCCGGCGATCCCGAGATGCATGGTCTGCCCCGCCTTGAGGAACAACGGCGGCTTCTTGCCCAGCCCCACCCCCGGCGGCGTGCCGGTGCTGATGATGTCGCCCGGATGCAGCGTGATGAAATGCGACACGTAGGAGACGAGTTTCCGCACGCCAAAAATCATCGTGCGGGTCGTGCCATCCTGCATCCGCGTCCCGTCCACGTCGCAGAACATCGCCAGGTCCTGCGGATCGGGGATTTCATCGGTCGTGACCAGCCAGGGGCCGAGCGGGCCGAAACTGTCGCAGCCTTTGCCCTTGTCCCAGGTGCCGCCGCGTTCGATCTGCCATTCGCGTTCCGATACGTCGTTGCAGACGGCATAGCCCGCGACATGGGCCATCGCGGTGTCCTCCGGCACGCAACGCGCGAGGTCACCGATGATGATGGCGAGTTCGACTTCCCAGTCGGTCTTCACGCTGTCCTTCGGGATCGTCACGTCGTCATCCGGCCCGCAGAGCGCGCCCAGCGATTTCAGGAAGACGATGGGCTCCTTCGGGATCGGGCTGCCGGTCTCGGCGGCGTGGTCGGCGTAGTTCAGCCCGATGCAGACGAAGTTCTTCATGCCCGTGACCGGCGGGCCAAGCCGCGGATTGCCCTCGACCGCCGGCAGGGTGGCGGGGTCCAGCGCCTTGATCTTGGCGAGTTGCACCGCCGACAGCGCGGCCCCGGCCAGGTCGGGGATGACCGAGGACAGGTCGCGGATCGTGCCGGTGGCATCCAGCAGGCCGGGGCGTTCGTGGCCCGTGTGGCCGTAGCGCAGCAGTTTCATCGGATGCTCCTGATAAGGACCGGTGGTGAGAGCATTTCCACGTCAGGCGAAGGCACCTGACGGTTCGGAAAATGCGACAAAACAACACGCTCGGCCATGTGCAATGAGCCTCGGCGAGCGGAAAATAGCCTAGAGCAATATCGGATCAGATGGAATCATCTGATCCGATTTCTTGCTCTAGATTCAACGGCTTCTAGAGCACGAGATCGATCCACTTGGATCGATCGTGCTCTAGAGCGTCCAACCACCGTCGATGACCATGGCCTGGCCGGTGACGAATGCGCTTTCATCCGCCGCGAGGTAGGTCGCAAGGGCGGCGATTTCCTCGGCCTTGGCAAGCCGCCCCATCGCCTGGCGCGCGACGAAGGCCGCCCGCGCGGCCTCCAGCCCGCCGGAGGCCGCGGCATTGGCGGCGATCCGGTCGCCGAGGCTCGGCGTATCCACCGTGCCGGGGCAGAGGCAATTCACCCGCACCCCTTGCGCCACCACATCGGCCGCGACGGCCTTGGTCATGCCGACCACGGCGGCCTTGGTGGTACCATAGAGGAAGCGGTTCGGCGCGCCCTTCACCGAGGATGCGGCCGACGCCATGTTGATGATGCTGCCGCGGCGCTGCGCGATCATGCCGGGCAGCACCGCCGCCATGCATTTCCACATCGCCCGCACGTTCAGCGCGAAGGCGAAATCCCATTCGGCGTCGGTCGTGGTCAGCGCCGTGTTCTGGTGCACGAAGCCGGCGCAGTTGAACAGCACGTCGAACGGGCCGTGGTCGGCGACCACGCGCGCCACCGCCGCATCGTCCAGCACATCGAGCCCGATCCCACCCAGGTCGGCGACCAGCGCCGCGTCGCGGTCGGTGGCCAGTAGGGTTGCCCCTTCGGCCGCGAACATCTCGGCGGTGGCGCGGCCAATGCCCTGGCCGGCTGCGGTAACGAGGCAGCGGCGCCCCTGCATGCGTAGTGTCATCAGTGATTGTGGCGGCTTTCGCCGCGCGTCTCCAGGATGTTGAGGTAGAGCGTCGCCGGTTCCAGGCAGCCGCCGGCGCCGAGTTGGCCAACCATGCTGCGCTGGATTTCCTCCCACGGGGTCTTGTTCAGCAACACCGGCGGCGTCCAGGCGGCGCGGCGTGCGGCCAGTTCCGCCTCCGGGATCAGCACATCGACGCGGCGGGTGTTCAGGTCGATGCGGATCGGATCGCCCGATTTCAGCAGCGCAAGGCCGCCACCGATGGCGGCCTCGGGCGAGACATTCAGGATGCTGGGGCTGGCCGAGGTGCCCGATTGCCGCCCGTCGCCCATGGTCGGCAGGGCAGTGATCCCCCGCTTGATGAGGCTGGCCGGGGGCTGCATGTTCACGACCTCGGCGGCACCAGGATACCCCACCGGGCCGGCGTTGCGGATGACCAGCACCGTGCGTTCATCGACGCCCAGGTCCGGGTCCTCGATCCGCGCGTGGTAATCTTCCGGCCCCTCGAATACCACGACCTTGCCTTCGAACACATCCGGCGGATCGGCCAGGAAGCGCGCGCGGAATTCGGCGTCGATCACGCTGATCTTCATCACCGCATTGTCAAAGAGATTGCCGGTCAGGACGATGAAGCCGGCGTGCTCCTTCATCGGTTTCTGGTAGGCGCGGATCACGTCGCGGTCGCCGTCCGCCGTGCCCGCCAGATTGTCGGCGATCGATTTTCCGGTGACGGTCATCGCCCCGGCGTTCAGCCGCCCGGCCCCCAAAAGTTCCTTCATGACAGCGGGCACGCCGCCGCCCTGGTGGAATTTTTCCCCGAGGAACCGCCCCGCCGGCTGGCAATCGACCAGCAGCGGCACATCGGCGCCGACCCGCTGCCAGTCGGCCAGGCTATGGTCCACGCCCATGTGGCGCGCGATGGCGACCATATGCGGCGGGCAGTTGCTGCTGGCCCCGATCGCCGAGGCCGTGGCGACCACGTTCTCGAAAGCGGCCTTGGTCATGATGTCGGATGGGCGCAGGTTTTCGCGCACCATCTCGACGATCCGCACGCCGGTCGCATGGGCCATCTGGCCGCGTTCGCGATAGGGGCCGGGGATGGCGGCACAGCCGGGCAGCGACATGCCCAGCGCCTCGGCCAGCGAGTTCATCGAAAGGGCGGTGCCCATCGTATTGCAATGGCCGACGCTGGTGCTGCTGGACGCGACCAGTTCCATGAAGCCCTCGTAGTCGATCTCACCCGCCGCCAGCATACGCCGTGCTTCCCAGACGATGGTGCCGCTGCCGGTCAGCCGGCCCTGGTGGTGCCCGTCCAGCATCGGCCCGCCCGAGAAGACGATGGCGGGGATGTTCACGGTGGCCGCCCCCATCAGGCAGGCGGGGGTGGTCTTGTCGCAACCCGTGGTCAACACGACGCCGTCGATCGGATAGCCGTGCAGCACCTCGACCAACGACAGATACGCGAGGTTGCGGTCGAGCGCTGCGGTCGGGCGCTTCAGCGTTTCCTGGATCGGGTGGATCGGGAATTCCAGCGGCACGCCGCCGGCATCGCGGATGCCTGCGGCGATCCGGGGTGCCAGCGCGATGTGGTGGCGGTTGCAGGGGGCGATGTCGCTGCCGGTCTGGGCGATGCCGATGATCGGGCGGCCCGACTGCAATTCGCCCCGCGTCAACCCGAAATTCAGTTGGCGCTCGACATAGAGCGCGGTCATGGACGGGTCCTGCGGATCGTTGAACCAGCGTTCGCTGCGCAGCCTGAACGCCCTCTTGGTCTGGTCGAATTCGGCCATGTCGCGCTCCGCCCCGTTATTGTGGCGAAGGGTCGGGGGGCGGCCCCGGGCTGTCAACATGGGCGCTTCCCGTCCCATGCAACGCTGGCCCTTGCAACTCTGCGTTGCCGAAGCATGACCTTTTTTTCACGTTGCTGCCACCACGCAGACGGCCATCTAATGACATTGGTGGCCTTCGCCCCGCCCAAGGCTCAAGCACCGCATGCGCCTCAATTTTGGCCTCCTGGCCGCATTCACGATCTTCCTGTTGGCGACATCGCCGCGGGCGCAGACTCCCTCGCCGGCGGGGGTCCCCCCCGGCCCGCCGCCGATGACGGTCGCCGCCGCCCCCGCAACCATCGGCGCGGTGCCGCTGGAGGTCCTGGCCAATGGTATCGTGCAGGCGACCGCCATCGTATCGGTCCGCGCCCGCGTCGATGGCCAGATCGACGAGGTCCATGTCCAGGAAGGCCAGAGCGTTCGGCGCGGCCAGCCCCTGTTCACCCTGGACAGCCGCACCAATCGCGCGCTGCTGGCGCAGCAGCAGGCGGTCCTGGAAAAGGACCGGGCGCAACTGACCCGGGCGCGGTCGGACGCGGCACGCTATGCGGCGCTGCGGTCGGACGCCTTTGCCTCCGCCCAGCGCGCCGAACAGGCCGCGGCCGATGCCCTGGCGCTCGAAGCCCAGGTCCGCGCCGATGAGGCGCAGATCCAGCAGACCCGCCTTTCGATCGACTTCGCTGAAATCCGCGCCGAGGCCGATGGCCGCCTGGGCGCCCTGCCGTTCAAGGCCGGCAACCTCGTGCGCGTCGCCGAGGGCGCGGTGCTGGCCACGATCACGCCGACCGACCCCATCCTGGTCGCCTTCAACGTGCCGGAACGCTGGCTGGCCGAGTTGCGCGTGGCGACAGCGGCCGGCCAGACGGTGCGCGCCCGCGTCCGCGCGCCGGAGGACCGCACCGGCCCGCCGGTCTGGGGCGATGTCGTGTTCATCGACAGCAGCGTCGATCAGCAGACCGGGACCATCCTGCTCAAGGCGCGCTTCACCAACGGCGAAAACCGGCTCTGGCCCGGGCAGTACGTCGAAACCGTACTGGTCCCCCGCACCGACGCCGAGGCGCTGTCGGTGCCGACCGCCGCGGTGCAGATGGGACAGGAGGGACGCTACCTCTTTGCCTTGCGCGACGGCGCGGCGAAACGCATCCCGGTGCGGCTGGTGCGCCA
>JBBRWI010000023.1:0-28734 GCA_038249305.1 Acetobacterales bacterium
CAGCGTGTGACCATCGGGCGCCGCCCGTGCGGCCATGCTGGCGCCGACCGACCCGCCCGCACCGCCGCGGTTTTCCACGACGACGGGATGCCCGCCCAGCACCTGCTGCAATCGCTGGGCGATGGGCCGCGCCAGCAGATCGTTCGACCCGCCGGGCGGGAAGGGCACGATGATGGTGACCGGCCGGCTTGGCCAGGCTGGGACCGCGCCTGGGGCTGGGGGGCCACCTTGGGCCAGTGCCAGTGCGGGGGCCGCCAGCAGGCCGGCCAGCAGGGGCCGGCGCCTCATGCCGCGGACACCGCCAGGGGAGTACTTGCCGGTTTCTTGCCGCGTGCCATCCATTCCTCCAACCGCTGCACCACCACGAAGAACGACGGCGCGAACAGCACCGCAAAGCGCGTGATCGCGTTCATACCGTGATCCCGATCCGCTGTCGCCCCGAGGCGCCGGAGGCGATCGCCAGCGGCACGACACCCAAGGATGCAGGCGAAGGGGGGTCTTCGGGATCGGCCGCATCGGGCCGCGGCCTCTCGCCCTGGGCCGAGGAGAGGCGGCTACTGCATGAACCAGCCGTGGCTGACCACCACCGACTGGCCGGTCAGCGCGTTGGTCGGGAAGGACGCGAGGAACAACGCCGTCTGCGCGACGTCGTTCACCGTGGTGAACTCGCCATCCACCGTCTCCTTCAGCATCACGGTCTTGATGACCTGCTCGTCCGTCAGCCCCAGCGCCGCGGCCTGTTCCGGGATCTGCTTTTCGACCAGCGGCGTGCGCACGAAGCCCGGGCAGATCACGTTGGACCGCACGCCATGGGCCGCGCCTTCCTTGGCGACGACCTTGGCCAGCCCGATCAGCCCGTGCTTGGCCGCCACATAGGGGGCCTTCAGCACCGAGGCCTCGTGGCTATGCACCGACCCCATGTAGAGCACGCAGCCGCTCTTCTGCTTGTACATCTGGCGCAGCGCGGCGCGCGTGGTGAGGAAGGCGCCGTCCAGATGGATCGCCAGCATCCGCTTCCACTTGCCGAAGTCGAAATCGACGATCGGTGCGACGATCTGGATGCCGGCATTGCTGACCAGGATGTCCAGCGCACCGAACTTGGCGATGACCTTGGCGGTGCCGCTGTCCACCTGGTCCTCGTCCGACACGTCCATGGCGATGCCGATGGCGCGTTCGCCGGTCGGGTCCAGTTCCAGCGCGGTCGCATCGGCCGCCGCCTGGTTCAGGTCGGCGATGGCGACGCGGGCGCCCTCGGCGAAAAAGACCTGGGCGATCTCCTTGCCGATGCCGCTGGCGGCACCCGTGATGATGGCAACCTTGTCTTGCAGGCGCATGGAAGTCTCCATTTCCGAAACGGCGTGATCAGGTGAGGTCGTCGTGCATGAAGGGCCCGAGGCCCAGGGTCAGATGAGGCAGGATGGGCGTGGCCGAGGGGCTTTCCGGCACCTTTCCGGCACGGGCGGTTCCGCAGCCTGCCATCACATGCGGGATGCTCTTCAGCAAAGGCGTAGCACCTGCGTCGTTCTCGTTCACCCGGGGTCTCCTCCCGGCGCTATTCGCACCCTTGCCGGGCCAGGTCGAAGGTGAAGACGCCATCCTCCTCGATCGGCCGCATCAGCACTTCCGGGTGGCGCAGCGTCCGGCACGCGTCATTGTAGCCGTCGCGCCAGTGTTCCTCCATCGTGCGCCTGGAAAATTCATAATCCTTGTTGTTCGCCTCATAGCTCTTCGAGCGATAGATCAGGTGGATGATGTTGTAGACCTTCTCATCCGCCTCCGACGCCAGCAGTTCCGCATCGGCACTCTGCCGCAGCGCTGGCGGGATCTGCTGCAGCAGGTTGCATGCGGCCCGGCGCAATCGCTGGGCCTGCTTGAACCCATCGGTCGCGGCGCGGGTGCGGCTGGAAAAGCGGATTTCCTTCTGCCTCGTATCCGCCTCGGCGAGCGTTTTCGGATATTCGCCCCGGGCGTTCCACAGATCGACCTGGAAGGCCAGCGTGTCCGCCCGCGGCTGGCTGTGCATCACCCAGTCGAGCGGGGTGTTCCAGACGATGCCGCCATCCCAGTAGTGCTCGCCATCGATCTCCATCGCCGGAAATCCGGGCGGCGCGCCATTCCTGCCTCCATCCTCGCCCGCGCCGGACGCGGCGCGACCTGACCCCCCGAAGGAGCCGACCATGACCGAAAGCCTTGCCGGTCGCCGACCGCTCATCCTGGCAGTCCTGGCAGCGCCCGCCGTGGCCCGCGCGCAGGCCGCCCGCCGTCCCTTGCGCATCATCATTCCCTTTCCGCCATCCGCGGTCCGCAAGGGCGCAACTCCAGGGGGCCAGGCTCTTGTCTGGTCGCATCTTCCGGGTCGCCAGGTGGGTCCACCTGGCTTGAAGATGCTGTCGCCACGAACACGCATCGCGGGGTCGGGGCATGGCGGGCACGGAACAGGCGCATCGGATCGTGGTGGTAGGTGGCGGGGCCTCGGGGCTGGAACTCGTCACCGGCCTCGGCAACCGCTTGGGCGCAATGGGCGGGCGCAGATCACGTTGGTCGAGCGCGCGCGCACCCACCAGTGGAAGCCACTGCTGCACGCCGTCGCGGCCGGCCGCATGGACCGCGGCCCGCATGAACTGAACGGCCTGGCCCAGACCCATTGGCACCACTTCACCTACCGCTTCGGCGCCATGAAGGGGCTGGACCGTCAATCCCGCGTCATCCACCTGGCCGCGACCTTGGATGACGACGGGCGGGAGATCACCCCGCCCACCGCCGTGCCCTATGACACGCTGATCATGTCGCTCGGCAGCGTCGGGCTCGAAACCAACCGCATCAACCAGTTGGTCGTCGAGGAGACACTGCAGACCACGCGCGACACGAACATCTTCGCCATGGGCGATTACGCATCGCCTCCGTTCGGGGGAACGCGCCCCGGGGGTATGCAGTCACAGGGCCCGAGGTTGGGCTACTTCGGCCGGCGCGTCGGCGGGCTGCGCCGCGGCGGGGCGGGGCGCGATTCCGCGGCCTGCGGTTCGGCCGGCTCGATCCGGATATGTGCATCATCCGGGTCCGGCTTGCGGGATGCCGCATCGAAGCGCTGCGCCGCATAGGCCGCGACCTCGAACCGCGTCTCGCGTTCCATGATGCGGATGCGGCCGATCTCCTGGCGCGTGACATGGCCGCGCTTGCACAGGAAGGGCAGGATCCAGCGCGGATCGGCGTTGCCGTTGCGGCCGATGTTCATGCGGAACCAGATGCCTTCCGTCTCGCCCTCGGGGGCGGCGGGGTAGCGCGGTTCGACCGGGGCGCGCGGGGCGGGGCGGTCGCTGATGCCGGACAGTTCCTCGGGCGCCGGCAGGGGCGCGCGCAGGGTACGGATCAGCAGCGCCGCCAGGGTTTCCGGGGACAGATCGGCCAGCAGCGTCTGGCCCAGCGCCACATCAGCCTCGGCCATTTCCTCGCCGGCCATGGCGCGGGCGTGTTCGGCGATGCGTTCGCCGTCGCGGGCAGAGATTTCCTCCGCCGTCGGTGCCGGCGACCAGGCCGCGGTCACGCGCGCGCCCAGCAGCAGCCGTTCAGCCGCGCGGCGCTTGTTGTGCGGCACCAGCAGCGCCGAAACCCCCTTGCGCCCGGCGCGGCCGGTGCGGCCCGAACGGTGCAGCAGGGTTTCCGGATCGCCCGGCAATTCGGCGTGGATCACGAGGCCGAGGTCCGGCAGGTCGATGCCGCGCGCGGCCACATCGGTCGCGACGCAGACCCGGGCCCGGCCGTCGCGCAATGCGTGCATCGCGCGGTTGCGTTCGGCCTGGGAGAGTTCGCCGGACAATGCGACGGCGGTAAAGCCGCGTTCCACCAGGTTGCCGTGCAGGCGGGCCACCGCGGCGCGGGTGGTGCAGAACACCAGTGCGCTGCGTGCCTCATAGAGGCGCAGGACATTGACCGTCGCGCGTTCCAACTCGCCCGGGGCGATGATCAGCCCGCGGTATTCGATGTCGGTGTGCTGCTTGCCCTCGCCGGTCGCGGCGATGCGCAGCGCGTCGCGCTGGAAGTTCTTGGCCAGGTTGGCGATCGCGCGCGGCACGGTGGCCGAGAAAAGCAGCGTGCGGCGTTCGGCCGGCGTGGTTTCCAGGATCGCTTCCAGATCCTCGCGGAAGCCGAGGTCGAGCATCTCATCCGCTTCGTCCAGCACGACGCAGCGCAGCGACTGCGGGCGCAGATTGCCGCGTTCCAGATGGTCGCGCAGGCGGCCCGGGGTGCCGACGACGATATGGGCCCCTTGCGCCAGCAGCCGTCGCTCGGCCGCGGGGTCCATGCCGCCGACGCAGGCCACCACACGCCCGCCGGCCTTGGCATAGAGCCAGGTCAGTTCGGTCTGCACCTGCAACGCCAGTTCACGCGTCGGTGCCACGACCAGCGCCAGCGGCAGGGTCGCGGCCGGCAGGCGCTGCGCCTCGCCCAGCACCTCCGGTGCCATGGCGAGCCCATAGGCGACCGTCTTGCCCGATCCGGTCTGCGCTGAAACCAGCAGGTCCCGCCCGGCCGTGCCGGGTTCGATCACCGCGGCCTGGACCGGCGTTGGCTCCGCATACCCGCGCTCGGTCAAGGCGGTCAGCAACGGGGCGGCGAGCACGGGGAAGGGCATCAAACAGAATCCGATATTTTGGGGCGGCACAAGGATGGCGCGCGGAAGGTTGCGCAGGCTCAGCCCGGCGATTCACGGCTTGTGCACCCGATCACGCCGGGTTGCACCCCTGTATCGACGCCCGGCACCCATGCTGGCCGGGAAGGGATCAGCCCGGCGGTCGGTGGATCGGGTCGATCCAGAACACGGTCTCCGGCTTCTCGATCGGTTCGATATCGAGATTGACCACCACCGCTTCGTTGTCGCTGCGCACCAGGACGCATTCCAGCGTTTCATCGGTGCTGGCGTTGATTTCCTGATGCGGGACATAGGGGGGCACGAAGATGAAATCGCCCGGCCCGGCCTCGGCCACGAACTCCAGTTTTTCGCCCCAGCGCATCCGGGCGCGGCCCTTCAGCACGTAGATGACGGATTCCAATGCGCCGTGGTGATGCACGCCGGTCTTGGCATCGGCGTGGATATGCACCGTCCCGGCCCAGATCTTCTGGGCACCGACCCGGGCGAAATTGATCGCGGCCGCGCGGTTCATGCCGGGGGTCTGGGCGGTATTGGTGTCCAGGCTGTCGCCCGGGATCACCTGGACGCCGCTGTGCTTCCAGCCATCCGGCGGGACATCGTGGCTGTGGTCGCCATGCGGCATCAGCGCGGCTTCTTCGCCGGCAGGGCGCGGGTTTCGACCAGCACCGGCTTTGCGGGCCTGGCCGGGGCGGCGAGGGCCTTGGGCGGCAAATCCTCCTCCAGGATCGACAGCATGGCGGAATAGGAGACCTCGCCATCCTCGTCATCGCGATGCAGCGTGCCGAGGACCTCGTCATTGACCATGATCTCCACGGTCTGGCCGGCGCGCTTGGGGGCCACGATCGTGATCCGGTCGGAGCCGAGGAGGCGGCGCAGGTAGGTCTGCACGCGGTCGATGTCGGAGGGGGTCATGGGCGTCCTGGTCCTGGTCTTGCTTTGAATCGGTTCCCTAGACCGAAGTGTGGCGCGGGTCGAGGCTGGCGATGGGCCGCCCCGACGGGGTGCCGCCAAGCCGGTCGCCGCCCGTCCCGGCCCGGCCGCATCCTGCTACCGCCGCCGCACCTCCGCCAGCACCCCACTCTCGCGCAGCGCCGCCACCTCCGCCTCGGAGAACCCGGCCGCCGCCAGCACCTCCGCCCCATCCTGGCCAAACCCCGGCGGCGGCCGGCGCGCGCCGCCCGGCGTGCGGCTCATCTTGATCGGCGTGCCGATGGCGCGGAACCAGCCGTCCTCCACCACCATTTCCCGGTGCCGCGCATGCGCCGAGGCCAGGGCCTCGTCCACATGCTTCACCGGCCCGGCCGGCAGCCCTGCGCGCAGCATGGCATCGGTCAGCGCGTGGCCATCCTCGGCCGCAAACCGCGCGTTCAGGATGTCGTCCAGCGCCACGCGGTTCGCCACCCGGTCGCCATTGGTCAGGAACCGCGGATCGGCCGGCAGATCGCCCAGCCCCAGGAAGGCACAGAACTTCTTGAACGCCGGATCATTGCCGACCGCGATGAAGATCTCGCAGGTGCGGGTCGCGTATTTGGAATAGGGGCTGATGTTCGGATGCGGATTGCCCGTCGCGATGGGCCGCTTGCCGTTCAGCAGGTGGTTCGCCGCCTGCGGATGCAGCAGCGCCATGCCGCAATCGTGCAGCGTCATGTCCAGGTACTGGCCCTGGCCGCTGCGCGTCCGCTCCTGCAAGGCCATCAGGATGGCGATGGCGGAATAGAGCCCGGTCGCGAGGTCCACGACCGGCGTGCCCATGCGCAGCGGCGGATCGCCGTTGATCGACATCAGCCCGACGATGCCCTGGATCACCGCATCATAGCCCGGCAACCCGCCGAGCGGCCCATCGGCGCCAAAGCCCGAGATGCGGCAATGCACCAGCCGGGGAAACTTCTGCGCAAGCGAGTCCTGGTAGCCCAGGCCCCATTTCTCCATCGCCCCCGGCTTATAGTTCTCGATCAGCACATCGGCGCCTTCCAAAAGGCGCAGCAGCACCGCGCGCCCCTCCGGCTTGCCCAGGTCCAGTGCCAGCGACTTCTTGTTGCGGTTCACGCCAAGGAAATAGGAGGCGTCGCCGTCGTGGAACGGCGGGCCCCAGTCGCGCACCTCATCGCCCTGCGGCGGTTCGATCTTGATCACCTCGGCGCCGTGGTCCGACAGGATCATGGTGCAATAGGGCCCGCCCAGGACGCGGGTCAGGTCGATCACCCGCAACCCGGCGAGCGCGCCGGGCGACAACGCCATGCCATTCATGCAGCCATGTTCCGCCCAAAAACCCGGCCGCAGAAGCCCGGATAGGTTTCCATCATCTCGTCACAAACCTCGCCGCGCAGCAGCGCGAGATCCTCGGCCGAAGGGTCCGGCGTCATCGGCACAGCGCCGGCGTCGTCGTAGTCGAAGCCCGTCGCGGCCCGGATGCTCGCGCGGGTCTCCCCGGGATGCAGCGACGCCAGCCGGAACCGCGCGCCATCGAAGGCAAAGACGCATTTGCCGGTGACCAGCGCCTGGGCCGTGCCGCGACGAAAAACATCCGGCGCCGACACGCCGGGGGCCGAGATATGCGCCACCTGATCGACCAGCACGCGGGGCGAATGTTCTTCCCGGAAAAGTATGGTGCGCGGGCAGCAAAAATACATGAAGGCGGAGCCGAAACTGCCGGGGAAGCGCACCTCCCGCCCTGGCCAGTCGCCCGTGCCAAGCAGGTTCAGATTGGCCTGGCCATCGATCTGCCCGCCGCCGAGGAAGAACAGGTCGATCCGCCCCTGGCCGGCCAGGTCGAACAATTCGCGCGAGCCCTCGGTGAACGGATTGCCCTGGCGCTTGTGCAACAGCGACAGCCGCACGGGGTGCCCGCGCTTGGCCACCAGCCAGCAGGCCGCGGCCGGGATGGGGGAGGCAGCCCCGACGGCGATATGGCGGGCGGGGGGTGCCGCCGGGTCCAGGATCAGCGCGGCGAGTGCGACCGCCAGCCTTTCCTCCAGCGCGATCACGCGGCTTGCGCCTGGCCCAGGATTTCCACGGCGCTCCAGGCATCGAACCCCTGCTGCGTCCTGGCGGCACGCGCATAGGCTTCGACATAGGCGGCATCAAAACCGTATTCATCGAGCAGCGCCACCGGATGCGCGCCGCGCGCGGCGATGGCCACGGCCTCGATATAGGTGCCGCTTATGGTGCCAGGCGCCAGCCGTTCATCCTCCAGCAGATTGCCGTCGAACAGGCGTTCGACGGTGACCAGCACGCGGCGGGACGCATGCGCCAGTGTCGCGCATTCCCGCCGCCGCCCGACCCAGACATTGCCGGCGGCATCAGCCATCACCGCGTGGAAGATCGCCACATCCGGCGACAGCGCCGGCAGCAGCACGATGCGGTCGGGCTTGTCCGCGAAAGGGTTCTGGACCACCCGCCAATCCGGGCGATTTTCCAGGATATCGCTGCCGATCAGCCCGCGCAGGGGCAGGAAGGGCACGCCCTTTTCCGCGGCCTGGAGCATGGTGTGGATGGCCGGGCAGGTGGCGTCGCGCATCACGATGCTGCCGGCCTTGAGCGCCGCCGAAAACCGCGGGGCGAAGCCCGCCTCGCCGAGCGACACGGCGCTGCTCTGCACCTCCGCCACGCAGCCCGCGCCGATCAGGATGTCGGTGGCGAAGCCCGAGACCGGCACACCCAGCAGCCGCAGCCCTTTTGCGCCGCGCCGCACCAGCGCCTTGGCCAGGGCGACCGAGGGCAGGGAATTGTCGGGCGGCAGCGCCACCATCGCCCCATCGGGGACGGAGGCCGCCATGGCGTCAATCGAGGTCATTGCGCGCGGCCCTCCCGGCATGCCGACCTGACTAACACCAAACGCCCCGCGTGGGCGAGTGCGGGCGAGTGGATCCGTCGTCAGGTGCCCTCGGCCTCATCACGCCGGCGCGGCGGGCGCGGCGTGGTCGCCTGGTGGTCGAAGCGTACCCAGCCCGGCACCTGGGCCGCCAGATTCACCTCGCGCCATTTCGGGTGGCGGGGTGCTCGCAGGAACTGGTCGAACTTCGCCTGGAAGGCCTCGACGAAGCGGGCAACCTTGCGGTGGCGTTCGCTGCCGGGCTGCCAGGCATAGACCGCCATCACAGCCCCCACGGCGATGGTTTCGACCGACGTGCCGGCGGGGATAAGGGCCGGGTAGTCGGCGGTGGCGAAACTGGATGGCAGGTAGGTTTCGATCAGCGCCGGGGTTGCCGGGATCGGCAGCAGTTGCAGCCCGGTGCCGGCCGGGATGCCGGTAAACAGCCGCGCCGGCTTGCCGGCGACGAAGACGATGGCAGCGATCTCGCCCCGTTGCAGCTTGGTCAGCGCCACATCCTGGGTGTCGTGCGCGACCGTGACCGGGATGCCCAGCGCGTCGAACACCAGCGATGCCGTCATTGCGGTGCCGCTGCCGCGCACATCGACGTTGACGACCTGGCCGCGCAAGTCCTCCAGCCGGTCGATGCCCGCCCGCGCGAGGACGTGGATCTCCTCGTCGTAGAGTTTGGCGATGTAATGGATCTGCGTCTCGACCCCCGGCAGCAGGCGCCGTCGCCGGGCGAAGGCCAGCGCGTCGGACTGCACGATGCCGATGTCGATGCCGCGCAACAGCAGGATATCGGCGATGTTCTGCAGCGAGCCCTTGCCGATGATCGCCAGCACCCGAAGCATGTCGCCATCGTCGAGGACCGAGGCCAGGTCGGCGGCGATGCGGATGTAGGTCCCGTCCACGCCGCCCGCGATGATGCCGACCGTCCCCATGTTGGCGCGCGCCGTCAGGGCGGTCATGCCCGGGGGCAAGGGGTTCGGTCCCGCCGTTGGCACCGGCTGGGCATCGGCCGGCAGGGCGGCCACGGCACCGACGCCCGCGAGCAGCAGCGCGCGGCGGCCGGCCTCGGTCGCGCCGGGCCCGGCCGGTGCCGGCGATCCGGCGATGGGGCGGCGAGTGTCGGTCATGGGTCAGCCTCCAGCGTTGCGATACGGGCCGCGACATCCGTCGCGCCCAGGGCCGCGGCGCGGCGATACCAGTCGAGGGCGGCGGCGCGATCGGGCACCAGGCCCCGCACACCGAGCCCCGCGAGGACCCGGGGATCATAAGTTTCCGCCATGGCGCGCGCGGCCGCTGCATTGCCGGCCGCGGCGGCGCGTTCGAAGAAGCGACGCGCGCCCGAGATGTCGCCGGCGGCGAAGAGGGCTTCGCCCCGGCGCAGCATGGCGAGGGTCAGGGGTGCCACGGGCGATGGGCGCGGCAAGGCGGGGGCGGTGGTGAGCGGCGGGATCGCCGCGACAGATGCGGGCGTGGCGGCGGCCGGGGGCGGCGGCGCGGTGGGGGCCGTGGGGATGACCTCCGGGGCCAGGGCGGTCGGTTCTTCGGGGGCCGGTTCCATGGCCGGCGCCTCCGCGATGACGGCCTCTGCCGCTGGCGGGGCGGGGATGGCTGGATCGGTGGTGACGGGGGCGGTGGTGGCTGGAGCGATGTCGCCCACAGCCGTTGGGGTCTGAGCCTCTGGGGTCTGAGCCTCTGGGGTCTGAGCCTCTGGGGCCTGAGCCTCTGGGGCGGGAGTCTCCGCGACTGGAGTCTCTGGGGCGGCGCGCTCCGGGGTGAGGGCCCCTGTCGTGAGGGCCCCAGTTGTGAGGGCCCCAGTTGTGAGGGCCCCAGTTGTGAGGGCCCCTGTCGTGAGCGCCTCCGTCGTGAGCGCTTCACGGGCAGGCGCCGCCATGACGGCCTCCACGTCCGGGGGATCAGCGATGGCGGGCACGGCAACCGCCACGGCCGCCTCGGACAGGGGCGGGCCTTCCTCCAAGCGCAGGACAGGCGCGGCGATGATCGGTGGGACCGCAACCGGGTCCTGGATCACGTCCGCAGGTTCGGGGATGGGCTCCATCGGCTCCGCCGCCAGATTGGCCGCCATTTCGACCGGAACGTCACGGTCGGCGGATGCGGTTACCGGCGGCGCCACCGCCGCGTCCACCTGCTGCGCGGGTGCAAGCTGCGTGGCCTCGGCCACCTGCGACGGGCCGGGCGGTTCGGGCGCTGTCGTGGCCGCGAAAATGGCGAAGGGCAGCGCGATCAGGGCGATCGTTGGCGACCGCGGCACCGCAGCCGGCCTTGGCGCGTCATCGTCAGCGGGCAGCCGCGCGGCCGGGGTTTGCACCGCAGCCTCCAGGGGCGGCTCGGCGCCAGATGACGGCAGCGGATCGGAGATCAGGCCTGCCTGGCCCGGGTCCGGATCGGCGGCGTCAGTGGCGTGCGAGGCGGCGGTGACGGGCGATGGCGCGCCGGTCGACGCGGCGGCGACTGCGACGCCAGCGGTCTGGTCGTCGCTGCCGACGGCCTCCAGCGGCGCGATCGATGGGGGCGGCGGTGCCGTCACGTCCGTTTCGGGCACGGTCACTTCAGGCACGGTCACCGGCCCCCGGGCCTCCGCCGCCGATAAGCTTGCCTCGGGCGTTGGTGTCGCCGCGGCCGGGTCCCCCGGCGAAGGCGATGCTAAGGACGCCGGCCGGGCCAGCGTTGCGGCGATCGCCGGTCGCGGCGGGGGGGCGGCACCGCCACCCGGGCTACCGGGCGGTCGGGCCAGGAAAACCACGCCCCCGACGACGCCGGCAAGGGCCAGGACAGCCAGCGCCGTCCGGCCCGTCCCGCGCGACGGCCGCGCCGCGCTGGTCCATGCGACTGGGGCATACGCCCGGGGCGTCGCGACGGTGGCCGGCGGCGGCACGTCGGGCGGCGCCAGCGGGCGCAGCACTCGCAAAAGCGCCTCGTCCCAGGCGTCCCCCTCGACCGCGATCGGGTCCTGCCAGGCAAAGGCGTCGAGCAGCAGGAAATCGAGATCTGCGCTGTCCTGCGGGCGCAATCGCCGATGGATCACCGGCAGATGGCCCGGGTAGGCTGCGGCGAAGCCTGTCTGTTGCAGATGGAGGCGGAAAACCGCGATGGCGTCGGCGGTCCAATGCGGTTCGACTTCGAGCAATACGACGCCGAGGCCCGGCTGAATCACGACCATCTGCAGGACCGTGTCGCCGATCCTGCAATCGCTCAGCCGATGCCAGCCGTTCTCAAGACTCTCGACGGCGGAGCCGGCGTCAGTTGCGCGGTGCGGGACATCGGTCCGCAGCGCCGGGGGAGCATTCAAGGGCGACCTCCGTCAAGTTTCGGACGATACGGCTAACGCAGAACCTAGTGCCGTGGTCGCGCCGGCGCCACATTTTCTCCGCCGGCGCGTGACCGGCCTGCGACGAACAGCCGCCCGCCCGGCTCAGCCCTGGCGCCTCTCCGCTTCATACCGCGCCTTGGTCTCGGCGTTCGGCGGGTAAAGGCCCGGCAGGGCCAGCCCTTTCTCGACCTCGACCATAATCCAGGCTTCCAGGCGTTCCTGCTCGACCGCGGCGGCGGTCACGGCTTCCAGCAAGGCCGCGGGGATGACCACGGCGCCATCGCCATCGGCCACGATCGTATCGCCCGGCACGATGCAGACGCCGCCGCAGCCGATCGTTTCCTGCCAGCCCACGAAGTTCAGGCTGGCGACCGAGGCGGGCGCGACCATGCCGCGGCACCAGACCGCCATCCCCGTGCCGGCGACACCCGCGGCGTCGCGCAGCATGCCGTCGGTGACCAGGGCCGTGACGCCCCGCTTCGCCATGCGGGCGCAGAGGATATCGCCAAAAATGCCGGCATCGGTCACGCCCATCGCATCGGCCACGGCGATGCAGCCTGCGGGCATGTCCTCGATCGCGGCGCGCGTGCTGCGGGGGCTGGACCAGGATTCCGGCGTGGACAGATCCTCACGCGCAGGGACAAAGCGCAGGGTGAAGGCGGGTCCGACCACACGCTTGCCGCGCGCCGCATCGGTCGCGGCCAAGGGGCCGCGGATATAGGCGGTGCGGACGCCCTTCTTCAGCAGCACCGTGGTCAATGTCGCCGTGGTGACGCCCATAAGCGCCGCGTGAATCTCAGGGGTCAGGGTCATCGTCGGCTCCGGTTGCGGCTTTTGTGAAGCGCCAAATGCCGCGCGGCGCAAGCCGCGCCCGCACAACCGGCCTCAGCGGGTCGCACGCCGGTCACCCGGATCACCTAGGTAAATTTGGCGATGCCGCGGCGCAGGATGGCGGCGCATGCGTCGGGCGTGTTGGCCAAAATCTCCGCGCCATCGGCCGCGGATCGCGGGCTCGGCGATGATCGAACGCACCTCGGCGTTCACGCGTGCGACGCCGCCGGCGTGCCGGCCGGGGCGAACAGGCCGAGCCGGCCAGCCGTTCCCGCAATCGGTTGCGAATGGGGCTTGCGATGCGGCCCGTGCCGGGTCACGCTCAAATGCAAGGCGTGTCGCCACGACCACGCGCATGGGGAGAAACACTGTATGATCCGCACCACAATGGCCGCCGGCCTGCTGGCGGCCCTGACCGTCTGGCCAGCCTTCGCCCAACCGGCCCCCACACCGGCCCCCACACCCGGTTGGGCGGTTGGCCGGCCCGCCGGCTCCACCCTCGCCCCGCATGCCCCGCGCCTGACCGTGACCCCGGTCGACCAGGTTCCGGTCGCCGCACTTCGGCTGCCGCCGGGCTTTTCCGCCGAGATCTACGCCCACGGCATCCCCGGCACGCGCATGATGACCGAAGGCCCGAACGGTACGATCTTCTCCGGTTCGCGCGCCATCGGCCGCGTCTATGCCATCACCCGCAACGCCGATGGCACGACCCGCACCCGCGTCATCGCCCAGGGTCTGACCCAGCCGAACGGCGTCGTAATGGTGGGCAACGCGCTCTATGTCATCGCGATCGACCGCGTGCTGCGCTACGACAACATCGAGGCCAACCTCGACAGCGTGCCCGCCCCGGTGGACATGACCGCGGCCTTCAACCTGCCGACCGAGGCCCAGCACGCCGGCAACCACGGCTGGAAGTTCACCATCCTCGGGCCCGATGGCCGCATCTACACCAACGTCGGCGCGAACTGTAATATCTGCGCCGTGGATCGTGACCGCTTCGCGCTGCTGGTCTCCTTCAACCCCGATGGCAGCGACCGCCGGGTCGAAGCGCGCGGCGTGCGCAACAGCGTCGGCATGGCGCATCACCCGGTGACCCGCGAATTGTGGGCCACGAACAACAATCGCGACTGGGCCGGCAACGACAGCCCGGAAGACTCGCTGCACCGCGTCCGCCGCAGTGGCGAGGATCATGGCTACCCGTATTGCGTCGGCGCCTGGGCCGACCCGCAGGAAAACGCCGGGCGCAACTGTTCCGAATTCACCCAACCCGCAGCGCTGCTGGGCCCCCACGTCGCGGCCCTCGGCATGCGCTTCTACACCGGCACGATGTTCCCCGAAGCTTATCGCAACCAGATCTTCATTGCCCGCCGCGGGTCGTGGAACCGGGAACGGCTGACCGGGTATGACGTGGTCGTGGCCAAGCTGGATGCGCAGGGCAACGTGACCGCCGTCGAGCCCTTCATGGATGGTCTCCGCGATGACGCCGGCCAGCGGTTCCTGGGCCGCCCGGTCGATGTGCATGTGATGCGCGACGGCGCGCTGCTGGTCGCCGACGAGCAGATGGGCGCCATCTATCGCATCTCCTACCGCCAGTGAGGCTTGTTGCTTTGGTGGGGGCGGCGCTGTTCGGCGCCGCCCTCGCCTTGTCCGCCGCAGCGCAGGACGCGACGCGCGGTGCCGCCCTGGCCGCCCACGGCTGCGTCAACTGCCATGGCGCCGATGGACGCAGCCAGATGCCGGCGATCCCTTCGCTGGCCGGCCAACCGGCCGATTTCATCACCATCCAGATGATCCTGTTTCGCGAAGGCCTGCGGCGGGTGCCGGCGATGAACGCCTTTGCCGCAAACCTGCCGGACAAGGATATCGAGGACATGGCCGCCTTCTTCGCCGCACTTCCGCACGGCCCCTCGGATGATCGCCGCCCGCGTGACCCGGCCCTTTTCGCCGCCGGCGAGGCGCTGACCGGGCCGCGCAACTGCGGCGTCTGCCACCTGACCGACTTCCGCGGCCGCAACCAGATCCCGCGCCTGACCGGCCAGCGGGAGGAATTCCTGGAGCGCGCGATGATCGAATATCGCGATGGCAGCAGGTCCGGCAGCGACAACAGCATGAACGCGGTCATGCAGGGTGTGACCACGGCCGAAATCGCGGCCCTGGCGCATTACCTGGCGCAGCGGGACTGACGCCTGCCGGGCGGCCGGGCTTCTGTCACGCAGCGCTGGGCGGCCCCGGCCAGGCTGCGATCAGCGGCGCGGGCCTGTCCTCACGCCCCCGCCCAGCGCAGCGCCAGCCCCGCCAGCGCCGCAACCCCCAGCGTCTGGCCGACGCCAAGCCGGAAGCGGAAAACGCAGACCGCTGCCAGCGCCGCGATCGCCCAGGCGCCAAAATCGGCCGAGGCCAGGACCGGCACATCGAACCGCGCCGGCCCGATGCCGACCGTGCCGACATCGGCGAACAGCACCCGCAAGCCGAACCAGACCGACAGGTTGGCGATCACCCCCACGACCGCGGCCGTCACCGCGGCCAGGGCGCCGGACAGGGCGGCCTGGCCATGCAGCCGTTCGACAAAGGGCGCGCCCAGGAAAATCCAGGCAAAACACGGGGCAAAGGTGACCCACAAGGTCAGCACCGAGGCCGCGATCCCCCCCAGCATCCCATGCGCCTGATGCCCCGCCAGGAAGCCGACGAACTGCAACACCAGGATCAGCGGCCCGGGGGTGGTTTCGGCGAGGCCCAGCCCGGCCAGCATGTCCCGTGCCGAGAGCCAGCCGTAGGTCTCCACCGCCCCCTGCGCGACCCAGGCCAGCACCGCATAGGCGCCGCCGAAGGTCAGCACGGCCATCTGCGAGAAATACACCGCGACATCGGCGAATACCCCCGCCCCCGTGGCCCAGAGCAGCGCCACCGGCAGCAGCCAGACCCCGACCGCGATCCAGCCTGCGCGCCAGGCCCCGGCCCCCATCCGCGCCATGCGGCCAGGGTCGGCTTCGAGCAGCGCATCCAGCGCCGCCGGCGGCCCGTCCCTGGCCGTGCCGTGGCTGGCCGGCGCGAAGTGCCGCTGCGCGAAAAAGCCGATCGCCCCGGCCGCCAGCACCACCACCGGGAAGGCCACGTCGAAGGCGAACAGGGCGACGAAGGCCAGCGCCGCCAGGACGCGGGGGAAAACCCCCTTGAGCGCGCGTTTTGCCAGGCGCAGCAGCGCTTCGACCACCAGCACCAGCACCGCGGCCTTCAACCCAAAAAACAGCGCCGCGACCACAGGCACCTGGCCAAAACCCGCATAGATCGCCGACAGCGCCAGCATCACCGCAGCCCCGGGCAGGATGAACAGCAGTCCCGCGGCCAGGCCGCCGCGCACGCCATGCATCAGCCAGCCCAGGTAGGTCGCCAGTTGCTGTGCCTCTGGCCCCGGCAGCAGGGTGCAGAAGTTCAGCGCATGCAGGAACCGCCGGTCGGAGACCCAGGCACGCTGTTCGACGATTTCCTTGTGCATGACCGCGATCTGCGCGGCCGGCCCGCCGAAGGAGAGCAGGCCGATGCGCAGCCAGACGCGGAAAGCTTCGGCAAAGGAGGGGAGAGTCTGGGGCATGAGGGGCGCCTGCCGAGGATGGGTCGGTGGGCGCAGGGCTTGGGCCGGAGCCTCGCGGCGCGCCTGCGGGGGCGCCGTGGTCACATAGAGACACGCGGCGGCGGGGTTGCGTCAAGCCGGAGTGTCGCTGCCATTCGTCGATGGTTCGCGCCGGCGATCGGAGATCAGCGCGAAGCCCCGCCCCATCAGGCGCGCAGTCAGCCCCCACGAAGGGGGTATGCGCCTAGCGGAGGGCGCCGCTCTGCACGCGCGATGGCAGGGCGCGGTTCTGTTGCTTCAGCCATTTGCGGACATCGCGATGCGATACCTGCGTACGGTTCGCGATGTTGACGATGCCGCGGCCGCCGTGGGACGGCGCGCCCGGCTGGAAATCAGCCGGTTCGCCCAAACACCAACCATTCAACGCGGCGAGCGGCGCGAAGACCGGATAAGTCAGCGCGTCCAGGTAAGCCACCATCTTGGCGTATTCATAGTCGAACTCAAGGCCGTTTTTTTGCAGGTGCTGTATAAAACTGGCCACGCCGGTAAATTCTGTCACGACTTGCTTGGTGTGGAATTTAACTTTGGTAGCATAAAGGCTGACCGTCCGCTTTTGCAACACATGAAGCACCTGAAGCAGATGCGCCGCACTAGGCATATAATGGCCGCTTTTGTTGGAAATGTGCATGAGTTGGCCGGCCAATACACGCATCTCGCCCGCGCCGGCCACATCCGCCCCGGCCAGCAGGGAAGAATGATGCCGATGGCCGACCGAATGCGTCGAGGCATGGATGTTGGCCTCAGGGCTCATGACATAAATGGCCCAGCCCTTGCCGCCGAAATGGCTGACCATGTCCCTGGTGTCGAACAGGGTCACGCGGTTCACGTTGCTGTAAATTTTTCCGCCCCCGAAGTACAGTTGGGTCAGACCCTGCGCCTGGGCGGTTGTGTCATAAATCACCGTCTGCGCCGTCTGACCCCAATCGATGGTGCCGTCGCGGAACAAGGTCGCGCCCTCGCGCTGCAGCTTGGCCTTTTCTGCTTCGATCAGTGTCTCAAGCCGCCGCACCTCATCGACGGCCTTGGCGCGCTGAGCGGAGCCGGTATCCGTCTGGAAGAATTTGATTCTATCTTGCAATGTAAGAGGCGGAGGGCCCCCCACCCCCCGCGGCGCGCCGTAGCTTCAAGAACGTGAGATCCCGCGCGCTGCTGCGCTGACACAAGCTTGAACTGAAAATTCCGTAAGTTTGTAGCGGCCTGATTAAGCGCTGGCCGCCGCATACCCTCAGTTCCAGGCTCGCCTGCGTAGTTTTGGCCCAGTTGCGTGAGTTCGGGAAAATGCATGCGTATCTTCCCGGATAGGGTGGGGGCGGGATCGCTGATGGGACTGACTTTAGGAGGCGCTGATCAGACGAGCAACAAGAAACATGGCGCGAAGCCGGCCGCGTCTTGCCGGGGCAGGGGGGGCGGTGGGGCCGGGCTTGGTGGGCTGGACCAGCGTGGGTTCCAACGGCATCGTCGGAACGCGGCATGATGTTCGAAAGTTCAACACGCTGGAGCCTTCACCTTGAGCCCGATTGTCATCGCCGGCCTCGCGCTTAGGGCGCGCTTGCCGGCGCATCACCTGAATGACCTGTCGCGCGATGCGATCAAGGGCTTGATCGGGCTGGTCGCCACCATCGCCGCGCTGCTGCTTGGCCTGCTGATCCATTCGGCGCAGGTCACCAACGACGCCGTGCGAACGCAGTTGGACCAAGTGTCGGCCAGCATGCTGGAACTGGATCGCGCTCTCGGCGCCTACGGGCCAGAGGCCGCGCCGGCGCGCATTTTGTTCCGCGCGCTGTTGCGCCGCCAAATGGAGCACTTGCTGCAACCTGGCGCCGTGAAAGGCGAGCGCCTTGCCGACACCTTCGTCGCGCCGGGCCGCGACGCCTTCCTGGCCAGCCTTGATAGGCTGTCGCCACAGACGGAAGTGCAACGCGCGACCTTGGGCCGCGTGACGGCGTCGTTGAATGCCGTGGGGCATACGCGGATTCTGCTGGCGGAACGGACGCATGATGCCATGCCCCTGCCGTTCCTGTTCGTGATGGGTTTTTGGTTGACGATGCTGTTTCTGGGCTTTGGGGTCATGGCGCCGCGCAATGCGACAGTCGTCGGCGCTTTCCTGATCGGTGCTGTGTCGGTCTCCGCGGCCATGTTCCTGATTATGGAACTGAGCCAGCCGTTTGAGGGGCTGCTGCGGGTGCCGGATACGCCGCTGCGGATCGTGCTGCGGCAGTTGGCGGAATGATGGCGGCGGCGGTTGTCTTGCCTGGCCAGGCCGCGGGCCGCCCCGCCTGGCGCCGACCAGCCTGGGTGCTGCCTGCCTGGCGCCTGCCAGCCTGGCGCCTGCCAGCCTGGAGCCTGCCAGCCCGGAGTCTGCCAGCCCGGAGTCTGCCAGCCCGGAGTCTGCCAGCCCGGAGTCTGCCAGCCTCGAGGCTGCGAACCTGGGGCGATGGCGAAATCGCCGGTCCTGCCCCCGATCGGCGCCTGGAAGCGGTCACAGGATCGGTCGCGCGAATTTATCCCCCGACCGGGCCGCAGCATGCTAGGATGTAAAACCTAGTATCAGGAGGCCCCGCATGCAGCCCCGAACCGGCCACCGACCGCTCTGCGCCACCCGCCAGCCATTTGTCCGAAACCGCTCGTTCGCCATCACAACGCCCGGCCGGCCATTTGTCCGAAACCGACAAAACCACGGCAGGCGCCCACTGCGGCATTTGTCCGAAACCGACAAAGGCTTGGGCCTTGAAAATCAACATATTGAAAAGAAAGAAAATTTCTTCGCAGCCCCGTCACGCCACCGGCAGCGCCACCCCCACCAGCACATCGCGCGTGATGATCCCCGCCAGGCGCGTCGCATCCCAGCCCGCGGTCCCCACCGGCCGTTCGGGCAGCACCATCCAGCGGTAGTCCGCCGTGCTGTCCACCACCCGCACCGCGGTGCCTTCTGGCAGCACCGTACCCCATTCGGCCAGGACGCCGCGCGGGTCGCGCACCGCCCGCGCCCGATAGGCCGAGGATTTGTACCAATGCGGCGGATAGCCCAGCACCGCGCGCGGGTAGCAGGAGCACAGGGTGCAGACGACCAGGTGATGCAGCCCCGGGGCATCCGCCAACACGCCAAGCGGCGGTGCGCCCGCCATGACCACGCCCATCGCCTCGGCGGCCCGGGTGCCGTCGGCGACGAGCAGCGCGTGGTAATCGGCATCGGTCCAGGCGCGCGCCACCATCGAAGCCCCGATCGCCGGGCTGGCGCGGTCGGTGACGGCGATGCGGGCCTCGATCTCGGCGGCGGAGACGATGCCGCGGGCGGCCAGGGCCGCTTCGAAACGCGCGAGGCGCGCCACCATGTCGGGTCGGGGTGGGGGGCTCATGCGGCGTCCTCCGTCAGCCAGTGCTCGAAGATTTCGACCAGCAGCACGTCGCCTGCCACGCCCTCCTGCCAGATCGCCGGCTGGTCGAAGGCCACATGGTACAGGGCGCGACGCGGCGCGGGGCGGGCGAAGGCCAGGTCCTCGGGGTTCGGGAAATCGCCCAGGTGTCGGGCGATGGTGCCGGCCCGGCCGCGGCAGAAGTGGGGGGTGCGGATATGGCAGGGGCCGCGCGCCTCCGGCCAGTCGTCGCGCACGCGGACCTGGGTGCCGGGGGCCAGCATCATCCGATCTCCTCGGCCGTGACCACGCCCTTCTCGACCATCAGCGCGGCGAGGCTGGTCAGCCAGCGTTCGTAGTAGGAGAAGACAAAGTAGTCGTCCGGCGGGATCGCCTCGATGCCGCGACGCAGTTCATCGACCGAGAGCAGGCCCTTGGCCGCCAGCAACTGGCGCAGCGCATCGACGCGCTTGCCGAAGGCATCGGGCGGCGCTTCGTCGCGTTCGACCGCGACGCAGCGGAACCGCGGGTCGCCGCCGATGGAATGGGTGGGGGGTGTATGGGTGTCGGTCACTGTACGATCTCCTCGGGGCCGACGCCCCAGATGTCGTCGCGTTTGAGAAAGCCACGATACTCGCTGACACGCACCTCGCACCAGCCGCCGGCGGGGCAGGCGATCAGGCGACCAATGACCCCGGGCCGCAGGCGGGCGACGACCACGCCATTCTCCTCCGGCCGGCGGCGCAGGTCGCGATCGACGCCGCGGATCAGGAAGCTGCGGCGGCCGGCGAGGGTGGAGGAATGCACCCAGCCCTCAACGCCCTCCTGGTCGCGGATGCGCCGCCAGAGGTCGAACTCGCGCACGATTTCCACCGGCATGTCGCGCCGCTGATAGGTCCATTCGATGGGAAAGCGCGTGCCCGGCCCGGCCCGCATGTTCACCTCATCAGACCGCAGCGCGGCGAAGCGCGGCAGTTGCAGCCCGGTGACGGTGCCCATCTGCGGCGGCGTGGGTTCGGGCGGTGGCGCGGGTGTCGGCGGCGCGGCACTGGCAGCAGCGGCGGCCGCGGCTGCCGCTGCTGTCGCTGCGGCCGCGGTTGCGGCCGGGGTGCGCGGGCGCCGCGGCGGCTGGGTGCGGGCGGCTGTGCCCGGTTGCGCCCGCTGGCCCGCCGTCGCGGGGGGGCGTGTCGCGGCGGGCGCGCGGGCCGTCCCGCCCTGGGCCGAGGGTGTCGCCGGGCGTGCGGGCGCGGCCGGTGGGCGCGGGCTGGCGGCTTGTGGCACCGGCGGCGGCAGGGTTTGCGCGGCCAGGCGCTGGCCCGCCACGCCGCTGAACAGGGTCAGCAGCGCCATCATCGACAAGGGAACGGCGGACCAGAATCGCATGCGATAACAAAGCCTGCTTCCGGCGTCGCCGGTCAAGCGCCGCACTTCACAGCGACAGCACCTGGCCGTCGGCGGTAGCCGACAGGAACGTCACCACGCCCGCCACCTCCACATCCGCCGCCAGGTCGCCGGGTGCGAGGCCGGTCGCACGCAACCCCGCCTCGCAGGCGATCAATCGCACGCTCAGGTCGCGCGCGGCATCGAGCAGGGTGCGTATCCCGGCGACACCGCGCGTCGCCAGCATGGCTTCACGCGGATCGTCCAGCAGCGCGGTGGGGGCGGCCAGCAGCAGTCCGCAGCCCTCATTCGTGGCGAACAGCACGACGGTGCGCCCGATGGCGGCGGCGCCGGTCGCCAGCACCAGGGCATAGTGCGCGGCCTCATGCCCGCCCGACAGCAGCAGCAGCCCCAGGCTCCCGCTCATGCGTGGCCCGCGAGGTCGTGGATGGTCGCTTGCGGGCCGCAGAGCGCACAATCGGGGTCGCGTTGCAGCCGCACCGTCCGCATCCGGGCATCGAGCGCATCCCAGAGCAGCAGGCGCCCATCCAGCGGCTCGCCGATCCCAAGGATCAGTTTCAGCGCCTCGGTCGCCTGCAAGGTCCCCATCACGCCGGTGACGGCGCCCAGCACGCCGGCCTCCGAACAGCTCGGCACCAGGCCCGGCGGCGGCGGGCTGGGGTGCAGGCAGCGATGGCACGGGTGCGGCGCGCCGAGGTGGCCGCGAAACACCGACAACTGCCCCTCGAAGCGCAGCACGGCGGCGCTCACCAGGGGGCGGCCGAGCAGATGGCAGGCGTCGCCCAGCAGGAAGCGCGTCGGGAAATTATCGGTGCCGTCGCAGACGAGGTCGTAGCGCGGCAGCAATGCCGCCGCCGCCGCGCGATCCAGGCGGCGCAGATGCGTCTCGACCCGCACCTCGGGGTTGATCGCGGCGATGGCCACGGCCGCGCTGTCCACCTTGTTCGTGCCGATGCGCGCCGTGGTATGGGCGATCTGGCGCTGCAGGTTGGAGAGTTCCAGCCGGTCGTGGTCGATCAGCCCGATGGTGCCGACCCCGGCGGCCGCCAGGTAGAGCGCCAGCGGCGACCCGAGGCCCCCGGCGCCGACGATCAGGACTCGCGCCGCGCGCAGCCGGGCCTGGCCGACCGCACCGACCTCGGCCAGCAGGATGTGGCGGGAATAGCGGTGCAATTCGGCATCGGTGAAGTCGAGGTCCATGCCCGCCATCTGGGCGCCCGCGCCCCGCCCCGGCAAGGGGGCGGGCTATTCGGCGGCGACAGGCAGGCCCCGCGTGGTGGGCGGGGCGGCGGCCCAGAGTTCGGGGCGCAGCTCCTCCGGCCGATCGGGGAAGAACAGCGCGGCCAAGGCCGTGATCGCGCCGAAGCCCGCCAGCACCAGGATCGGCAGCGACAGATCGCCTGCGACATCGTGCAGGTAGCCGACCAGGGGGCTGGCCGCCGCGGCGCCCAGGAACCCCACGAAGAAGCGTATGGAATACATTTTTGCGCGCAGCGGTGGTGCGACATAGCGCGCGGTCATCGTCTCGTTCACCGTGACCTGGCCGAAGATCGCCGCGGCCAGCAAGCCGGCCAGCGGCAGCACCACCCAGCCCGGCACGAAGGCCAGCGCCACCAGCGCCGGCACCTGCACCAGCGCCATCGGCAGGAACACGCGTTTCAGCGTCATCCGGTCGATCAGCCGCCCCACGGTGAACTGCGTGGCGCCGCCGCAGATGGTGGCAAGGAAAGCCAATAGCCCGACCACCGGCAGCAGGTTGGGCTCGGAGGCGAGGCGCTCCTGCATCAGTTTCGGCAACAGCAGAGTGAAGGCGTTGAAGACGAAGCCCGAGGCGAAGGCGATCGACAGCAGCACCGTCACGGCGCGGCGGACGATGGCGGGCGGGATGGTCGGGAAGGGCTTGCCGCCGCCGACGCGGGCGGAAAGGTCGAGCGCCGGTTCGCGCAGCCACAGGACACCCACGGCCATGCAGGCGACCCCAGGCAGCACAAAGCCCCAGCGCCAGCCCAGGGTCGTGGCGATCAGCGCTGTCAGGACGGGGGCCAGCGCCACGCCCATGTTGCCGAAGACGCCGTTGACGCCGATCGCGCGGCCGACTTTTTCGCCCGCGGCCTCGACCAGCATGGCGGTGCCGATCGGGTGGTAGATGGCGTTGAAGGCACCCATCGCGGCCAGGGCGATGCCAAGCGTCCACGGCCCTTCCGCCAGGCCCGCCAGGGCCATGCAGCCGCCGGTGCCAAGGAAATGCGCCGCCATCAGCGCCCGCCGCCCGACCCTTTCGGCAAGCCATCCCATCGGCAGGGACAAGGCCCCGTAGAGCACGAACATCCCGGTCCCCAAGGCCAGGATCGGACCGAACTCCAGGCCGAATGCGCTGGGGTCCTGCGCCACCAACCCGAGCACGGCGGTCGCCAGGATCAGCAGGGCGTAATGCGTGAAGATGTGGCTGACGTTGATCAGCGCCATCTGGCGCGTGGCGGGCGACATGAGGCGTTCCTCGTGGCTTGCGGGTGACGATACGCTGCTTCCGTCACGGCGCCAGCGCCGGTGTTGTGCTGTGCGGCCCAGCGGCCCAGCCTTGGCCGCATGACAGCGATCCCTTTTTCGGCCGGGCTGAACCCGCCCCGCACCGTGCTGCCGCCGGGCGCGGTGGATACGCACCACCACGTCTATGACGCCCGCTACCCGCTGGCGCCGGGGGTCACGCGCATGGTCCCCGATGCCAGCCTGGCCCATCACACACGGCTGCGGGCGCGCCTTCACGTCGCCCGCAACGTGATCGTGCAGCCATCGGCCTATGGCACCGACAACCGCCTGACCCTGGCGGCAACGGCCGAGGGCGGGGCGGCGAGCCGCGCCGTGGTCGTCGTCGCCCCCGATACGCCCGAACCGGCCCTGCGGCGGATGGCGCTGCTGGGCGCGCGGGGCGCGCGGCTGAATCTTTTGTCGCCCGGGTCGGCCCTGGGCGTGGAGGCGGTGGGGCCGCTCGGCCCCGTCCTGGCCGGGCTGGGCTGGCACCTGCAGATTTTCGCGTCGGCCGAGGTGATCGCCGACCAGGCCGAGGCTTTGTCGGCGCTGCCCTGCCCGGTCGTCTTCGACCATCTGGCGCTGCTGCCGCCGGATGGTTTTGCGGGGCATCCGGCCTGGGCGGTGGTGTCGGGCCTGCTGGCGGCGGGGCGGGCCTGGGTCAAACTGTCATCGCCCTATGCGCTGCCGCCCGGCCGGCTGGGCGGGCTGATCCAGGCGCTGGTCGCGGCCAATCCGCGCCAGATCCTCTGGGGCACGAACTGGCCGCATCCCAATGCGGTCGGGCATGTGCCGGATGACGCGGCGCTGGTGGACCTGTTCGCCACCCATATCCCGCCCGAGCACCACACGGCGGTGTTCGCAACCAACGCCGCGCGGCTCTACGGTTTCGCCGCATAGGCGGCGACCAGGCTCAGCACGCCCAGGCCCGCGACCAGGCCGCCCAGCAGCCCGAAGCGCCATTGCGCCGCCAGCCCCGCCAGGACCCCGGCGGCGCGGGCGACCGGCGGCACGGCGGCGGCGACCGCCGGCGGGGGGGCGACCAGCGCCACCACGACAAAGGCCGCGATCGTCGCCCCCGCCACGGCCGCGGCCCAGCGCACCATGGGGTGATCGGCCCGCAAGCGCCGGGCCAGCAGCACGCCCGCGAGGCGCAGCGACAGCCCCAAGGCGGCCGCCAGCAGCAGCGGCGTCCAGTCGGGGCTCATCGCCGCCGCTGCCACAGCCAGGCTGCCGTGCCACCGATCAGCCCCGCCGCCAGAAGCCCCACCGCCGGCGGCAGCAGGATGGCCAGGGGGGCCGCCACGACCCCGCCCAGCACGGCCGGCCTGGCGGCGGGGCGCAGCACGTCGGCGCCGATCAGCAGCGCGAAATAGATCGTATTCGCGAAGAGCAGCGCCGGGCGCGCCGCCGCCGGCAGATCGGCCGCCACCCAAAACCCCAGGAGCGCAGCCGCGGCCCCCAAGCCCCAGGACACGCCGCCGCAGCCCAGGAACCACGGCAGGCCAAGCCCCGGATGCAGCCCCGGCACCGTGCGGATCGCAACCGCCCAAGGGGTCACCGCGATGAACGGCGCCGCCAGCCATCCCCGGGGGCCGAGATAGGGCCCCAGCGCGATCGCCAAGGGCAGGAACCGCGCATTGGCAACGGTCGCGCCCAGCACCCCCGGCATTCCGGGCACGCCCAGCAGGATCAACTGCCCCGGCATGCCATAGATCAGCAGGCAGGCGGCGAGCATCCAGGACAGCGGCATATCGGCCTCCCGGCAGGCCGCGCCAAAGGCCAGGAAGGTCGCCATCATCGCCGGCGCCTGCGGCCCCATGCCGGCCCAGACCCCCGCGCGCCAGGCCGAAAACGCCGCGGTCACGGGCCGGTCAGCCCAAGCACGCCAGCCCCCGCCGGTCAGCCGCGCCGAGCCAGCGCCGCCTGCAAAGTGTTCTCCAGCAGGCAGGCGATGGTCATGGGTCCAACCCCGCCGGGCACCGGGGTGATGGCGCTGGCCCGCGCGGCGGCCTCGGTAAAGGCGACATCGCCGACCAGGCCGCCGGTCGCCGTGCGGTTGATGCCGACGTCGATCACCACCGCGCCGTCGGCCACCCAATCGCCGCGCACCATTTCCGCCCGGCCCACGGCCGCGACCAAGACATCGGCCCGGCGGCATTCGGCGGCCAGGTCCCGCGTGCGGGAATGGGCGATGGTCACCGTCGCATCGGCCGCGAGCAGCAGGGCGGCCAGCGGGCGCCCGACGATCGTGCTGCGGCCGAGCACCACCGCCCGCGCACCGGACAGGGCGACCCCGGCCTCGGCCAGCAGGTGCATCACGCCCTTTGGCGTGCAGGGCACGAGGCCCGGCTGCCCGGTCGCGAGCCGCCCGGCATTCACGGCATGGAAGCCGTCGACATCCTTGGCCGGCTCGACCGCATCGAGCACGGCGGCGGGGCGGATGTGCGCCGGCAATGGCAGTTGGACCAGGATGCCATCGACGGCGGGGTCGTCGTTCAGGGCGCGGATGGTGGCCAGGAGTGCGGCCTCGGTCGTCTCGACCGGCAATTGCAGGGTCGCGCTGTCGAAGCCCGCCGCCAGCGCCGCGCGGTCCTTGTTGCGGACATAGACGCCGCTGGCCGGGTCATCGCCGACGCGGACCACCCGCAGGCCAGGGCGAAATGGCAAGGTGGCGATGCGGGCGCCGAGGCGGTCGCGCAGCGTCGCCGCGAGCACGCGGCCATCGAGGATGCGGGCAGTCATGCAGGGCTCTCCGGCGGGGCGGGCAGGGCATCGAGCCGGGCCAGGATCATGGCCGGGTCGCCCGCGCAATAGAGGGTCTTGCCGCGCGAGGTGGCACCGGCGCGCAGGGTCACGGCACGTCCGGGCAGGTCGAGCATGGCGGCGATGGCGGCCGTCACGGCGTCGGTCGCCCGCCCATCCGCTGCGGCCTCGGTGACGGCCACGCGCAGGCGCGGGCCATCGACACCGGGGGCGAAGCCGCCGACGCGCGGGCGGCGGGATTTTGGCTCGGCCTTGATCCGGACCTCGACCCCGCCCTCGACGGCGCGCCAGGCGGGCCGGATCACGCCAGCAGCGGCCAGAGCGTGGTGGTCAGGAAGATGCGGAAGGCCTGCAGCAGCAGGATCAGGACCAGGGGCGAGAGATCGATGTTGCCCAGCGTCGGCAGGATGTTGCGGATCGGCCGGAGCGCGGGTTCGGTGATCTTGAACAGGAAGTCATCGACCGCCCAGACGACGCGGTTGCGCCGGTCGAGCACGCCGAACTGCATCAGAAGGCTGACGACCGCGGCGATGATCAGCGCCCAGATGTAGAGGGAGACCGCCTGATCGACCAGCCAGAACAGAGCGTACATGCATGACCCCCGCGATGCGCGGCCGGAGGTGCCGACCCGCGCGCGACCATCTATGGGGCGGCGCGGCCCGGGGCAAGGCGGCATGGTTTGCCGGGCGAGCGGCTTGACTTGGCGAGGGTGCCCCCCGATAAGGCCGGCCTCGCGCGCCGAAGGTGTGGGGCTGTAGCTCAGTTGGTAGAGCGCGTCGTTCGCAATGACGAGGTCTGGGGTTCGATTCCCCACAGCTCCACCATCGTGCAATCCGCAAACACTGATTTTGCTGGTTTTTTCATTTCGTTCGGCGGTCTCGACCCAACGTTTGCCCCAATACAGTCATGCACCCAGCAACCGCCGGACAGTATGGTCAACCGGTTAGAGCACATCTGTTTCAAGTTGCGACATATCCCGAGTGTCGAAGGTAGTTTCGGCACTCGTTGGGGGTGAGTGCTTCGAGCAGTGCGCCGATGCGCATCCACGTCGCTTGGACGGTCCGCTCGGCGGCGCGGCGTAGCAGTGTTTTGAGTTTGGCAAAGACCTGCTCGATGGGGTTCAGGTCTGGGCTGTATGGCGGAAGAAAGAAGAGCTTGGCGCCCGCGGCGCGAATGGCCTGACGGATGGCCAGCCCTTTGTGCGAGGACAGGTTGTCCATGACCACGATGTCGCCAGGCCGCAGGGTTGGGACCAGGAATTGCTCGACGTAGGCGAGGAAGCTTCAGGCGTTGACCGGTTGGTCGAAGACGCAAGGCGCGTCGATCCGGTCACTGCGCAGCGCAGCGAGGAAGGTCAGCGTCTCGCTCCCTGTCTCACGCATCCGCTTGGACCAGGTCGCAGCGCACGAAACGCTCACTCCGAATACCGCCGCCGCCTGCCGGCAGGTTTGACCGTTCAACACCGCCGACGTCACACGAAATCGTAGATCACCGGAATATGGACGAGTCATGCAGGCTGGTTCCCTCATCAGCCGACATATTGAATCAGATCATGACCCGTTCCGGAATCCCGATTCGGTCAGAAACGGCCACGCTCTAGCTGCGAAGATCTCTGCTCGATCCTGCGTACATCAGAAATCGCCCTTTGGCTGGCGCCAGCGCCGTGGCAGGATGCGGTTGAACGGAGAAGTCCACGATGGCAGGAAACGATCCGGCTGCTTTCCAACCCAAGGCGACAACGCCGGAAGGCATCAAGGTTGAGAATGCGGCGAGAGCCCTTCTGAAGGGCGTCTTGAAGCAATCCATCGATGATCGGCGAGAGTTCGGTGGTGTGATCTACCGCTTTGATTCCACTGCGAAGATTGGCTGGACTGGTCCTTTTCGCGGCTATGCCTCGGGGCGCGTTGATGTTCGCCAAGATGAGGAAAATCGCGGCTGCCCGGCCGGCACGGCTCCTGTCGCATGGTACCACACGCATCCGGTGAAGGAATTCTACAATCTCCACAACGGCGAGCTCATCACCATGCATGCTGAATGGGACAAGTTCATTGGCGGTGACGAGGAACTCTCGATCAACTGGAGTCTGATCGGCTACGTCGCGACATTCGATCGCCGCTTCTGGCGCTACGATCCGCCACCTTCGACGCTGATCAATGGCAAGCCGTCCACCAAGGCCTTTGCCAAGGGAACCTGGGGGCCCTTGAACGGTAAGCTTTAACAGGCTGCCGAAAATCACTTCCCAAATCGGCTGTGACCTGATTCGCTTCTGGCTTGTTCAGGAGGTCTCTTCGCGGTTCGGATCGTCAGACGGGTGCGATGTTCAGTTATCTGAGCCCTGAGGCAATGGTGCCTTCGGGCCATCCGTTGCGGCTGATCCGGCCCATTGTGAATGGCGCGGCGGAGCGCCTGTCGCGAGACTTCGACAAGCTC
>JBBRWI010000024.1:0-28212 GCA_038249305.1 Acetobacterales bacterium
AGCCGCCACGATGGATCGAATACTGCGGCCAGGCGTAGCCCGCGGCGCGGCCGCGATCCTCCTGCCAGATGCGCTGGCCGAATCGGTTGGCGTAGATCAGTTCGCGGGTCTCGATCCCGGTCGCGGCCAGCCCTTAGGCCAGGCCGAGTTCGGTCAGTTCGCGGACCGCATGCGGCAGGATGTTGATGCCGACGCCGAGGGGCCGCATCTCGGCCACCGCCTCGGCAACCTCGACCGCGATGCCGGCGGCGTGCAGCGACAAGGCGGCCGTCAGCCCGCCGATGCCGCCGCCGATGACCAGGACCTTCATGTGCTGCCTCCGTCTGGGCTAGAGCACGATCGATCAAAGTGGATCGATCTCGTGCTCTACAAGCCGTTGAATCTAGAGCAAGAAATCGGATCAGATGATTCCATCTGATCCGATATTGCTCTAGCCTGTCCCGAACCGCTTTGGGGGGGAAACAGCATGGCGCGCATCGGCTTCGTGGGGCTTGGCAACATGGGCGGGCCGATGGCGCGCAACCTGGCGCGTGCGGGGCATGCCGTGCGGGTCTTCGACCTGGCCCCGGCGGCGATCGCGGCGGCGACCGGCTGCATCGCCGCGGCCTCGGCCGCCGATGCGGCGACGGGGGCCGAGGTCGTCATCACCATGCTGCCGGCCGGGCGCCATGTGCGAGACGCCTGGCTGGGCGCCGGCGGCATGGCGGCGGCGGCGGGCGAGGCGGTGCTGATCGATTGTTCGACCATCGATGTCGGCACCGCGCGCGAGGTCGCGGACGGGCGCGCCATGCTGGACGCCCCGGTGTCGGGCGGCACGATGGGGGCGGAGAATGCGACGCTGACCTTCATGGTCGGCGGCCCGGACGCGGCTTTTGCCGCCGCCGAACCGATCTTCGGTGCGATGGGGAAAACCGTCGTGCATTGCGGCGCCTCGGGCGCGGGGCAGGCGGCCAAGGCCTGCAACAACATGCTGCTGGCCATCAGCATGATCGGCGTGGCGGAGGCTTTCGTGCTGGCCGAGAAACTGGGGCTGTCGCACCAGGCGCTGTTCGATGTCGCGTCGAAATCCTCGGGCCAATGCTGGGCGCTGACGACCTATTGCCCGGTGCCGGGGCCGGTGCCGACCAGCCCGGCGAACCGGGATTATGTGCCGGGGTTTGCCGCGGCGCTGATGGAGAAGGATCTGGGGCTGGCGCAGCAGGCGGCGGAGGCGACGGGGGCGGTCACGCCGCTGGGGGCGCAGGCGCTGGCGCTGTATCGGCAGTTTGTCGAGGAGGGTGGCGGGGCCAAGGATTTTTCGGGGATTGTCAGGATGTTGCGGGGGTGAATGTACAGGGCATCGGCAACGGCCGGTGCCAGCGCCCCGCATCACACGCACGCCACGATGGAGGTCGCGATGCCCGATGAGCCCAAGCCCGCCGTCCAACGCAGCTACGTCATCGGGGATGTCGGTCCCGCCGCCAAGGTCGCGCAGGGTGAAAACATCAGCTGGAACGAAGGCATCCGCGGCTTGCCGCGCGCTGATCGATGCCGGGGCGTTTTTCGGAACCGCTGCCACCGGCATCGGCCGGGCGCTGGGCGATATCCTCAAGAGCGACGCCGCCCATCGGCGCGGTGACCGAAGCCGCGACCAAGGCTGCGATCGCCAGCTTCGCGAAGTAGCGGCATGTCAGCCGGGGTGCCGCGGTTCCAGATGGGCGATGTCGGTCCGGGCGCTGTGGTGGCGCCGGGCGAGAACATCACGATCAACCCGACGATCGGCACGCTGGACCTGACCGGCCTGCCGGCCTTGCCTCGGCCGATGCCATGGCGCTTGTCCATGGCATCGGACCGCAGGCCAGTCTCAGAACGAGAACCTGGTCCCCACCAGCACACCCCGCCCCGCGACGACAAAGCCGTTCGCCGGCTCATACCGCGTATTGCCCAGGTTCTGCGCGGTGGCGAAGACCGTCACCTCCGGCCGCACGGCGTAGCTGACGTTCATGTTGAACAGCAACCCGGTGTCGCTATCGGCCGCGACCGCGTTGAAGCGCCCGGTATCGGTATAGGTGAAGCCCTCCCGATACCGCCCCAGGATCGTCAGTTCCGGCGCGATGATCCATTTCGGTGCGGGCTGCCAACGGGCGATCAGGCTCCATTGGTTTTCCGGCCGGCGCGCCAGGCGTTCATCCGTCGCGGCATTGCGCGCATCGGTGATGGTCCAGGCGCCGACCAGTTCCAACCTCTCCGAGACTCGCGCCGTCGCGGTCAGTTCCGCCCCCTTGATCCGCGCCGATCCGACATTCACCAGCGAGGTGAAGCTGGTGTTGAAATCGATCAGGTCGCGAATGCGGCTATCGTAGTACAGCGCCCCCAGCGTAAGCCCGTCGGCGCGGCCGAAGACGTTGAAGTCGGTCTCGAACCCGGCCTCCCAGGATTCCGAATACTCCGGCCGCAGGTTCGGGTTGCCGCGGAAGGCGGTGCCGATCGTGCTGAAGCGCTGGAAGAGCGACGGCGCCAAGAACCCCGACCCGGCCGAGGCCTTGATCCGCGACGACACTTCCGGCACCGCCAGCACCCCGCCCAGCCGCCAGGTGGTCGCCTCGTCAAAGTCGCTGTTGCGGTCCTGGCGCAGGCCGGCCGCGACATCCAGCCGCTGCGCCACGCGGAACTGCCAGGCGGTATAGGCCGCGTTGGTGGTGGCCGAGGCATCGGTCAGCGTGCGGAAACTGGCACTGCCGCTCTGCTGGTCGATGCTGTCGTTCTGCTGCGTCAGCCCCAGCACCAGCGATGATGCGGTGATCGGCCCCAAGTCGGGCAGGCGGATGATGTTGTTGAAGTCGATGACCTGGCGCGTGCCGCGGAACAGGTCGTCGGTGCTGGCGCGGCTGAACGTATCGGGCAGGTTGGTGTAGCGGCGGCGGTCGTCGATCTGCGCCAGGCGCAGCGCGCTGGTCCAGACGCCGTCGAACATCACCGCCTGGCCGCGCAACTGGCCATACCAGCGGCGGTCGTTGCCGTCGTAGTTGGGGTCGTCGTTCGGCACGTTGTCGAATTTCAGGTCATTCTCGCGCCAGCGCAGCAACCCTTCCAACCGCACGCCATGGGTCGGGGTCACGCCCAGCCGCGCGGTGGCGGCGCCTGAGCGGAAGCCATCGCGTTCGCTGGTGCGGTTCTGGCTGAAGCGCGGCGCCACGACGTTGCTGCCCCGCGTGGACAGCCCCTGGATGGCGGTCATGTAGTCCCAGGCGCCGATGGTGCCGGTCACGCCGGCGACCCCGCGCAGAGTATCCTGGCTGCCGCCGGCGGCCTCGCCAAAGACCTGCGCCTGGCGGTCGGCCGGCGCCTGGCGGGTGACGAGGTTGATCACGCCGCCGATGGCCGAGGAGCCATAGAGCGCCGAGGCCGGGCCGCGCAGCACCTCGATGCGTTCCAGGTCGCCCAGCAGTTCATTGCCGAAATTGAAGCCGCCATTGGCGGTGGAGGGATCGTTGATCGGCACCCCATCCAGCAGCACCGCGACCTGGTTGGAATTGGCCCCGCGCAGGAAGCCCGAGGCCTGCTGGCCGATGCCGCCGGACTGCACGATGGTGAAGCCGGGGACCGAGCGCAGCGCCTCGACCAGGGTCTGGTAGCCGCGTTCCTCGATCTGTTGGCGGGTGATGATGGTGGTGGCGGCCGGCACCCGTTCGGCGGGGGTGGGCACGCGGGTGCCGGTGACGATGGTCTCCGGCAGGTCGGGGGTTTGGGCGAAGGCGGGCAAGGCTGTGGACAAGACTGTGGCGGCAAGCAGGATCAGGCGTCGCATCGGAATTCCCCGTGCAGGCGGTCAACGACAAATCCCGCTTTCACCTTTCGGCGAAAACGGGACGGCTGGCGTCGTGATCACACGGGGGCGGCCAGGCCCAGGGCCCGGTCGTCATGGTCCGTTGCGCCGGTGCACCCCGCCCGGCACGCGCGATACGTCTCTGCGTCGGCCGGTCTCCTGGCTCGCGGCGTGGTGGGTGTGACCCACCGCCGGCCCCGCCTTCTCACGGCCCGCAGGGGTCGCAATGGCATCTGGGGTCGGCTTCGCCGCCTACAGTTGCGGGGGCAGCCGCGGTATCGCCCGGTCGCCCCGGCGTTCGCGTTCCCGTTTCAACCCTTTCGGGTCACCGTCGCATGAAGGAAGGTTAGCCGATGGCCGCGGCGGGTGGAAGTGCGGTTCAGAACATCCAGTCCAGCGCCTTGATGCCGAGCCAGCCGATGAACACCAGCACCCCCGTGGCGAAGACGCAGCCGGCGATGCTGAGCAGCACACCAAGGCCGATGGTGCGGTTGTCCGCCTCCACCACGCCCAGCGCCATGACGATGTTGCCGAAGGCCGGCGGGCCATTGGTGCCCGGCCCCGGCAGGATCAGCATCAGCGCGACATAGACCGTGATCCAGCCCACGAGTCTGTCGCCGGCGGGCGAGGTGAACCACCCCGGCCGCGGCTTGACGATCCGTTCGATCCGGCCGAGCCCCTTGGACGAGGCTGAGGCGAGGCGCAGCAGGTCGGTCCGCTTCACCGATTGCCGGGCTATGAAGGCCGGCAGTTTCGGGGTCCGCCGCCCAAGCCCCATCTGGACGCCCAGGATCAGCATCGGCGTGCCGAAGACGCTGGCCATGCCCGGCAGCAGCGACGGCAGGCACAGCAGCAGGATCAGCAGGCCAAAGGCGCGGTCGCCGAAGAATTCGGCCATTTCGCCCAGGGAGATGCGCTCGCCCGGGAAGGTCGCGGCGACTTCGGCCACGATGCGGCTGATGGGGGCGGATTGATGGGCGTGCAGATCGGGCGTGACGCTGGGTGGAGCCGGCAGGCCGGCGGTGTCGTGGGTTCCATCCATGCCGCTGCGTTTCCCCGAATTTGCGACGTCACTCAATTTTTAACGCAAGCCGACGTGATCATGAAGCCCCTGGGATCGCCAGGTGGCTCGTTTGCCAGTCCCCGTCACATCCCAGGAGGCAGCATACGCGGGTCGGCGCCAGTTGCGAGTCTTCTTATGGGGCGGCGAAGCCGGGCCAACAGCCGCGCGCTAACGGGTCTCGCAGTGCGTCATTGGCATCCGCAGTTCCGCCAGCAGCCCGTCCTGGGTCCAGATCGGCACAAGGCTGGCCTGCATCGATCGCGCCAGGCGCTGCATCAGCACGGTGCCGGTGCCGGCACGATCGGGCGCGGCTACGATGACCGGGCCGCCCTGTTCGCGCCAGGTCAGGCTGATCTCCTTCCCATTCTGCGCGATGGTCACAGCGACGGTGCCCCCGGGTTCCGACAGCGCGCCGTGCTTTGCGGCATTGATCGCCAACTCGTGCAGCAGCATCGCCAAGGCCTGCACCACCGAGGGCCGCAGCGCCAGGACCGGCGCCGCCGACACGCTGACCCGGTCGTCGAAGGCCGCCGTCTCGTTCACCACGACGCTGCGCAGGTCGGTCTGCCAGGCGCTGCGGGCCAGCAGGTCATGGGTCCGCGCCAGCGCCAGGATGCGGGTCTGCAAGGCGCGACGGAAGGAGGGCACGTCCTCGGCCTGGGTCATCGCGACCAGCGCCTGCGACACGGCCAGCACATTGTTGGCGCGGTGATTCACCTCGATCGCCAGCAGGCGCTGCTGTTCCTCGGCCTCCATCAGCGCGGTCACGTCGCGGCACATGCCGACGATGTGGCTGCGCCGGTCGGCCGGGCCGAAGATGCGGCCGATCACCTCCAGCCAGCGGACCTGGTGGGTTTGCGCGTGGATGATGCGCACGCGTTCGCAATAGGTGTCGCTCGACCGTTCGCGCCTGAGGTCGGCCGCGTAGCGCGCCTGGGCCCAACCCTCGTCGTCGGGGTGGTAGCATGCCCAGAAGATGTCGCGCGGGGCATCGTTGCTGCCCGGCGGGGGGGGTGGCAGGCCAAACATGGCAAAGGTATTCGGCGTTGCCCTGACCGTGTCGCGGAACAGGTCGGTTTCGAAAAAGCCAAGGCCGAGGTTGTCCATCGCCAGGCGCACGCGCTCGATGCCTTCGGCGCCGTGGCCCCCGAAATCGGGCCTGAAATCGGGCGGCACAACGGCTGTGGCCGGCTGGGCAGCGCCAGCATCGGGCCGGGCGGCGACGTGCGGGACGCTCTTCATGCCGTGTGTGGCTGCGCGGCGCAGGCGCCAAGGTTGTCTATCATTTGCTCTCCCTTCGCGTAAACCACGTCCGTCGGAACATGCGCGCCGTCAGAATGTGCGCCCATACTATTACAGCCATAACGCGAAGACCCGATCTTCAACAATTATCAATGGTAGCAATATTCCGGTCCAGTGGAAAGCCACGCGAGTGAATCCACCGCCGCGCCTTCCCCCCGGGGCCTGGCCCCAGGCGCCAGGCAATGGGAGAATGCAATGTTGGAGGGGTTCAGGCCGTGCCGATGATACGATGGGTGGTGGTGCTCTGCCTGCTGGCGCTCCTCCCGCTCGACGCGGCGTCCCAGACCACGCGGCGCTATGACGCCCAGGGTCGCAGCACCGGCCGTAGCGAACAGGATGCCCGGGGCAACCAGCGCCTCTACGACGCACAAGGGCGCTACCAGGGCCGGGTCGAAACGAACCGCGACGGCGCCTCCAGCCGCAGCTACGACGCCCAGGGCCGCAGCACCGGGCGTAGCGAGCGGCGCTTCGACACCATCCGCTCCTACGATGCCCAAGGCCGCAGCACCGGCCGGCAGGAGATTCGTGGCGACACCCTGCGCGATTATGACGCCCAGGGCCGTTCGACCGGCCGGCAGGACACCGGCAGCGGCGGCAAGGTGCGCGCCCATGACGCGCAGGGCCGCGCGACCGGCCGCAGCGAAACCCGGTAGCCGCTATTCCGGCTGGAAATTCGCCAACCGCAGCAGCGCCGCGTTGCGCGCCACATCGGCGATGATGAAGGCCGCGAACTGGTCGAGGTCCTCCGCCACCGGCTCGAACCCCTGCCCGGTCAGCCGCGCGATGACGGCGGGTTCGGCCATGCCCTGGACCAGCGCCTGGTTGATCCGCAGGGCGGCCTCCCGCGGGATGCCGCGCGGGCCCCAGACGCCATACCAGGAATAGAATTCGAATCCGGGCAGGCCCGCCTCGATCAACGTCGGCAGGCCGGCCGCAAGCGGCGTGCGCTCGCGGGTGGCGATGCCGACGCCATGCAATTGCCCGCCCCGCACCAGCGGCAGGGTCGCCAGCACCGGGTCGAACATCAACTGCACATTGCCGGCGGCCACATCGGTCAACGCCGGCGCGGTGCCGCGATAGCCGATGATTTCGATATTGGCGCCGGTGACGCGATTGAATTCGATCGTCCCCAGATGCCCGGCAGAGCCCAGCGAAGATGTCGCGAATGTCCAGCGCGCCGGTTCGACGCGGGCGGCGGCGACGATCTCGGGGATCGTGCGCTGCGGCCGGCGCGGGTCCATCACCAGCACCAGCGGCCCGCGCGCGGTTCGGGCCAGGCCGATGAAATCCTCGACCGGGTCATAGGGCGCGTTGCGCATCACATGCCTGGCCATCGGATGCACGCTGGCCGAAGCCATGATCGTGTACCCATCGGCGGCTGCACCCAGCACCGCCTGGCTGCCGACCGACCCATTGCCGCCGCCGCGGTTTTCCACCACCACCGTCTGGCCGAGTTTTTCCTGGAGCTTTTGCGCCGACAGGCGGGCCATCGCATCGGTGGCACCGCCGGGAGGGTAGGGCACGATCATGCGGATCGGCCGGGCGGGCCAGGACTGGGCCCAGGCCGCCGGCGCCGCGAGCATCGACGCACCCGCCGCCAGAACATCACGCCGCCGCATCGCCGCCTCCATCATCGCAGGGGTTTACTCTGCGGCGTGGCCGGCACATCGGCAAGGCGATGCTGCTGTAGGCGGAAATTCGGGGTGGCGCTTTGAAAGGGCCGCGGCCCCTCTCAAACTCTCCCCGCCAAGGGGCCGTGGCCCGTTGGATCCCACAGGATTTGGTAAAGTAAAGGGCGCGACCTCAAGGTCGCTCCCGCCACGCTTCATGACCCTCCCTTTATTGGCCGGTCCAGGGGCGGCCGCCTCTGGTGGGGGGGGTGTGGAGGGGGGCCACGCCCTCTCCACGGCGCAGCCCCCCGATGTATCCGCAGCCAGCCTGCTACCGCAGGATCTCGAAATACCCCGTCTCCTCATCCTGCCGCACATGTTCGCTGGCGCGGAAGTCGTAGCGCGAGACGATGCCGACCACTCGGCCATTTTCCGTGATCGGCAAGTGGCGGAACCCGCCATCCTGGAGCAGATGCAGCGCGTCCTGCGAATGGGCCGAGGGCGGCACGGTCTGCGGCGCCTTGGTCATCACCTGCGCCATGGTCGTGGTGCGCGGGTGCCTGTCCTGCGCGAGGCAGCCCAGCGCGTCGCGGCCGGTGAAGATGCCGAGCAGGTGCCGCGCCTCATCCACCACCAGCACCGCCCCCACGCGGCGTTCGCGCATGGCGGCGCAGGCTTCCTGGACCGTGTTATCCGGCGCCATCATCAGCGGGCGCTGGTCGCGCACGATCTCACCCATGGTCCGGTGGTGCATCGAAACCTCCCCTGCATCGGGGCGATGCTAGACGCTGGCGCCGGCCGTGGCGTTGATCCGGCGCAAACGGGCTCGATCGTCACCATGTCCCGCGCATGGACCCGATCGACCTCGCCCTGTGCCTCGCCGTCGATGTCTCGGCGAGCGTGGATTTCGATGAATTCGCCCTGATGCTGGGCGGACTGGCCGATGCCTTTCGCCAGGCGGACGTGCAGGCGGCCTGCATCGCCGGGCCACGGCGGGCGATCGGGGTCTGCCTGCTGCTGTGGTCGGGGCCGGGGGCGCGCGATCTGGCGGTCGGCTGGACCCGGCTCGACAGCCCCGCCGCGGCCCTGGCCCTGGCCGAGGCGATCCAAGCCACCCCCCGCCTGCCGCCCCCCGGTGCCACGGCGCTCGGCGACGGCATGGCCGCGGGGCTGGCTTTGCTGGCGGCGGCCCCCGGGGCGCCCAGCCGCCTGGCGCTGGATGTCTCGGGCGACGGGCGCCACAATATCGGCCGCGCGCCGGGGCCGGTGCGCGACCTGGGCGTGGCCGCCGGGGTCACGCTGAACGGGCTGGCGGTGCTGAACGAGGAGCCCGACCTGCTGGAGCATTACGCAGCCGAAGTGATCGGCGGCCCCGGTTCCTTCGCCATGGCCTGCGCCGACTACGCCGACTTCGCCGATGCGATGCGCCAGAAACTGCTGCGGGAGGTCGGCGCCGGGCTGATCGCTTGATGCGGCCAGCCGGGGCGTGCAGAACACCGGCTCACTTCGGATTTGCCAGACCATGTTGTTGCTGATCCCCGGCCCGGTGCAGACCGACCCCCGCGTCCGCGCCGCGATGGCCGAGGACATCGCCCCCTGGGACGATGATTTCAGCGCCGAATACGCCGCCATGCGGCCGCGCATCGTGGCGCTCGCCGGCGGTGTCGCGGGCGAGCACGCGGCCCTGCCGCTGCCCGGCTGCGGCCACATGATCATCGAGGCCGCGATCCGCAGCTTCGTCCCCGCCGGCGCAAAACTGCTGGTGGTGCGCAATGGCGGCTATGCCGACCGCCTGGCGCGGCTGGCGACCGAGGCGGGGCGCGTGGTCGTATCGATCGACGGGCCGGACAACGCCCCGATGCCGCCCGCGCGGCTGGCCGAGGCGCTGGCCCGGCACCCCGAGATCCGCCACGTCGCCCTGGTGGTCAGCGAAACCGGCAGCGGCATCGTCAACGATCCCAACCTGCTGGGGCCGGTGATCGCTACGGCCGGGCGGCGGATGCTCTGCGACGCCGTATCGGGATTCGGCGCATTGCCATTCCGCCTGTCCGAGCATCCGGAATGCGATGTGGTGGTCTTCACCTCGAACAAGTGCCTCGAAGGCATGCCGGGTTTCGGGTTTGCCGTGGCCCGGATCGATGCCTTGCTCGCCGCCAAAGGCAATGCCGGTTCCTGGGTGATGGACCTGGCCGATGTCTATGACCATGCGCTGAAGAACGGCTGGGGGTCCTTCCGCTTCACCCCGGCGGTGCAGGCGCTGCGGGCCTTTGGCGTCGCGATGGACCTGTATGATGCCGAGGGCGGCCAGCCGGCGCGGCTCGCGCGGTATGAACGCAACCGCGACGTGCTCTATGCCGGGCTGCGGGGCCTGGGCTTCAAGCCCTATGTCGCGCCGGAACACCAGGGGCCGATCATCGTGAATGTCCACCAGCCGACCGATCCGGCCTGGGATTTCGGCCGTTTCCAGGTGGCGCTGAAGGCGCGCGGCGTGGTGGTCAGCAATTTCTGGACGACCGCCACGCCGACCATGCGCGTCGGCTGCATCGGCGCGATCCACGAGGCGGATATCCGTTTTGCCCTGGGCCAGATGGAGGCGGTGCTGGCCGAGATGGGGGTCGGGCAGAGCGCCGCGGCATGACTACTCCGGCCGGATGTTGGCGGCGGCGATCACGCCGCGCCAGCGCGCGATCTCGGCCTGCTGGAAGGCGCTGTATTCCTCCGGCGTATTGGCGACCACGGTCAGCCCGATATTGCCCAGGCGTTCGGTCACCAGCGGGGTCTTGAGCGCCGCGATGACGGCGGCGGCCAGCTTGTCGCGCAAGGCCGGCGCCATGCCGCCCGGCGCCATCACCGCCTGCCAGGATGTGACGACGAAATCGGGCAGCCCGGCCTCGGCCGCGGTCGGCACGTCGGGGATCACCGCGCTGCGGGTCGGGCCGGTCTGCAGGATCGCGCGCAGGCGCCCGCCCGCAAGATGCCCCGCGACGGTGCCGAGGTTCTGGAACGAGATCTGCACATTGCCCGCGATCAGGTCGGTCGCCGCCGCCGCCCCGCCGCCATAGGGAATATGGGCGGTGTCCGCGCCGATCCGCTGCTTGAACAGTTCCGCGGTCAGGTGGTCTGACGAGCCGACGCCGCTGGTGGAATACGACGTGCGGCCGGGGTTGGCGCGCAGCCAGGTTATCAGTTCGGGCAGCGTCCGCGCCGGCACCCGGTCGGGATTCACCACCAGCACGTTCGGCGTGGTGACGGCCAGGGTGATCGGCGTGAAATCCCGCACCGGATCATAGCCGAGGTTCGGCCGCAGGGCTGCGTTGATGGCGAAGACGCCGATCGATCCGGTCATCAAGGTGTAGCCATCGGGGGCGGCGCGGGCCATGGCGCGGCCGGCGATCTCGCCATTCGCGCCGGGGCGGTTTTCGGCGACGACGGGCTGGCCGATGGCGGTGGACATTGCCTGCGCGATGGACCGCCCGGTGATGTCGGACGGGCCGCCGGCACCGAAGGGGATCAGCATGGTGGTGACGCGGACCGGCCAATCGGGGGCCCGGTCGGCGGGGGCCCGGTCGGGGGGGGATTGCGCCCAGGCAGCCAAGGGGGCGGCGGTGAGCGACAGCACGGCACGGCGGGGCCAGGTATGGGTCATGGGCATTTGTCCCGGATTGTTTCCTCTGATCGCCATTCTGCCGGGCGGCGGCGCGGAAGAACAGGGGCTATGGGGCCGTGGCGCCCGCCAGCCTGGCCGTGGCGGCCAGCACGATCGCCGCCTGCTCGGCCTCGGTGGCGGTTGACCAGGCCATGATCTCCGCCAGCGTCCGCCCGCAGCCGAGGCACAAGGCCCCGTCTTCCCTCAAGACACAGGATCGGCGGCAGGGGCTGTCCATGCCCGCGGGTGTGCCGCAAAGCCGCGCGCCCGGCCAGCAGCCATCTTGCGGCCCGGCTTGCCGCCCCGTAATCCGGCCGACAGGGGGAAAACGACCAGCATGAGCACCGACCTTGAGATCGCCCGGGCGACCACCTTGCGCCCGATTGCCGAGATTGCCGCCCGCGCGGGCATCCCCGACGCCGCCGTGATCCCCTATGGCCGCCAGAAGGCCAAGGTCGATCCGGCGCTGATCCCCGATACCGGCCGCCGCGGCGCGCTGGTGCTGGTCACCGGCATCAGCCCGACCCCCGCCGGCGAGGGCAAGACCACCACCACCATCGGTCTTGCGGACGCGCTGGCCGCATCCGGGCTCCACGCCATCGCCGCCCTGCGCGAACCCAGCCTGGGGCCGTGCTTCGGCGTGAAGGGGGGTGCCACGGGCGGCGGCCGGGCGCAGGTCGGGCCGATGGAGGATATCAACCTGCATTTCACCGGCGACTTCCACGCCATCACCAGCGCCAACAACCTGCTGGCCGCGATGATCGACAACCACATCTATTGGGGCAATGCGCTGGGGATCGACACGCGCCGGGTGTCGTGGCGCCGGTCGCTCGACATGAACGACCGTGCGCTGCGCCACATCACGGGCTCGCTCGGCGGGGTCGCCAACGGTTTTCCGCGCGAAGACGGTTTTGATATCACCGTGGCGTCGGAGGTCATGGCGGTGTTCTGCCTTGCCACCGACCTTCCCGACCTGCAGGCGCGTCTCGGCCGCATGGTGGTGGCGCAGACGCGCGACGGGCGGGCGGTGACGGCGCGCGACCTGTCGGCCGATGGCGCCATGGCGGTGCTGCTGCGCGATGCGCTGATGCCGAACCTGGTGCAGAGTTTTGCCGGCACGCCGGCGCTGATCCATGGCGGACCCTTCGCCAACATCGCGCATGGCTGCAACAGCGTGATCGCGACGCAACTGGCACTGCGGCTGGCCGATGTGGTGGTGACCGAGGCCGGCTTTGGTGCCGATCTGGGCGCGGAAAAGTTCCTCGACATAAAGTGCCGCCAGGCGGGGCTGTCGCCGGCGGCCTGCGTGGTCGTCGCCACGGTGCGGGCGCTGAAGATGCATGGCGGCGTCGCCAAGGCGGCTTTGGGGGCGGAGGATGTCGCGGCGGTGCAGCGCGGTGTCGTGAATCTCGCGCGCCATGTCGAGAATTGCCGCGGCTTCGGCCTGCCGGTGGTGGTCGCGCTGAACCGCTTTTCCGGCGACACGGCGGCCGAGATCGCGGCGGTGCGCGAAGCGATGGCCGCGCTCGACACGCAGGCCGTGCTCTGCACCCATTGGGGCGATGGGGCGGCGGGGGCGGCCGATCTGGCCGCCGTGGTGCGCGGCTTCATCGATGCCGGCAGCGCCCGCTTCCAGCCGCTGTATGACCTGTCGCTGCCGCTGGCGGAAAAGATACGCGCGATCGCGACCGGCATCTATCGCGCCGCCGACATCGCCCTGCCGGCCGCCGTCGCCAAGCGGCTGCAGGGGTTCGAGGCGCAGGGCTATGGCCACCTGCCGGTCTGCATCGCCAAGACGCAGTATTCGTTCAGCGCCGATCCGACTGCGCTCGGCGCGCCGACGGGCCATGTCCTGCCGGTGCGCGAGGTTCGGCTGTCGGCCGGCGCGGGCTTCGTCGTGGCGGTCTGCGGCGATGTGATGACCATGCCGGGCCTGCCGCGCAGCCCGGCCGCGGAACGGATCGGGCTGGATGGGATGGGGCGGATCGACGGGCTGTTCTGAGCGGTTTTCGGCCGGGCGGGGCTTGCGGGGCGAAGGGGCGGGGGGTATGAGCGCGCCTCCCGCAGGGCGCTGTCCCGGCGGGTGTGTGGGGCCATAGCTCAGTTGGTAGAGCGCTTGAATGGCATTCAAGAGGTCGGCGGTTCGATTCCGCCTGGCTCCACCAAACCCCCTCCTACACCACGGCCACGATCCGCCAGGCACTCTCCCGCTTGCCGCGCCCGAGCAGGGTGACGATCTCGCCCGGGCGCCACGGCCCGTCATAGGACAGCGACGCGGCCAGCGGGGTGTCGTCAGCGCCCGCATCATCGTCATCGAAGAACCGCAGGCTCCAGCCGTGGTCCTCGTCGTATTGCACGTCGCCTTCCTGCATCGGGTCGCCGGGGCGGAAGCGGCGGGCCGGCCAGGGCGCATCGTCGGCAGCCCAGGCGGCACCATCGATACGGCCGTCCCGGTCGAGTGTCAGTTCCAGTTCATAGCGGTGGTCGGGGCTGCCCTCGGGGAAGCGGGCGCCGGACGCCAGCACAAGCGTTACGGTCGGCACGGGCAGACTCCTCATCGGGTCGCAGGATTATATGGCGACGCGGACGCCCAACTCCACCACGCGGTCGGAGGGTATGCGGAAGAACTCCGTGGCCGGCACCGCGTTGCGGCTGAGCAGGGAAAAGATCCACTGCCGCCACTGCGGCATCTTCGGCACCACCGCCGCGACCAACTGCTCGCGCCCGAGGAAGTAGGAGGCCTGCATCGGTTCGAAGGCCACGCCGACCTCGCGCAGCGTCTCCAACTCCCGCGGGATGTTGGGGCTTTCGAGGAAGCCGTAGTTCAGGATCACCCGGTGGATGCCGGGGGCGAGCTCCAGCACCTCCCGCCGGACCGGCGCCGCCGGCACGTCGAGGTTGGTCACGGTAACGAACAGCACCCGCTCATGCAGCACCTTGTTGTGCTTGAGGTTGTGCAGCAGCGCGTTGGGCACGTAGTCGGCCTGCCCGGTCATGAAGATCGCGATGCCCGGCACCCGGATGATGGATTTGGATTGCGGCAGCCGCGCCAGGAAGGATTTCAGCGGCAGGCTGTCCTGGCGGAACCGGGCGAACAACAGGTCCCGCCCGCGCTTCCAGGTCGTCATCAGCGCAAAGAGGACAGCGCCCAGCACCAGCGGCACCCAGCCGCCATCGGGCACCTTCAGCACGTTGGAGATGAAGAACGTCAGATCCAGTGCCGCCAGCGGGATGAACACCCCGAGCACCAGCGGCCATGACCAGCCGAAGGTGCGGCGGAACACGATGACCGCCAGGATCGAGGTGCAGAGGAACGTGCCCGTCACCGCGATGCCATAGGCCGCGGCCAGCCCATCGGAGGTGCGGAAGGTCAGCACCAGGACCAGCACGCCGATCAGCAAGGCAAAATTGACCTGCGGCAGATAGATCTGGCCTTCCTCGACATCGCTGGTGTGGCGCACCTCCAGCCGCGGCAGCCAGCCGAGCTGCACGCATTGCCGCGCGATCGAATAGGCGCCGGTGATCATCGCCTGGCTGGCGATGATCGTGGCCGCCGTCGCCAGCAGCACCAGCGGCGGGCGGAACCATTCGGGCGCCAACAGGTAGAAGGGGTTTTCGATCGACTCCGGCTCGGCGATCAGCAGTGCGCCCTGGCCGAAATAGTTCAACGCGAGGCAGGGCAGCACGTAGAAATTCCACACGAGGCGGATCGGCCGCGCGCCGAAATGCCCCATGTCCGCATACAGCGCCTCGGCCCCCGTCACCGCCAGCACGACCGAGCCGAAGGCGATGAAGGCCAGCATCTTGTAGGCGATGCAGAATTGGATCGCGTAGTGCGGCGACAGCGCGACCAGGATTTCCGGCACCTTGATGATCTCGATCAGCCCGAGCACGCCGATCACCGCGAACCAGATCGCGCAGATCGGCCCGAACACCACGCCCATGCTGTGGGTGCCGCGATACTGCACGAAGAACAGCACCAGCAGAACCGCCAGCGAGATCGGGATGACCAGCGATTCGAAGGCAGGCGAGATGATCTTCAGCCCCTCGACCGCCGAGAGCACGGAAATCGCGGGCGTGATCACGCCGTCGCCGAAAAACAGGCAGGCCCCGGCCACGCCGATGGCACCGGCGATGAAACGGGTGCGGTCGCTCTTCATCGACCGCTGCGCCAGCGCCGTCAGCGCCAGGATGCCGCCCTCCCCCCGGTTGTCGGCGCGCATGACGAAGGTCACGTATTTCACCGTCACCACCAGGATCAGCGACCAGGTGATCAGGCTGAGGAGGCCGAGGATCTCCCACCGCTCCAGCCCATCGGCGCTGAAATGCAGGGCGGCGGCGCGCATGGCATAGAGCGGGCTGGTGCCGATATCGCCATAGACCACGCCGATGACGCCAAGCAGCAAGGCGGGCGTGATCGAACGTTGCGCGATACTCGGCGTGGTCATGCGGGCAACCCGGGCGCGGTGGGGCGCGGGATCACCCCGCGGCCCCTAGGCATAGGCGCAGGCCCGTCCGCCGCGCAAGCGCGGCGCCAAGTGGGTCAGTGGCCCCGCAAGATCTGGCTGAGGAAAAGCTTCAAGCGGTCGGTCCTCGGCGTTTCGAACATCTCGGTCGGGGTGCCGGATTCGACGATCTCGCCGCGATCCATGAACACCACCCGGTCGGCCACCTGGCGGGCAAAGCCCATCTCATGCGTCACGCAGACCATGGTCATGCCGGTCGCGGCCAGCCCGACCATGGTGTCCAGCACTTCCTTGATCATCTCGGGGTCGAGCGCGCTGGTCGGTTCGTCGAACAGCATGATCTTGGGCTTCATGCACAGCGCGCGGGCAATGGCGACGCGCTGCTGCTGGCCGCCGGACAATTGCCCCGGATACTTCTTGGCCTGTTCCGGGATCTTGACCCGTTCGAGGTATTCCATCCCCAGCGCCTCGGCCTCGGCCTTGGGCATCTTGCGAACCCAGATCGGCGCCAGGGTGCAGTTTTCCAGCACCGTCAGGTGCGGGAACAGGTTGAACGACTGGAACACCATCCCGACCTCCCGCCGGATCGCATCCAGGCTGCGCAGATCGTCGGTCAGTTCCATGCCTTCGACGACGATGCGGCCTTCCTGGTGCTGTTCCAGGCGGTTGATGCAGCGGATCAGGGTGGACTTGCCCGAACCGGACGGGCCGCAGACCACCACGCGTTCGCCGAGGGCGACATTGAGGGTCACATCGCGCAGCACATGCAGCGCGCCGAACCATTTGTTGACCTTCTCCATCACGATGGCCGGCGGCGCATCGGCGCGGACGACGGATTCGATGTGCAGGCCGGCTTCGATCGTGTCGCTCATGGTGTGCTCTCCGGTATCCTATCAGCGGCGGCGGTTGTTCAGCTCGGCCTCAAGGCCTTGGCTGTATTTCGACATGGCGTAGCAGAAAATGAAGTAGATCACGCCGACGAAGACATAGACCTCGATCCCGAAGCCCTGCCAGGCGGGTTCGACGATCGCCGTCTTGCCGGCGGTCAGCAGGTCGAAGATGCCGATGATCAGCACCAGCGAGGTATCCTTGAAGAAGCCGATGAAGGTGTTGACCAGCGGTGGGATCACCATCTTCAGCGCCTGCGGCAGCACGATGAAGGCGGTCTTCTGCCAATAGGACAGCCCCATGGCATCGGCCGCCTCGTACTGCCCCTTGGGCAGGGCCTGCAGGCCGGCGCGGACCACTTCCGCGAGGTAGGCGCCGGCGAAGAGGATGATGGCGACCTGCGCGCGCAGCAGCTTGTCGATGTTCATGCCGTCCGGCAGGAACAGCGGGAACATCACGCTGGCCATGAACAGCAGGCTGATCAGCGGCACGCCGCGGATCAATTCGACGTACAGCACGCAAAGCATCTTGATCGCCGGCATCTTCGACCGCCGGCCGAGCGCGACCATGATCGCCAGCGGAAAGGCGAAGGCCAAGCCGAAAGTGGACAGGATCAGCGTAATCGGCAGCCCGCCCCAGCGTTCCTGCGGCACGAAGGACAGCCCGAGCACGCCGCCCCACATCAGCACGCCGATGATGGCCAGCGCGCCCACCCAGATCAGCGCCAGTTCCTTGCGCCAGAACCGGCGCATCGCGCTGACGATGTACAGCCCGACGAACACGAGGCAGGCGAGCGCCGGGCGCCACTGCTCATCGTAGGGATAGGTGCCGAACAGGATGAAGCGGTGCTTTTCGGTGATCACCGCCCAGCAGGCGCCGATCCCCTTCATGTCGCGGCATACCTGCGTCTGGTTGCCGCCCGGCACCACCCAGATCGCATTGAGGAAAGCCCAGTCGATGAAGCTGATCGCGCGGGTGATGATCAGGTAGCCCAGCGCCAGCGTGACCGCGGTGGAAATCCAGCCGGAGAACAGGTTCTGGCGGGCCCAGGCCAGCGGCCCCGCGACAAGCACCGGCGGCGTGCGCTCGGGCGCCGCGAGCGGGACGGCAGGGGTGCCAAGCGTGATGTCGCTCATCGGGGGTCTACCTTTCCACCAGGGCGATCTTGGCGTTGTACCAGTTCATGAACAGGCTGATCGACAGGCTGATCGTCAGGTACACGCCCATGATGATGGCGATGCCCTCGATCGCCTGGCCGGTCTGGTTCAGCGTGGTATTGGCGATGCTGACGATGTCCTGGTAGCCGATGGCGACCGCCAGCGAGGAATTCTTCGTCAAATTCAGGAACTGGCTGGTCATCGGCGGGATGATGACCCGCAGCGCCTGGGGCAGCACGATCAGCTTCAGCACCTGCGGCCGGCGCATCCCGGTCGCCTCCGCCGCCTCCCACTGCCCGGTATGCACCGCCAGGATGCCGGCGCGCACGATCTCGGCGATGAAGCCCGCAGTATAGGTCACGAGGCCGATCAGCAGGGCGAAGTATTCCGGCGAGATGGTCAGCCCGCCGCGGAAGTTGAAGCCGCGCAGCGCCGGCATGTCGCCGACCCAGGGTGCCCCCATCGCGGCCCAGACCGCGACCGGGGCCGCGACCAGGAAGCCGAGCGCCCAGGGCCACAGCGCCCGCTGCTGCCCGTCGGCGTCCTGGCTTTTGCGCTGCATCCGCCGCACCGCCCATAACGCGACGCAGCCGGCGACGAAGACCCACATCGCCGATTGATGCGCGGCTTCCCATTCGATCCAGGGCAGCTTCAGCCCGCGGTTGGACAGGAACACCCCCTCCACCGGGTTCATCGCCTGGCGCGGCCCGGGCAGCGATTGCAGGATGGTGTACCAGAACAGAAGTTGCAGCAGCAGCGGCAGGTCGCGGATCACCTCGACATAGACACCGGCCAGCTTGGCCACCAGCCAGTTCTTCGACAGCCGGGCGATGCCCATGATGGTGCCGAGGATGGTCGCCAGGATGACCCCGACCACCGCGACCTTGAGCGTGTTCAGCACGCCGACCATCAGCGCGGTCAGGTAGGTGTCCTGCGGGGTATAGTCGATCAGGCTTTCGGCGATCGGCAGCCCGGCCTCGCGTTGCAGGAAGCCGAAGCCGGTGGCGATGCGGCGGACTTCCAGATTGTGCTGGGTGTTGCGGACCAGCCACCAGACGACGGCCACGACAACGCCGACGATCAGGATCTGCCAGATGATCGCGCGAAACCGCTCATCCGCCCAGGAGATCCGGATGCCCTTCTTCGGCGGCCTCCGCAGAAGCCGCGGGTCGGTCGTGCTGCTCATCCGAAAGCCTTCATGCCCGGGTGACGTGGGGACCGGCGGCGCACCGCCGGCCCCCGTTTTGCGCTAGCGCAATTCTTGCCCTGAAATCAGATACTTCCAGAGCACGAGATGCGTTCGCATGAACGCATCGTGCTCCAGGGCGTGCGGATCACCGGAACGGCGGCGAGTATTGCAGCCCGCCCGGCGTGGTCCACAACGCATTCGGCCCGCGCTGCACGCCGATCGGCACCAGGTGGCGGGTGAACATCTCGGCGTAGTTGCCGGTCGTCTTCAGCACGGTCGCAACCCAGTTGTCCTGCAACCCGAGCATCTGCCCCAGGCCGCCATTGCGGCCGAGCATGCGCTGCACGTCGGGCCGCGGGTCGCTGGCCGCCATCTGGTCCACGTTGGCGGCGGTGATGCCCAGTTCCTCGGCGCCGATCAGCGCGAAATGCGTCCAGCGCACGATGTCGGCGAAGCGCTGGTCGCCGTGCCGCACCAGCGGGCCAAGCGGTTCCTTGCTGATCACATCGGGCAGGATGACGAAATCTGCCGGGCGCTGCTGTACCGCGCGGGTCGCGGCCAGGCCCGAGATGTCCGTCGTATAGGCATCGCAACGGCCCGAGGTGAAGGCACTCACCACCTGCTCAAGCTGTTCGATCACCACCGGGCGGAAGTTCACCCGGCTGGCCCGCGCCCAGTCGGTCAGGTTCTGCTCGGTCGTGGTGCCCGGCTGCACGCAGATCGTCGCGCCATCCAGTTCCCGCGCCGAACGCAGGTTCAGGCTGGCCCGCACCATGAAGCCCTGGCCGTCGTAGAAGTTGATCCCGGTGAAGTCGAAGCCGAGCGAGGTGTCGCGCGACAGCGTCCAGGTCGTGTTGCGCGACAGCATGTCCACTTCACCCGACTGCAGCGCCGTGAAGCGGTTCTGCGCGGTGGTGGGCACGTAGCGGACCTTGCTGCCGTCGCCCAGGACGGCGGCCGCGACTGCGCGGCAATAATCCACATCGAAGCCGCGCCAGACGCCCTGGCTGTCGGGCTGGGCGAAACCGGCCAGGCCGGTGTTCACACCGCAGATCAGGCTGCCGCGGCTGCGGATCGTATCCACGACGCTGGTCTGGGCCATGGCGGGCAGCGCCATCGCGCTGGCCAGCAGCGCTGCGCCCGCCGCATTGAGAAGGTGCCTCTGGGGCATATCGAAACTCTCCCGTTCGTCTGGTTGCTATTGTATTTGGTGTGCAGCAGCCCCGGTCCATCGGGGGTCACAGCGTCTCCCGCCCCGATGCTGCGCCATGGATGGCGCGGGGGCAACGTCCGATCCGGGATGGCTGCCGGCGGTTGCCATCATCCCACCGGATACCTTTTGTTAGTGCCTTGCAAACGCTGCGCCAGCAAGACGGCCCCACCCCACGGCGTGCTAGGCTCGGGGCATGATCCTGCTCGATGCCGCGGCGGTTGCCGCACGCCTGCCCTGGGGGCCGCTCGAAGCCGCGCTGCGCGCCATGTTCCGCGACGGCTGCGAAGCGCCGCTGCGGCATCGCCACGGCATGGCGCAACGCGATGGCCCGCCGACCGCACTGCTGCTGATGCCGGCCTGGTCGGCGGCCGGCTTTTCCGGCGTGAAGATCGTGCATGTCGCGCCGCAAAACGGGCAGCGCGGCCTGCCGGCCGTCCATGCCGCCTATTTATTGAGCGATGCCGCCACCGGCGCGCCTGCCGCGCTGCTGGACGGCGCGGCGCTGACCGACCGGCGCACGGCGGCGACCAGCGTGTTGGCGGCGGGCTACCTCGCCCGGCCGGACAGCGCCCGGCTGCTGCTGCTCGGCGCCGGCCGGGTCGCGCATGCGCTGGCCGAGGCCTATGCCCATCGCTTCGCCCTTACGGATATCGCGATCTGGAGCCCCGGCGGCACCAGCGCCCCGCGCCTGGCCGCGACCCTGCGTGCAGCGGGGTTGGCCGCGCGCGCGGTCGCGACCCCCGACCCGTCGGGCTTCGACATCATCGCCGCCGCGACCCTGGCCACGGCGCCGCTGATCCTCGGCGCCGCCGTGGCGCCGGGCACGCATATCGACCTGGTCGGCGCCTATCGCCCCGACATGCGCGAAGCCGATGCCGCCCTGCTCGCCGGCGCGACACTGGTGGTGGACACCCGCGCCGGCGCCCTGGCCGAGGCCGGCGACATCCTGCAAGCCATCGCCGAGGGCGCGATCACGGCCGAGCATGTGGCCTGCGACCTCGCCGAGCTGTGCCGTGGCAGCCATCCCGGCCGGCGCAGGGCAACCGAGATCACGGTGTTCAAATCGGTCGGATGGGCGGGCGAGGATCTGGCGGCGGCCATGCTGGCGATGACGTCTGTGGAGAACTCTGTGGGTGATGCTGCATCCTAGTTCCCCCCACCTGTCAGGGATGATTTGTAACTTTCTGTATTCATGATGTTTTTAGACAAAAATCGCCTGTGGAAGTTACATCCATTGCCCTGGGGATTGTTTCCATGTGCCGCCGGTCACCGAACAGAAACACGTTTGTCATGAAACGGACGTCGTCCCCAGGCTACCTCCCTCCCGCCTGATTTGAGGCCATCCCAGAAAAAGGAACGTCCGGATGCATCGCAGCCTCGCCGGCCTCGTCATGCTCGCCTGCGCCCTGTCCCCCCTGGCAGGGGAGGCGCAGACCCGCACCCGGGTCACCGTCTATACGGCGCTGGAAAACGAACAGCTCGCCCCGCTCAAGGCTGCCGCCGAGGCCGCCGTGCCGGGCGTGGAGGTCGCCTGGGTGCGCGACAGCACCGGCATCATCACCGCCCGTCTGCTGGCCGAACGCGCCAATCCGCGGGCCGACATGATCTGGGGCCTGTCGGTGTTCTCGATCCTGCAGATGCAGGGGCTCGACATGCTCGAACCCTATACCCCGGTCGGTGCCGATGCGCTGCGCCCGAACATGCGCAGCGATCGCAGCCCGATGACCTGGACCGGCATGGATGCCTTCGTCTCGGCAATCTGCTTCAACACGGTGGTCGCGCAGCAGCGCAACCTGCCGCGCCCGACCGCCTGGGCCGACCTGCTGGCCCCGGCACTCCGTGGCCAGGTGGTGATGCCCAACCCGGCCAGCAGCGGCACCGGCTTCCTGACCATCGCGGGCTGGATCGGCGCGATGGGCGAAGCCCGCGCCTGGGAGTTCATGACCGCGCTGCACAACAACATCCAGGTCTATACCCACAGCGGCAGCGCGCCCTGCAACAACGCCGCCCGCGGCGAATACGGGGTCGGCCTGTCCTTCGACATGCGCGCCGTAACGCTGCGCAACCAGGGCGCGCCCATCGAGATCATCGTGCCGACCGATGGCGTCGGCTTCGACCTGGAGGCCACCGCCCTGCTACGCGGCAGCCGCAACCTCGACGCCGCGAAGCGCCTGGCCGATTTCGCCGTCTCGCGCATCGCGATGGAGCAGTATGGCCGCTTCTATGCCATGCTGGCGCTGCCGGGCGTGCCTGCGACGGTGCAGAATTATCCTGCCGAATTCGCCTCCCGCATGGTGGCGGCCGATTTCGCGGCGGTGGCGGCGGATCGTGACCGCATCCTGCGCGAATGGACCACGCGCTTCGATGGGAAGTCGGCGCCGCGCTGACACCCGGCGGGCTGAAGGGAACCCCCGGCCATGGCGCTCATCGCGGAAACCACGCTGGTCCAGGGGGCGGCGCCGCCGATCGTCGGCGCGCCCTACCTGCTGGTGGACCACGTGTCCAAGCGGTTCGGCGCCTTCACCGCCCTGCGCGACGTGTCGCTATCGGTGGTGGCGGCGGAATTGATCTGTTTCCTTGGGCCGTCGGGCTGCGGCAAGACCACATTGCTGCGTGCAATCGCCGGGCTGGATCCCGCCAGCGAAGGCCGCATCACCCAGGGCGGGCGCGACATCACGGGCCTGCCGCCCTCGGCACGCGACTTCGGCATCGTGTTCCAGAGTTATGCCCTGTTCCCCAACCTCTCGATCGCGGCCAACGTCGGCTACGGACTGCGCGGCGCGCTCTGGCCCAAGACCCGGAGGCAGGACCGGGTGATCGAATTGCTGGCGCTGGTGGGGCTGGCCGAGCAGGCCCAGAAGTATCCGGCGCAACTCTCGGGCGGGCAGCAGCAGCGGGTGGCCCTGGCGCGCGCGCTGGCGCCCGAACCGGGGCTGCTGTTGCTGGATGAACCGCTGTCGGCGCTGGATGCCCAGGTGCGCCAGCACCTGCGCCAGGAAATCCGCGCCCTGCAACGCCGCCTGGGCGTCACCACCATCATGGTGACGCATGACCAGGAAGAAGCCATGGCCATCGCCGACCGGATCGTGGTGATGCACGCCGGCCGCATCGAGCAGGTCGGCACGCCGGAGGCGGTGTACCGCCATCCCGCCTCGGCCTTCGTCGCCGGTTTCGTCGGCCGCAGCAGCCATTTCGATGCGGTGGTCCAGGCCGAAGGGCTGCGCACCGCCGATGGCCACCTGATCCCGAGCCCGCCCCCGGCCCCCATCGGCACCAGCGTGAAGGTCTTCGTCCGGCCCGAGGACGTGCGCCTCACCGCCACGACCGCCGGGCCGCTTTCGGCCGAGGTCACCGCCCTCGAATACCTGGGCCCGGTCTGCCGCCTGGCGCTGGCCGACGGCCGCCTGCTGCTGGAGGCCGAGGCCAGTCCCGATGCGTTGCGCGAGATCGGCGCCCAGCCCGGCGCACGCATTGGCCTGTCGATCCCGCCGTCGCGCATGCTGATCTTCCCTGGCGATGCCTGACGGCGGCACCGCCATCGCCTTGCCCCCCGCCGCGCGCGGCCGGCCGGTGGTGCGGACGCTGGCCCCCGACCAGCGGCTGATGCGCTGGACACTGGTCCTGGCCGGCGTCGCGCTGCTGCTGGTGCTGGCAGCACCCATGGCGATGCTGCTGGTCCGCGCCTTCCAGGACGCCGAGGGCGCCTGGGTCGGCATCGCCAACTTCACCGTCTACGTCACGACGCCCTCGCTCGCGGTCTCGGCCTGGCGCAGCGTCTGGACGGCGGCGGTCGCGACCCTGCTCGTGGTGCCGCTGGCCTTTGTCTATGCCTATGGGCTGACGCGCAGCCGGATGCCGGCGCGCGGTGCCTTTCGGGCGGTCATGCTGGTGCCGGTGCTGGCGCCTTCGCTGCTGCCGGCGCTGGCGCTGATCACCCTGTTCGGCAACCAGGGGCTGCTCAAGGCCTGGCTGTTCGGCGGGACCATCTATGGCCCGGCCGGCATCATCGCGGCGCAGGTCTTCGCCTGTTTTCCGCATGCGGCGTTGATCCTGTCGGTCGCGCTCGCGACCTCCGACGCGCGGCTTTATGAGGCCGCCGAGGTGCTGCGCGCCGGACGCATCCGCACCTTCCTGACCGTGACCCTGCCGGGGTCGATCTACGGGCTGGTTTCGGCGGCGGTCGTCGTCTTCACCATGGTGGTCACCGATTTCGGCATCCCCAAGGTGATCGGCGGGTCGTTCAACGTGCTGGCGACCGATGTCTACAAGCAGGTGGTCGGCCAGCAGAACTTCAACATGGGGGCGGTGGTCGGCATCGTGCTGCTGATCCCGGCGCTGGTCGCCTTCGCGCTGGAACGCTGGGCGACCCGGCGAAAGGCCGCCACCATGTCCGGCCGCGCCGTCGCCTATGTGCCGAAGGCCAGGCTGTGGCGCGATGTGCCGCTGCTGCTGGCATGCACGGTCATCGCCGGGCTGTTGCTGGCCGTGGTCGGCACCGCCCTCTGGTCCAGCCTGATCACCTTCTGGCCGTGGAACCTGAACCTGACGCTGAACAACTACGATTTTGCGCGCTTCGACACGGCTGGCTGGGGCTCGGTCTGGACCTCGGTCAAGATGGCTGCCGCCGCGGCGCTGGTCGGCACGCCGGTGATCTTCATCATCGCCTGGCTGGTTGCCCGCACGCCCGAGGCCGGGGCGCTGCGCGGCGTCGTCGGCTTCCTGGTCACAGCCCCGCTGGCGATCCCGGGGCTGGTGCTGGGCCTCGCCTATATCCTGTTCTTCAACCACCCGGCCAATCCGCTGAACATCCTGTATGGCACCCTGGCGATCCTGGCGCTGAACAGCGTGGTGCATTTCTGGACCGTCGGGCACCTGACCGCGACCACCGCGCTGCGCCAGTTGGACCCGGAATTCGAAGCCGCCTCGGCCAGCCTGAAGGTGCCGGTCTGGACCACCTTCGGCCGTGTGACCGTGCCGATGTGCCTGCCCGCGGTGCTGGAGATGTCCGCCTATATCTTCGTCAATGCGATGACGACCGTCAGCGCGGTGATCTTCCTCTATGGCCCCGACTTCAAGCCGGCGGCCGTGGCGGCGGTGCAGATGGACGAAGCGGGACAATCCAGTGCCGCGGCCGCCATGGCCTGCGTCATCCTGGGCGTGGCGCTGACGGTGAAAATCGCGCAGGTCGCCGTCTCGGCGGTGATCGACCGCACGACGCAGGGCTGGCGCCGCAGGTAGCGGTGCAACCGCGCCGGTACGGGCGCGTTACAGCGGGGTCGTCCGTGAAAGGCACCCAACCCATGAACAGCATCATCTATATTGTCGGCCTGGTCGTCGTCGTGGTCGTGGTCCTGGGCTTCCTCGGCCTGCGCTGAGGCTTGGCCCCCCTCGACGGCCGGCGTCATCTGCGGCACCACGCCGCGATGATCGACCGCGCCGACGCCGCCCTCGCCGACCAGTACGAAGCCTACCCCTATCCGCTGCGCGACCCGAAGGACGAGGCTCGGCGTCTGGTCGTCGGCAGCCCGTCGCATCTGGCCGAGGTGGACCATTGGATCTTTGGCGCGCGTCGCCCGGCCTCTGCCCCGCTTCGCGCGCTTGTCGCCGGCGGCGGTTCCGGCGACGGCACACTGATGCTGGCCCAGCAAATGGCCTGGCGTGGACGGGCGGGCGATGTCACTTGGCTCGACCGCTCGGCTTCTGCCCGCAAGGTCGCGATGGCGCGGGCCGAGGTTAGGCGGCTGGACAACATACGCTTTGTCGAGGGTTCGCTGCTCGACCTGCCGAGCCTTGGCCTCGGCGCCTTCGACTATATCGACTGCTGCGGCGTGCTGCACCATCTGCCCGACCCGGCGGCGGGGCTGGCGGCGCTGGCCGGATCGCTCGCACCCGGCGGCGGCATCGGGCTGATGGTCTATGCCCCGCACGGTCGCACCGGCGTTTATATGCTGCAGGACGCGCTGCGGCGGTTGGCCCCGCCCGACGAGGCCCCAGCCGCGCGGGTGGAGATCGCCCGCCGCGTCTGGAAACACCTGCCCGACACCGCCTGGCTTAAGCGCAACCCCTGGATCACCGACCACCTCAAGGGCGGCGATGCGGGGCTGTACGACCTGCTGCTGAACCCGCGCGACCAGGCCTATACCGTGCCGCAACTGGCCTCGCTGATCGAAGGGGCGGGGTTGCGGTTGCGCTGCCTGGTCGAACCGGTGCGCTACGACCCCGACACCTGGCTGCCCGATGTGCGGCTGCGCGCCCGCACCGCGGGGATGAACATGATCGCCCGCGCGGCGCTGGCCGAGGCGCTGACCGGCAACATGGGCATCCACGTCGCCTACTGCACCCGTGCCGCCGACCCGGTGGCCGAACCCGACTGGTCCGACCCGGCGGGCGTGCCCCGGCTGCGCGAGAACGAAGGCCCCGCCCTGGCCACCGGGCTGCCGGCCGACGATGTGCTGCCGGTGACCTTCGACGGGCTGCGCGTGCCGCTGCCGCTGCCGCGCCTGGCGCGCGCGATGTTCGGCCGCATCGACGGGGTTCGCAGCATTGGCGAGATCGCCGATGACATGGCCGCCAGCGGCACGCCGCGCGAAGTGTTCTTCCGCGAGTTCGAGGAACTGCGCCGCCAGATGGAGCGGATGAACCGGCTGTTCCTGACGCCGCAGGGTTAGCGGATCGTTTGTTCGAAAGGATCGCGAACGCGGCGAGCCGACTGACGGGGCCTGACACCCAACGTTTCCATGCCGCCATTCCATGCCGGCCGGCGTTGCATCGCCACAGGGCGCCGCATCGCGTCCGCAAAAGGCGACGTCCCATGCTGAAACAACGCAATATACCGGTGGTGTGCATCGGCGGTTCGGCGGGCGGGCTCGATGCCTATATCCGGCTGCTGCAACACATGCCGGGCGACACGGGCGCGGCCTTCATCATCGTGAACCACCTGCGCCAATTCGCCACGCAGTTGCATGCGATCCTGCCGAAGTACACGCCGATGGCTGTCGAACTCATCACCGAACGGCTGGAGATCGAACCCAACCACCTGTTCATCATCCCGGAAAATCGTGACCTGCACGTCCTGGATGGCGAATTTCGCCTGGCGCCCATCTCCAAGCCCCATGGCTGGCCGAACGTCATCACGGTTTTCCTGTGCTCGCTTACCCAGAACTGGGATGGCCAGGTGATCGCGGTGATCGTGTCGGGACTGGACGGTGATGGGGCGGAGGCACTGTGTGACATCCGGGCCGTCGGCGGCATCGCGATCGCGCAGCAACCGGACACCGCGAAGCAATCAGATATGCCCGAGAGCGCCATCGCCAGCGGTTGCGTCGATTATGTCCTTTCGCCCGAGAAGATCGCCGAGAAAATCATCGAAATCTTGCGACCGGCCCGGATGAACGCCAAGGCCGGCGCGGTCAGCGCGATCCGATGATCCCCTCGACCAGCCCACGCAGAAAGCCCGCGCCATCGGCCACGCCTTCGGTGCGGAACGGCCGCCCGGCCGCATCGCCGGCGACGACCGGCAAGGCACCCCGGTCCTGGCGCAATTCCGCGGCCGACAAACGCCCATCGCCATCGTAATCCAGGCTGCCCACCATCAACTGCGCCGCCAGAAGGCCGCCCACGGCCCCTGCCGCAGTCACCCCCGCCAGCGTTTCGGCCGAACCACCCTCCTGCGCGGCCAGTACCCAGGCCGCCCCGCGCAGCAGCCGGGCAATTTCCGCCGTGCCCAGAGCGCCGTCGCCCGAGACGTCGCCCACCGCGACCAGCGCCGCAATGCAGGGTTCGGCCGGGCCGGTACAGGCGGCCTCCAGCCGTTCCAGGGCGCCGAGGAAGGCCAGTCCCTCCCCATGCAGCGCCGCCAAGGCGGCGGGCTGGG